>NZ_JAVYJE010000012.1:0-215416 GCF_032621735.1 Pseudomonas sp. zfem005 | reverse complement strand
ATGCCGCTCGTCCCCCGGCGCAACGACTGCGTTCGGCCTCCTGGAGGGGCGTTGGCGGCTGCTCCAACTTTCTTCGTCCAGCGCATCGCCACGTGGTGCGCACAGGCTTTCGTAGGATGGTGTAGAGCGAAGCGAAACCCATGGGGTGGCGGTGGCACGAACCCTTGGGCGCCCGGAAAGGGTCGTGCTTGAGCGCCTGCATTAAAACCACAACAGCTAACGCCGACAGAGCCAATGAATTCGCTCCCACAACCCAGGGTGGGCTTCAGCCCACCAGGCCGTCCGCAAAAGAAAACGCCCGCATCTGCGGGCGTTCTCGTTACGGGTGGAGCCGCTTAATCATCACGGTTGGTGTCGTTGTCGCTGTCATGGTCACTGCCACCGAACTGGGCGTCACGGTAACCATCGTTGTCCAGATCATGGTCACTGCCGCCGAACTGCGCATCGCGATAACCATCGTTGTCCTGGTCATGGTCGCTGCCACCGAACTCGGCATCGCGATAGCCGTCGTTGTCCAGGTCATGGTCACTGCCGCCGAACTGGGCATCGCGGTAGCCGTCGTTGTCCAGGTCGTGGTCGCTGCCACCGAACTGGGCATCACGATAGCCATCGTTATCCAGGTCGTAATCCACCGCATGGGCCGTCACCGCCCCAAGCGCCACCACAGTCAAAAGCACGCCCAACACTCGTCTGGTGAAGACACCCGCTTTTGTCGCCATCTCGCGTATCGCTCCTGAAGAGGACATGACGGCCGCAACCCGGGTCACCCTCGGTGAACCGAGGAGCCGTCGCGCAATAGAACGCAACGGCAGGCGCCGGTTCTGTCGCCTCCGGGGCATTATCTTTTGCCATTCATTTCACCCGTGGGAGCGGTTTCAACCGCGATGGGCCAGGCACCCGCCCGCCCCCTTTCGCGCAGGACTCCGCCCCTGGCGAGCAGGCCTCAATACGGCAAACGCCCCTCGTCCTGCACCAGGCTGCCGAGCCCCTCCACCTGGGCGCGAGCCTGGGCACGGTGCTGGAGCTTGTTGCGTGCGGCTTCGGGCAGGTCGGTGTAGCGCATCACGCCACGGTCGACGAGGACACTGACAAGGTCCTCGATCACCCGCACCAGCTCCAGGTCGGAATGCTGCAGCGACATCAGGTGCTCGTGCAGCGAACGGCTGGCCAGCCAGCTCTGCACCTCCGGATCTGCGGCCGGCATGCTGTGGGTCATGTGCTCGAAAGGCTCCGACTCGACCCGCAGCACCCGGCCCCGCTCATCTCGCTGTACGTACACCATGGACTGCTCTCCCCAATCCGCATAAAAAAGGCCCGCCACCCGGAGAGGTGGCGGGCCGCTTCGTTTACAGAGCTTAGACGTCAACCTTCAACGTGCCATCGCCCAGCATGCCGGAGATCACACCGCCAGCATCCGCCACCCCGTAGGAGGTTTGCAGGTTGATGCCGTCGAGCACGATGGTCGGCCCCGTGGCCCCGGCACCGGCGCCATTGGAGTCCACCGTGATGGTGGTGCTGGCCCCGAAGCTGAAGGTCAGGTACTGGCTCAGGCTGCCCAGGTTGGCATGTTCGCCGGAGAGCAGCTGGGACAGGTCCAGCGAATCCACACCCTTGGTGAAGTCGGTGATATGGGTCAGTCCCGTCTCGCCCGCCTGCCACTTGAAGGTGTCGGCCCCGTCGCCGCCACTGAGGATGTCGTTGCCACCGTTGCCGATCAGGGTGTCGTTGCCCGCCAACCCGCTCAGCGTGTTGTCACCTGAGTTGCCGGTGAGCACATCGCCGAAGTTGGAGCCGATCAGGTTCTCGATCCCCGACAGGGTGTCGGTGCCCGCACCGCCGGTGTTCTGCGCAGCAGCCGATGCCAGGCTCACCGTCACGCCGGAGGTGGCGTCGACGTAGCTGGCGGTGTCGATCCCGCCGCCGCCGTTGAGCGCGTCGTCACCGGCGCCCCCTACCAGCAGGTCGTTGCCGTTGTTGCCGTTGAGGGTGTCATTGCCGACCCCGCCGATCAGCACGTCATTGCCACTGCCACCGGCCAGCGTGTTCCCGAGCGCACTGTTGTCGATGACGATCTGGTCGCTGCTGTCACCCGAACTGCCGATCGTGCCGCTGTTGTCCCGGTCGACCTCGACCGCACCGGAGCTGCTGACCGCCCCCTGCTCATCCTTGGTGGTGTAGGTGAACGAGCCACCCACCGAGCCGCTGTCGGTGAAGCTGGTGGTGCCCGCCAGCCCGCTGCCGCTGTGGGAGACCGAACCACCGCTGGCACCGCCGACGCTGTTCAGCGAAAGGACATTGCTGTCTGCATCGCTGTCGTTCCACAGCAGCGCCCAGTCCGGCACCACCACCGAGGCGTTGTAGGCCACCACGTGGTCGGCGTTGGCGACCGGTGCATCGTTCACGGCATTGAGGTGCACGTAGGCGATGGCCGAGGCGCTGTCGACGCCGCCGTTGGCGGTGCCGTCGCCATCCTTGACGGTGAAGCTCAGGGTACGGTCCAGGGTGGACGGGTTGTCGGAGGTGTTGGCGTAGGCGATCTGCTGGATCAGCGCCTGGACCACGGCGAGGGTCGCCAGGTTGTTGGTGAAGCTGATCGTCAGGCTGCTGCCGTTGGTGCCGCCGGCGATGGTGCCGATGTTGGTGGAGCCGAGGCGCAGGTTGCTGCCGCTCACGTTGAGCTGGCCACTACCGGTGCCCTGGTTGACCACCGACAGCTGGTCGGCTGCCGTGCCGTTGGCGGTGAAGGCCACCACCAGCGAGCCACCGTTGAAGTTCGGCGAGTCGACATCGCTCAGCGTGACGCTGCTGTCGATGATCTTCACGCCGGCGTTCTCGGTGTAGTTCAGCGTACCGCCCATGCCACCCAGCACCGGCGCATCGTTCACCGCGGTGACGTTGAAGGTGATGGTGTTGGGGTTCGGGTCGAGGTTGACCCCGCCGTTGGCCGTGCCGCCGTCGTCCTGCACCTGGAAGGTGAACTTGGCGTAGCCGGTGCCGCTGGCATTCGCCGCCGGGGTGAAGACCAGCTTGCCGGCGTTGATATCAGCCACCGAGACGGTGGTCCCGGCACTGATGGCGCTGCCGTTCAGGGTGAGCTGACCGGCGGTGGGCAGGGTGGTGATCTTCACGGCAGCCAAGCTGTCGCCCTCAGCATCGGAGAAGCCGAAGCTGCTCGCACTGAGCACGTGGCTGGCATCTTCCAGCAGGCTGAGGGTCGCGTCCGCACCGGCCGGTGGACTGTTGGCGTCGGTCACGTTGACCGTCAGGGTCGCGGTGTCGGTGGTGCCATCGGAATCCACCAGGCTGTAGCCAAACTGCTCGGTGAGGTTGCTGGTGAGCCCGTCGGGCGCCACGTAGCTCCACGCACCGGTGGCGAAGTTGAAGGTCAGCTTGCCGTGTTCCGGCGTCTCGATACCGGTCAGCACACTGCCGGAAATCGGCGAGCCGCTGCTCGGGGTGATGGTCGAGGTGCCGTTCCAGGTGTAGGTGACGCTGCCGATGGTGACCGACTTGATGTAGCCGGCCCCGTCAACGCCGTAGCTGTCGTCGTCCGCGGTACCGCTGACGCCATCGCTGCCCCAGAGCACGTTGCCGGAGACATCGCCACCGACCACCTGGCCGAGCAGCGCGTCCACCAGCTGGCCGAAGCCGGCCACGTTGAGCGGCGAACCCTGGCCGTCGAGGTCGACGTCCTGCAGGCGGGCATTGTTGATGCCGTCGCCGATGCCCACGGTGGTGACGTTGATGCCATTGCTGTCGACGAAGGTGTTCCAGGCCGTCGAGGTGGCATCCGTCAGCGAGTTGCCACCGGTACCGGTCTGCTCGTTGGGGTTGCCGTCGCTGATGAACACGACCTGGTTGCTCCAGCCCGAGATCGGGGTGTAGGCACTCATGGTCTGCTGGATACCTGCGGTGAAGTCGGTGTTGCCGTCGAACGGACGGACCCCACCGGCATTCGGGTTGAGGCTGTCGATCAGCGAGCTGAAGGCCTCGACGCTGGTGACCGGCACATAAGAGGTGGCGGTCGAGGAGAACGCCACGATCTGCAGCTGCACATGCCCCGAGGTGCCGTCGAACAGCTCGGCGCCCGCCTGCTTGACCGCCGTCAGCATCTGGTTCAGCTCGGTGTTGTCGATGCTGCCGCTGAAGTCGAGGACGAAGACCACATTGAAGTCCTGGCCATGGCCTTCGACCACGTTGGCGACATCGTTCTTGGCATCCGGCCCGTTGTCCACCGCCACCACCTTGATGGTGGTCTGCGCGGTGTTGGAGTCGGTCGCACCGTCGTTGACCACCACCGTCACGTTGCGCGGCGTGGTGCTCGGGTTGGTGCTGGTGCTGGAGTAGCGGATGGTCTCGATCGCCGTCTCGTAGGCCGCCTTGGTGGCGACACCGGTGAGGGTGACGGTGATCTTGCCGGCGACGCTGGTGTCCACCACACCGGTGATGCCGCTCGGCAGGCCGGTGGCGGTCAGCACATCCCCTGCCTGGGCGTTGGTCAGCACGACCTTGGCCGAGGCGATGGTGCTGTTGTCGATATCGGTCACCAGGGTGTCGATATCGGCGATGGCCACCGCGGCAGTGCCTTCGGTGTAGGTGGTCTGGTAACCCGTACCCACCACACCGGCGCTGTCGTTGCCGTCCAGGTCGAGCAGCGGCGCGTCGTTCACCGCCGTGACGTTGATGGTCACCGTGGCCGTATTGCTGTAGAGGCTGCCGTCGCTCACCTGGTACTGGAAGGTGGCATAGGGCGCGCCGTTCTCGTTGCCGTCCGGCACGAACACCAGCTTGCCGGCGTTGATGTCGGCGATGCTGATCACCTGGTTCAGGGTCACCGCCACGCCGTTGAGCTTGAGCACGCCGTCGGTAGCCAGCTGGGTCACCTTGATGTCGGTGAAGGCGCCGGAGTCGACGTCGCTGTCGTTCAGCGGCCCGGTGCCATCGGTACCGAACAGCCCGGTGCTGGTAATGGTCACCGCGTTGTCTTCGGTGGTGGTGAAGGTGTCGTTGACCGCCACCGGCGCATCGTTCACCGCCGAGACATTGATGGTGACGGTCGCCGTGTTGCTGTAGAGGCTGCCGTCGCTCACCTGGTACTGGAAGGTGGCATAGGGCGAGCCGTTCTCGTTGCTATCCGGCACGAACACCAGCTTGTTGGCGTTGATGTCAGCGGCGCTGATCACCTGGCCGAGGGTCACGGCCACGCCGTTCAACTGCAGTACGCCGTTGCTGGCCAGCTGGGTCACCTTGATGTTGGCGAAGCTGCTGGAGTCTACGTCGCTGTCGTTGTCCGGCCCGGTGCCATCGGCGCCGAACAGCCCGGCGGCGGTGATGGTCACCGAGGTGTCCTCGGTGGTGCTGAAGGTATCGTTGACCGCCACCGGCGCATCGTTCACCGGGTTGACGGTGATGGTCACGGTGGCCGTGTTGCTATAGAGGCTGCCGTCGCTCACCTGGTACTGGAAGGTGGCATAGGGCGAGCCGTTCTCGTTGCCATCGGGCACGAACACCAGCTTGCCGGCGTTGATATCGGCGAGGGTGATCACCTGGTTCAAGGTCACGGCCACGCCGTTGAGCTTGAGCACACCGTCGGTGGCCAGCTGGGTCACCTTGATGTTGTCGAAGGCACCCGAATCGACATCACTGTCGTTGTTCGGCCCGGTGCCATCGGCGCCGAACAGCCCGTTGGCGGTGATGGTGACGGCCGTGTCCTCGTTGGTGCTGAAGCTGTCGTCAACCGCCACCGGCGCATCGTTGACCGCCTCGACGTTGATGGTCACCGTGGCCACGTTGCTGTAGGTGCTGCCGTCGCTGACCTGGTACTTGAAGGTCGCATAGGGCGCGCCGTTCTCGTTGCCGTCCGGCACGAACACCAGCTTGCCGGCGTTGATGTCGGCGATGCTGATCACCTGGTTCAGGGTCACCACGGCGCCGTTGAACTGCAGCACGCCGTTGCTCGCCAGCTGGGTCACCTTGATGGTGGTGAAGGCGCTGGAGTCCGCGTCGTGGTCGTTCACCGGCCCGGTGCCATCGGCGCCGAACAGGCCTGCGCTGGTGATGGTCACCGAGGTGTCTTCGTTGGTGCTGAAGGTGTCGTTGACCGCCACCGGCGCGTCGTTCGCGGCGGTGATGTTGATGGTCAGCGTGGCACTGGACGGGTCACCGTCGGAGTCGACGATGGTGTAGCCGATCTGCTCGGCGGTATTGCCGGTCAACCCGCTCGGCGCGGTGTAGCTCCAGGCGCCGGTGGCGAAGTTGAAGGCCAGCTTGCCACCCAGGTCGGTGGTGATGTTCAACTGGGCGGTAGCATTGCTGCCGTTCCAGGTATACACGTCGCCATCGACGGTCAGGGACTTGATACCGCCCTTGCCGTCGGCGCCGAAGCCGTCGTCGTCGGCGGTGCCGGCGACGCCATCGCTGCCATTGAGCACGTTGCCGGAAACCATGCCGGTGCTGACCTGGTCGAGCAGGGTGTCCACCAGGTCGGAGAAGTCCCCGATCAGGATGGGCGAGCCGCTGCCGTCGAGATCGACGTCCTGCAGGTTGTCGTTGTCGATGCCGTCACCGATACCGATGGTGGTGACGTTGATGCCGTTGTCGTTGATGAACTGCTGCCAGTCGGTGGCCGTCTGGTTGAGCAGCGCATTGCCGCTCTGGGTCTGCTCGTTGGGGTTGCCGTCGCTGATGAACACGACCTGGTTGTTCCAGCCCGGAAGCGGGTTGAAGGCATCCATGGTCTTCTCGATGGCCGCAGTGAAGTCGGTGTTGCCGTCATAGGGGCGCACGCCACCGGGCTCGTTCGGGTCGAGGGAGTTGATCAGGCTTTCGAAGGCCGCATAGCTGGTCACCGGCGCGTAGGACTTGGCGTCTCCCGAGAAGGCCACCACCTGCATCTGCACATCACCGGTGTTACCGGTGAACAGCGCCTGGGCAGCAGCCTTCACGGCATCGAGCATCTGCCCGAGTTCGGACTTGCTGATGCTGCCGCTGAAGTCCAGCACGAACACCATGTTGATGTCCGGCGCCACGCTTTCGCCCACGGTCGCCACGTCGTTCTTCGCCACCGGGGTGTCGTCGTCGACGTTGATGTTCAGGGTGCCGTTGGCGCTGTCACCGTCCTTGTCGGTGACCTTGTAGGTGAGCTGGAAGGCCTGGTTGTTCTCGTTGTCGCCATCGGCGTGGTGGATCGGCGCGTTCTGCACCACCGAGTAGGCACCGGTCTGGCTATTGGTCAGGGTCACCGTCAGTACGGTGGTGGTGCCCTGCTTGATCACCAGGTTGTTGCCCGAGGTCTCGTAGGTGAAGCCTGCCGGTGCGCCGGTGTTGACCCAGCTGATGCTGCCCGCACCGTCGTTGCCATAGCTATGGCTGAGGGTGCCGGTGGCATTCTGCGAGTCGGCGTCGTCGCCGGTACCGCCGGGGATGCCGTTGGGCCGTGCGTCGTCGTCCAGCTGCACCGTCTGGTTGGTGCCGGTGGCCGGGGCGTCGTCCTTGAAGCTGATGACCTTGCCGATGTCCAGGTTGCCGGTGGCCGTATCGCCGTCCTTATCGGTGGCGGTGGCACTCAGGCTGATATGGCCCGAGCCAAGGAACTTGGCCTCGTCCGGATCAGAGGTCGGATGGACGATGGAGCGGAGCTGGTCAAGGGTGACCTTGCCGTCCGCACCCACGGTGAGGGTGAACACCAGGTCGTTGCCGGTGGCGGTACGCCCTTCGACCACGCCTGCGCCGTTGACGCTGAGCACCACGTTCTGCCCGCTGGCGGTATCCACCAGGCCGGAGTTGGCGTCCTGCACGGTCAGTTTGTAGGCCAGGCTCTGCAGGCCGTCGGCACCCGGTTGCACGTTGAACAGGCCGCTGAAATCAGCGGTGGCGTTCAGCGCCAGGTTCGACTCGTCCACCTGCAACTGCTGGGTGGCGCCCCAGGTCACGCTGGTGCTGACGTCGTTGTAGTCGTAGTCGGACGAGTTGGTCTGGTCCTCCCAGTTCTGGTTGCCGGCGCTGCCGGTGTCCTGCAGGTGCGAGCCGCCGGGGTTCAGCGTGGCGTCGCTGAACAGCACGTTGGCACCGTCGGCGCCGGTCAGCGGGGTGCTGCCGACGAAGGCCTGCCACTTGCCGCCCACCAGTTGGAAGGTAATTTCCGCACCATTGGCCAGCCCGGCGTTGGCGCCGCCGTTGGGGATGATGAAGAAGCCGGTGTGCGCCGGGTCCAGGCCACTGATGTCGGAGGTGTCGCCAGCGGTCTGGCTGTGCACGTTGGCCCAGATCACCTTGCCGCTGACCGGGGTGCCGTCGTCGCCCTTGATGTAGTAGCCATAGCTGTTGCTGTAGCCGGCCGAGCTGCCGACGAAGGTCACCGAGGAGTTGAGGTCCAGGGCGCCGACCTGGATGGTCGGGGTGTCGTCGTTGATGGTCACGGCCAGGCTGCCGGTGGCCGAGTCATCGTCCTTGTCGGTGACCTTGTAGCCGACGTTGAGGGTGATGTTGTCCTCGGTGCCGTTCACCGTGTGCATCAGCGGTTTCAGCAGGTTGACGGTGTAGGCGCCACTGGCCAGGTCGGTCAGCACCACGGTCATCAGGGCGCCGCGGGCGCTGCTGATGGTCAGGGTGTTGGTCGAGGCGTTCCAGGTGGAGGTCACGCTCTCGCTGCCCAGGCTGGTGGGCCCGGTCAGTTCGATGGACTTCAGCCCGTCGGCGCCGGCGCTGTAGTTCAGCGTGCCGCTGGTGCTGGTGCTGGCGCCGGCCACATCGCCGGGCCCGCCGTTGATGCCGCCGGACAGGCCTTCGTCGTCCAGCACGTTCGGAGCGGTGCTGTTGCCGGCGGTGGGCGCGTCGTCACGGAAGCTGATGGCATTGCCCAGGTTGAGGGTGGCGCTGCTGGCGTCACCGTCCTTGTCGGTGATGGTCGCGGTCAGTTTCACCAGGTCGGCGGCGGAGAGGCCGGTAGGCTGATCCGGGCCGCTGTTGGGGGTGTGCAGCACGGCCAGTTTCTGGTCGAGGGTGACCTTGCCGTCGGCATCCACCGTGACCCTGAAGGCGACGGCACCGGTGTCGCTGCCGACACGGCCGACCACGGCATTGCCTTCCAGGTACAGCTTGATGTCGCTGCCAGTGGCGGAGTCTTTAAGGCCGCTGTCGGCGCCTGCGGCCTTGACGTCCAGGGCGTAGGTGGTGGTACCGGCACCGTCGGCGCCGTAGTTGCGGGTGAAGGAACCGCTGAAGTCACGGGTGGCATCGGTGCCGAGAACGGTTTCGTCCACCTGCAGGCTGCCGGCTTCGACCTGGCCGGCGCTGATGGTCGGGGCGTCGTCCTTGAAGCTGATGGCATTGCCGAGGTTGAGGCTGGCGCTGTTGGCGTCACCGTCCTTGTCGGTGATGGTGGCCACCAGTTTTACCAGGTCGGCCGCAGAGAGGCCGGTGGCCTGGTCCGGCCCGGTGTTGGGCGAGTGGACGATGGCACGCACCTGGTCGAGGGTGACGTTGCCCGAGGCATCCACCGTGACCCTGAAAGCGACGGCGCCGGTGTCGCTGCCGACACGGCCCACCACTTCGCCCCCTTCCAGGTACAGCTTGATGTCGCCGCCGGTGGCGGTGTCCTTCAGGCCGCTGTCGGCGCCGCTGGATTTGACCTCCAGGGTGTAGCCGATGTTGCCGGCRCCGTCGGCGCCGTAGTTCTTGATGAAGGCGGAGCTGAAGTCCGTGGTGCTGTTGCTGTTGAGGAAGGTTTCATCCACCTGCAGGCTGTCCGCCGGAATTTCGGCCGCACGGATGCTGGGCGCGTCATCCTTGAAGCTGATGGCATTGCCCAGGTTCACCGTGGCGCTGTCGGTGTCACCGTCCTTGTCGGTGATGGTCGCCGTCAGTTTCACCAGATCAGCCGCAGACAGACCGGTGGCCTGGTCCGGGCCGGTGTTGGGCGAATGGACGATGGCCAGTTTCTGATCGAGGGTGACCTTGCCGTCGGCGTCCACCGTGACCTTGAAGGAAATGGCGCCGCTCTGGTCGCCGACGCGGCCGACCACCTCCCCGTTCTCCAGGTACAGCTTGATGTCGCTGCCGCTGGCCGTGTCCTTCAGTCCGGTATCGGCACCCGGTGCGCTGATGGTCAACGCATAGGTGATGGTGCCGGCGCCATCGTTGCCGAAGGCGTGGGTAAACGAGCCGCTGAAGTCACGGGTGGCATCGGTGCCGAGGACGGTTTCATCCACCTGCAGGCTGCCGCTGGCGACCTGGCCCGGGTCGATGTTCGGGCCGTCGTCCTTGAAGCTGATGGCGTTGCCCAGGTTGAGGGTGGCATTGCTGGAGTCACCGTCCTTGTCGGTGATGGTCGCCACCAGTTTCACCAGGTCGGCAGAAAGACCGGTGGCCTCGTCCGGGTCGCTGGTGGGGTGGACGATGGCCAGTTTCTGGTCGAGGGTGACCTTGCCGTCGGCGTCCACCGTGACGGTGAAGGAAATCGCCCCGGCCGGGCCGCCCACGCGGCCGACCACTTGCCCGCCCTCCAGGTACAGCTTGATGTCACTGCCGCTGGCGGTGTCCTTCAGGCCGCTGTCGGCACCCGTGGCACTGATGGCCAGCGTGTAGCTGATGCTGCCGGCACCGTCGGCGCCGTAGCTGGAGGTGAAGGCGGTGCTGTAGTCGACGGTCTTGTCCACCAGCAGGTTGGTTTCATCCACCTGCAGCTCGCCGCTGGCGATCTCGCCGGCGCTGATGCTCGGGGCATCGTCGCGGAAGCTGATGACCTTGCCGATGTCCAGGCCGCCGCTGGCGGTGTCGCCGTCGCCGTCGGTCACCGTCAGGTTGAGCTTGACGTGGCCGGAGCCGAGGAAGGCCGCTTCGTCCGGATCGGAGGTCGGGTGCTCGATGGCACGCAGCTGCTCGAGGGTGACCTTGCCGTCCGCGCCCACGGTCAGGGTGAAGACCACTTCGCCGCTGGCGTCGCCGACGCGGCCCACGACCTGGCCGTTCTCCAGGAACAGCACCACGTCATCGCCGGTCTCGGTGTCCACCAGCCCGGAGGCCGGGTTGGTGACTTCCAGCCCGTAGTCCAGGCTGCCCAGGCCATCGGCACCGGGCTGCACGTTGAACAGGCCGCTGAAATCAGCGCTGGCGGTGGCCGTGGCACCCAGCCCGAGGTTGGTCTCATCCACCTGCAGTTGCAGGGTCGAGCCCCAGGTGACGCTGGTGCTGACGTCGTTGTAGTCGTAATCGGAGGTGGCGGTCTTGTCTTCCCAGTTCTGGTTGCCGGCGTTGCCGGTGTCCTGCAGGTGCGAGCCGCCGGGGTTGAGGGTGGCGTCGCTGAACAGCACGTTGGCACCGTCGGCGCCGGTCAGCGGGGTGCTGCCGATGAAAGCCTGCCACTTGCCGCCCACCAGCTGGAAGGTGATGTCGGCGCCGTTGGCCAGGCCGCCATTGGCCCCGCCGTCGGGGATGATGAAGAAGCCGGTGCTGGCCGGGTCCAGGTTGCCCAGGTCGAAGGTGTCGCCGTTGCCCTGGTCATGGACGTTGGCCCAGATCACCTTGCCGCTGAGCGGGGTGCCGTCGTCGCCCTTGATGTAGTAGCCATAGCTGTTGCTGTAGCCGGCATCGGTGCCGACGAAGGTCACCGAGGAGTTCAGGTCCAGAGCGCCCACCTGCAAGGTCGGGGTGTCGTCGTTGATGGTCACCGCCAGGGAACCGTCGGCGGTGTCGCCATCGCCGTCGGTGACCTTGTAGCCGACGTTGAGGGTGATGTTGTCCTCGGTGCCGCTCACCGTGTGCATCAGCGGTTTCAGCAGGTTGACGGTGTAGGCGCCGGTGGCCAGGTCGGTCAGCACCACGGTCATCAGGTCGCCACGGGCGCTGCTGATGGTCAGGGTGTTGGTCGAGGCGTTCCAGGTTGAGGTCACGCTCTCGCTGCCCAGGCTGGTGGGCCCGGTGAGCTCGATGGATTTCAGGCCATCGGCGCCGGCGTCGTAGCCCAGGCTGCCGCTGGTGCTGGTGTGGGCGTCCGCGACATCGCCGGGGCCGCCGTTGATGCCGCCGTTCAGGCCTTCGTCGTCCAGCACGCTGGTGGCGGTCACCTGGGTGGCGGTGGGGCCGTCGTCCTCGAAGCGCACGGCGCCACCGATGCCGACGGAGTCCGTCGACACGTCGCCATCGCCGTCGGTGACGGTGACCACGGCGCGGATCTTGCCGGAGAGGTTCAGGGCGTCGTCATGGCTGGCGGTATCCGGGTGCTGCAGCGGAATGTACTGGGCGACGCTGATGCTGCCGTCCTGGCCGATGGCCACGGCGAACGCGGCCTGGCCGTTGTAGGTGCCGCCGTCCACGCGGCCGACGATCAGCCCGTTCTCCACGGTGAGCACGATGGACGAGCCGTCCAGGGTGGTGAGGCCCGAGTCGGCGTCCTGCACTTCCAGGCTGAGCACGGTGGTCGCGCCCTCCTGGTCTTCACCGGTGCTGCTGCCGGAGGCGTCGACCACCGGGCCGTTGCTGGTGGCATAGCCGGCCGCCAGCGCGGTGCCGGCATCGGCCACGCTGCTGAACAGCGCGATCACGCTGGGGTTGTTGGTGTCGTTGTCATTGGCGTCGTTGCCCGGGGTCGGGGTGGCGGTGCCGTTCTGCAGGCCGGGGGTCTCGTCGTGGGTGACGCGCGCACCTTCGACCGCCTGGATGCTGGCGGTGGGGGCGTCGTCCTCGAAGCGGATGGCTCCGCCGATGTTGACCGTGGCCACGTCCACATCGCCATCGCCGTCGGTGACGGTGACCACGGCCCTGACCAGGCCGCCGAGGTCGACGCCCTCATCGCGGCTGCCGGTGTCCGGGTGGTTCAGCGACATGTACTGGGCAACGCTGATAGTGCCGTCCTGGCCCATGGCCACGGCGAACACCGCGGCGCCGGGGCCCTGGTCGCCACCGTCGACGCGGCCGACGATCAGGCCGTTCTCCATATAAAGGCGGATGACCTGGCCATCGGTGGTGGTGAGGCCCGAATCGGTGCCGTCGCCGCCAGTGATCTCCAGGCTCAATACGGTGGTGGCGCCTTCGTTGTCCTCGCCTGTGCTGGTGCCGGCGGTGCTGACCACGGGGCCGGCACTGGTGGCATAGCCCGACAGGTCGGTACCGACATTGCTCACGCCGGCGAACAGGGCGATCACATCCGGGTTGCTGGTGTCGTCATCCAGGGCATCGCCCTGGGGCGTCGGGGTCGCGGTGCCGTTCTGCAGCCCGGCACTCTCGTCATGGGTGACGCGCACGCCTTCCAGCCGCTCGATCACGGCGGTGGGGCCGTCGTCCTCGAAGCGGATGGCGCCGCCGATGCCCACCTGGGCGGTGTCCACATCGCCGTCGCCGTCGGTCACGGTGACCACCGCGCGGACCTTGCCGGACAGGGTCACGGCATCATCGGCGCTGCCGGTGTCGGGGTGGTTGAGGGAGATGTACTGGGCCACGCTGACGCTGCCGTCCTGGCCGATGGCGATGGCGAAGGCCGCCGCGCCGGGGCCGGTGTCACCACCGTCCACGCGGCCGACGATCAGGCCGTTCTCCAGGTACAGGCGAATGGTCTGGCCATCGGTGGTGGTGAGGCCGGAGTCACTGCCGTTGCCGTCGACGATGGACAGGCTGAGCACGGTGGTGGCGCCTTCGTTGTCCTCACCCGTGCTGCTGCCGGAGATATCCACCACCGCGCCATTGCTGGTGGCGTAACCGGTGCTGGACAGGTCGGTGCCGGTATTGCTCACGCCGCTGAACAGGCTGACCACCGATGGGGCATTGGTGTCGTTGTCGTTGGCGTCGCCGCCGGGGGTGGGCGTGACGGTGCCGTTCTGCAGGCCGGCGCTTTCGTCATGGCTGACGCGCCCGCCTTCGTTGGTCTGGATGCTGGCGGTGGGGCCGTCATCGACGAAGCGGATCAGCTGGCCGATGTCGGCACTGGCCACGGCCTTGTCGCCGTCGCCGTCGGTGACGGTCAGCACCGCGCGGATCAGGCCGCTGAGGTCGATGCTGTCATTGGCATCGCTGCCGTCGGGGTGATGCAGGGACTGGTACTGGGCAACGCTGATGACACCGGTATCCGGGTCGATGGAAATGGCGAACGCGGCGTTGCCGTCGGCGTCGCGGCCGACCACCAGGCCACCTTCCACACTCAGGGTGATGGGGCTGCCGCTGGTGGTGGTGAGGCCGGTGGCCTGCGCCTGCGGGCCCTGCTCGCCTTCACCGCCCTCGCCTTCGATCAGGGCCAGGGAATAGACGGCGGTGGCGCCACCTTCGTCGGCGCCGAATTCATAGGTGGCCACCACCGCAGGCGCGTTGCCCTGGGCATAGGCGCGCATGTCGGAGGAGGGATTGGCAACGCCATCGAACACCGCCAGCGGGCCGCTGACGTCATTGCTGCCCGGCTGCAGGCCGGCGCTCTCGTCGATGATCACCTCGCCGCCTTCGCGGGAGAAGTCCAGGCCGGCGCTGGGGCCGTCGTCGTTGATGGCGATGGTCAGCGGCACGGTGGGCGACACATCGCCGTCGAGGTCGAATACGCGCACGCTGAAGTTATCGAACAGCTGGTCCTCGGCCCCGGTGGCGTTGGGGTTGCTGTGATCCAGGCTGTTGTCGGTGAGGGTGTAGGTCCAGTTGCCGGCGGCATCGAACACCAGCACGCCATAGGTGCCCTGCACGGTGCCCCCACCGGCGACATTGATCCAGTTGCCGGCGGCGTCCAGTACTTCGATGCGGCCGATGCCGTCGGGGGAATTGATGATCAGGGTGCCCGAGGTCCTCTCGGCGTTGCTGCCGGGGTTGCTGCCCGGGTTGCCGCCACCGCTCTCGCCGCCATCCAGTGCTTCTTCGTCCACCACACCGGGGCCGGTGACGACGCTGCCTTCTTCATCGAGGAAGACCACGGTCAGATCAGGGCCGAAGTCGGTGGGCGCGAGAATCTCGGCCTCAGGGAACAGCGGGCCCGCCGTAATGGGGCCGGTGGGGAAGCCGATGGTCGGGTCGAGCGCACCGGCGGTTTCCGACAGCAGCACGAAGGAGTGGCCACCGCCAACCCCCCCTGCACCGCCTGCACCACCGGCACCGGGGCCTGCTGCGGTCGCTTCACCGGTCTGGGTCGGGTCGGCGCCGGCCTCGATCGCGGCCTGCAGTTGCTGCACGTCGGTCAGGTCCTGCTGGCTCGGCGGCTGCGGCTGCTGCGCGTCAGCGGTGGGGTCGACCGGGGCATCGCCGTTGCCGGTAGCCAGCAACTGGGTACTCAGGTTCATGCTGCTGTCGCGTCCCAGGGTCAGCTCGC
The DNA here is from genome assembly GCF_032621735.1 of Pseudomonas sp. zfem005. Lineage (NCBI taxonomy): Bacteria > Pseudomonadati > Pseudomonadota > Gammaproteobacteria > Pseudomonadales > Pseudomonadaceae > Pseudomonas > Pseudomonas sp. zfem005. The sequence goes on along the minus strand of NZ_JAVYJE010000012.1, from coordinate 200,145 downwards.
CGCCATTGGCCAGCGCCACCGAAATCGCACCTTCAGCACCGGTGAGCAATTGCTCGCCGGCGAACAGCCTGTCGCCTTCTACCAGGGGCCGGCGCGTTCCGTCGCCTGCTACCGCGAACACCTCGCCTACTACCCGACTGACGACACCGATTACCGTAGCCATGAATCCTTCCTCCACCACGCTGCCGACCACTGCCGACACCTATCGCAATAGGGCCAAGACCGTTCTGCACCGGGGACTGGAAAAAGGAAAAACTGAAGCGGAATGGAACGACAGTATTCAGGTCAAAAAATTCGCGACAAAAAATCGTCACTCATTCTCCGTGTCGTACTACTCCATCAGAACATCCCCGCCCCTTTGGCTCTGAAACTGGTTTGACCACCCAAGCCGTTCGCCGAAAAGGCCCTGCAGGCCTCAATAAACGCGGCTGACAGGGAAAGAAGATGTGCTCGATTCGGAGGAGTGCATAAGATTTTTTCGGCATAAACCATGTGAAAAAAATTTCTTAGGTTCTCCAAAAGATGTTCTTAGCTCTGATGTTACAAGCCTGAAACGGTTGAACAGGCGATTTCGCCAAAAAAATGGCGATCCGTAAAAAGAGCATCGAACAAGGAGACACCCTCTCATGCGAGCAATGACCCCACTCTGGAGCAGCATGCTGTTGGCACTCGCCAGCGCCCAGGTCCAGGCGATGAACCTCACCGAGGCCATCCAGAGCACTCTCGACAACCACCCGGAGATCCGGGCAGCAGCCAACGCACGGCTCGTCGCCGACGAGGAGAAGAAGGTCGCCAAGGGCGGCTATCTACCGACCGTCGATCTGATAGCCGGCGTGGGCCGTGAAAACACCGATAGTCCGAGCACGCGCGCGCTGGGCGATCACAACACGGAGACGATGAACTACCGCAACGCCGAGTTGCGCCTGCGGCAAATGCTCTTCGACGGCTTCAACACCCCTAACGAGGTGGGCCGTACCGAGGCGGTGATCAACTCCCGCGCCTACTACACCCTGGGCACATCCGAGAGCCTGGCGCTGCGCACCATCGAGGTGTACCTCGAAGTGCTCAAGCGTCGTGAAATGGTGGCCCTGGCCCGCAACAACCTGCAGTCGCACCAGCGCGTGGGCGACCAGATCAACCTGCGCAGCCAGCGCGGCGTCGGCAGCATGGCCGACTCCGACCAGTCCGCCGCCCGTCTGGCCCTGGCCGAGAACAACCTCTACACCGAGGAAGTGAACCTGGCCGACGCCGAGGCCAACTTCCTGAGCGCTGTCGGTCGTCCGGCCGACGAGCTGGAAACCCCGGCGACCATCCGCGGCGAAATGCCGGCGGACCTGCTCGCCGCCCGCCAGACCATGATGGACAACAACCCCTTCCTGAAATCGGCCCAGGCCGACGTGCAGGCGGCGGAGAAGCAATACGAGTCGGCCAAGTCGCCGTTCTACCCGCGCTTCGACGCCGAGCTGGCCACCACCGCCGACGACAACGTGCAAGGCGATGAAGGCCACTACAACACCTGGCGAGCCGCCGTGGTGATGAACTACAACCTGTTCAACGGCATGCGCGACAAGGCCCGCCTGCAAGCGGCGGCGCACTCGATCAACCAGTCCATGGACATCCGCAACAACGCCCTGCGGGTGCTCAACGAGAACCTCTCGCTGGCCTGGAACGCCATGGAAAACGCCCGCCAGCAAACCCCCAAGGCGCGTGACTATGCCGACTACACCCAGCGCGTGCGCGAGGCGTACCAGCAGCAGTTCGGCCTCGGCCAACGCACCCTGCTCGACCTGCTCGACAGTGACAACGAACTCTTCACCGCCAACCGGCGCTACGTCGAGGTGCGCTACACCGAAGAGTTCGCCATGTTCCGCGTGATCTCCGCCATGGGCGATCTGCTGCGCCGGCAGAACGTCGTCGTCCCGGCTGAGGCCATCGCCGCTTCTGAAGTGAAGAGCGAAGCCCGTCTGCCGGAAATGAAGTAACCGCGGTTCGGGAGTAGCAGTAGATGACCACCATGGAAATGGCGGGTGCCACCGTCGACCCTCGGCAGAGCCACGACGACCCGTTGCTGGACGGCTTGCTGATCCTGTGCAGGCTGCATGAGTGCCCCGCCAGCCGGGGCAGCCTCACCGCCGGCCTGCCGCTGGCGAACCAGCGACTGACACCCGACCTGCTGGCCCGTGCCGCTGCACGGGTCGGCCTGCAAGGGCGCCTGTTGCGCCGGGAGCTGGGGGCCATCTCACCGCTCAACCTGCCGGTGCTGCTGCTGTTGAAAGACGGCCGCAGCGCGGTGCTCAACCAGTGGGGCAAGGACGGCCGCGCGCTGATCCTGCCCTGCGAGTCCGACGGTGGCCAGCAGTGGATCGACCCCGAGCTGCTGGCCGCCGCGTACAGCGGCGAAGCCCTCTTCGCCCGCCCCCGCCATGAACTGGAAGAGACCCGCGCGCCCCTGGTGCCCCGGGTCAAATCCTGGTTCCGCGACACCTTGCGGCTGTCGCGCTGGCTCTACACCGATGCGGTACTGGCCAGCCTGCTGATCAACCTGCTGGGCATGCTGGTACCGCTGTTCGTCATGCAGACCTACGACCGCGTGGTGCCCAACCAGGCCACCTCCACCCTCTGGGTGCTGACCATCGGCCTGCTCATCGGCACCGGCTTCGACCTGCTGCTGCGGGTGCTGCGCGCGCACCTGCTGGACACCGCCGGCAAGAAGACCGACGTGGTGCTCTCGGCCACGCTGTTCGAGCGCATCACCGGCATGTCGATGAAGGCGCGGCCCACCACCATCGGCGGCTTCGCCCAGAGCATCCACGACTTCCAGGGCCTGCGGGAATTCCTCACCGCGGTGACCCTGACCAGCCTCATCGACCTGCCCTTCTCCATCCTCATGCTGCTGGTGATCGGCCTGCTCGGCGGCTGGCTGGTGGTGATCCCGGTGTTCGCCTTCCCCCTTACCGCGATCTTCGCCTGGATCATCCAGACCCGCCTGCGCGACACCGTGCAGCGCAGCCTGGCCCTGGGCGCGGAACGCCAGGCACTGCTGATCGAAACCCTCTCGGGCCTGGAAACCCTCAAGGCCTGCAGCGCCGAGAGCGAGCGCCAGCACCGCTGGGAACGTACCCACGGCGCCCTCACCCGCCTGGACAGCCACGCGCGCTTCCTCTCCGCCGTGGTCACCAACGGCACCATGTTTCTGCAGCAGTTCGCCGGCCTGGCGATGATCATCGCCGGGGTCTACAGCATCATCGCCGGCAACCTCAGCGTCGGCGCCCTGGTGGCCAGCTACATGCTCAACAGCCGGGTGCTGGCGCCGCTGGGGCAGATCGCCGGGCTGATCACCCGCTACCAGCAGGCGCAGCTGACCATGAAGAGCACCGACTCGCTCATGGGCCTGCCGCAGGAACGGGAGAACAAGCAGCAACCGCTGGAGCGCACCCACATCAAGGGCGCCATCGACGTGCGCGGGGTGAGCTTCAGCTACCCCGACCAGGCCGCGCCCGCGCTGGCCAACGTCAGCCTGCGGCTGAACGCCGGCGAGCGGGTCGGCATCATCGGCCGCAGCGGCTCGGGCAAGAGCACCCTGGCGCGCCTGGTGATGAACTTCTACAGCCCCGAGCAGGGCCAGCTGCTGCTGGACGGCATCGACCTGCGCCAACTGGACGTCGCCGACCTGCGCCACCAGATCGGCTTCGTCACCCACGACATGCCGCTGATCTCCGGCAGCCTGCGCGACAACCTGACCCTCGGCGCGCGCTACGTGAACGACGCGCGGATGCTGGAAGTGGCCGAGCTGACCGGCGTCACCGAACTGGCCCGCCAGCACCCGCAAGGCTTCGACCGCCCGGTGGGCGAGCGTGGCCAGCTGCTCTCCGGCGGCCAGCGCCAGGCGGTGCTGCTGGCCCGCGCGCTGTTGCTGGACCCACCCATCCTGCTGCTGGACGAACCCACCAGCGCCATGGACAACACCAGCGAAGACATCTTGCGCAACCGCCTGCATGGCTGGGCCCAGGGCAAGACCGTGCTGCTCATCACCCACCGCGCCTCCATGCTCAGCCTGGTGGAACGCCTGGTGGTGCTCGATGGCGGCCACATAGTCGCCGACGGTCCGAAGGACGCGGTGATCGAAGCCTTGCGCAAGGGCCGCGTCGGCCCGGCGGCCGTCTAGGAGCGGATCATGGAAAACACCCGTTCGGTCCGCGACTACTTCGGCGGCATGGGCAGCAAGCCCGACACCGAGTTCATGCCCGAGGTGGACGGCGCGGCACTGGAGGACTCCCCCACCGGCACCCGCATCACCGTCTGGGTGGCCTGCACGCTGCTGATCGTCGCCCTGGTCTGGGCCAAATTCGCCGTGCTGGAGGAGGTCACCACCGGTGAAGGCAAGGCCATCCCCTCCAGCAAGATCCAGGTGATCCAGAACCTGGAAGGCGGCATCGTCTCGGAAATCTTCGTGCGCGAAGGCCAGGTGGTTAGCAAGGGCGATGTGCTGCTGCGCCTCGACGACACCCGTTTCCTCTCCAACAAGGGCGAGACCGAAGCCGACCGCCTGGCACTCATGGCCCGCGTGCAGCGGCTCTCCGCCGAAGCCGAGGACCGCCCCTTCACGGTGCCGGCGGACATCGCCAAGGCCTCGCCGCAACTGGCCGAGGACGAGCTGGCGCTGTACCGCAAGCGCCTGCAGCGCCTGGACAGCGAGCAGCACATCCTCCAGGAACAGCTGCGCCAGAAGCAGCAGGAACTGGCCGAATTCCGCTCCAAGTCGCAGCAGTACGCCTCCAGCCTGGGGCTGCTGCAGCAGGAACTGAACATGTCCCAGCCGCTGGTGGGCACCGGCGCCATCTCCGAGGTGGAAATCCTGCGCCTGCGCCGCAGCGCGGTGGAAATGCGCGGCGAGCTCAACGGCACCAACCTGGCCATCCCCCGGGCCGAGGCGGCGGTGAAGGAAATCGAGCGGAAGATGGAAGAAAGCAAGCTGTCGTTCCAGTCCGATGCCTTCAAGGAGCTCAACGAAGCCCGCACCGAGCTGCAGAAGATCACCTCCACCGGCAAGGCCATCGACGACCGCGTCACCCGCACCACCGTGGTCTCCCCGGTCAACGGCGTGATCAAGCAGCTGAAGGTCAACACCATCGGCGGCGTGGTGCAGCCCGGCAACGACATGGTGGAAGTGGTACCCCTGGAGGACAACCTGCTGATCGAGGCGCGCATCCGCCCGCAGGACGTGGCCTTCCTCCACCCGGGGCAGAAGGCGATGGTCAAGTTCAGCGCCTATGACTACACCATCTACGGCGGCCTCAAGGCCAAGCTGGAACTGATCGGTGCCGACACCATCACCGACGACAAGGGCAACAGCTTCTACCTGATCCAGGTGCGCACCGACAAAAGCCACCTGGGCAAGGACGACCACCCGCTGCTGATCATCCCCGGGATGATCGCCACGGTGGACATCATCACCGGCGAGAAGAGCGTGCTCGACTACCTGCTCAAGCCGGTGCTCAAGGCCCGCTCGGAAGCCATGCGCGAGCGTTGATCCGCCTCACTCGCCGCGCCGCAGGGCGCGGCTCACCTCCAGCTGCCGGGAATAGGCCGGCGCTTCCACCGCATTGAAATCGCGGCTGTAGCGCTGGGCGAAACCGGCGCTGCCCCAGTCCCGGTACTGCTGCACGTGGAACAGCTCGTGGGCCCACAGCGCCACGTCGTGCAAGGCCGCGTCCTCGGTGCGGAAGACGATGATGTCCACCAGGGTCACCGCCTTGATATCGGGGTTCTGCAGCATGGTGCGCGCGGCGTTCATCTCGTCGCTGTCGCCCACCTTGTAGCGCACCGCATCCAGCAGCTCGGCCGGGTACCAGGGCAGCAGGCGCTGGCGTATCTCCGCCGGGATCGGCAAGGTGCCCTGCCGCGCCGCCGACTCCCGCGAACGCAGCAGCCAGCCCTCCAGCGCCGACGCCGCCACCGCGCCGGCCTGCTCCTGATAAGGCGCCAGCACGCCATTGGGGTCGGGCACGCAGATGCAACCGCCGAGGCACACCTCGGTCTCCCCCTCCGCACAGGCGAACGCCAGGTGCGGGGCAGCGGTTACGAACAGGGCCAGCAACAGGGAAACGGGCAAGGCGCGGGGCATGGAGGGTTCTCGAAAGACAAGGCGGCGATGGTGGTGGATAGGCGCTATTCAGACAATGGCAAACGGCGTTATTCGTCACCGCAGGCGCAGTATTTGGGGCGACCTGTTGGGGCCGACCTGTAAGGGCGACTTCAGTCGCCAAGCGGCGCGCAGCGCCGCCCCATCGTAGGAATCATTTGAACGTGGGAAAGCACGTCCTTAGGGCGTGGTCATGAGTCATCGGCTCTGCCTGTGACGATTTGAATTGAGAACCCAGCAGGATGAACGCATGCCGTAGGGTGTGCCGTGCGCACCGCCGCAAGGTGCTGCATGTGACGCCCAGGTGCGCGCAGCACACCCTACGTCCGAAGTGAGTGGCGGCTGCATGTTCCGAGGTCTGATTGCGCCCCCTTCTAGGAGCCAAAAGCAAAGCCACGTTCTAAGAACATGGATGTTTACTCGCGATCGGCCGCGGCTCAATGCCCTTCGCGGTTGAAACCGCTCCCACACCCAGGCCACATCTACTGTCCGTCCTGCCGGGTTTCACCCGACCTACATCCCTGCGCCATACCACCCACGCCACCGGCCGTTGACGGCTCATTCGATTCCGGTAGGCTCTGCGCTTTCTTCAAGAGGAGTCCTGCCATGCCCCGCGCAACCGCCCGCCACATCCTGGTTTCCAGCGAAGCCAAGTGCAACGAACTGAAAGCCGCCATCGAAGGGGGCGCCGACTTCGCCCAGGTCGCCAAGGACAACTCCACCTGCCCGTCCAGCCGTGACGGCGGCAACCTCGGTTCCTTCGGCCCCGGCCAGATGGTTCGCGAGTTCGACACCGTGGTCTTCAGCGCCCCGGTCAACGTCGTGCAAGGCCCGGTGAAGACCCAGTTCGGCTACCACCTGGTGGAAGTCACCAGCCGCCAGGATTGATTCCCGGCCAGGGCGTCGTCATCGCGGCGCCCTTCCCTTCCCTTCCCTTCCCTTCCCTTCCCTTCCCTTCCCTTCCCTTCCCTTCCCTTCCCCGTTACGCCTCCGCTACACCCCACTTCACGGCCACATGGCAGGATTGCCCCCGACCAGGTCGCGAACCTGCGGCAATTTCCCCTAATAGCCTCCTGGCCGGAACCACTGCTAGGCTTGCCCCTCGATGAAAGGAGGCAGGATGAGCGACCCGAACGAGACGACGCCCAGCGTCTTCCCCTACCTGGAGCTGCTGCACCAGCACGCCGGCTCGGACATGTTCTTCAGCGTCGGCGCACCGCCGCACATCAAGATCGAGGGCCACGCGCGCCCCGTGGGCGAGCGTGTGCTGCAGGCCGGCGAAGTGCGCCAACTGGCCGCGCAGCTGATCACCCCGCGCCAGCAGGAAGAATTCGACCGCGAGCTGGAACTCAACCTGGCCATCAGCCTGCCGGGCAGCGGCCGCTTCCGCCTCAACCTCTATCTGCAGCGCGGTGAGGTCTCGATGGTGGTGCGCCTGATCAAGACCACCATCCCCAGCCTGGAAAGCCTCGGCCTGCCGCCACTGCTGGAGAAGCTCGCCCTGCAGGATCGCGGCCTGATCCTGGTGGTGGGCGCCGCCGGCTCCGGCAAGTCCACCACGCTGGCGGCAATGCTCGACCACCGCAACGCCCAACGCAGCGGCCATATCGTCTGCATCGAAGATCCCATCGAATTCCTCCACAGCCACCGCCGCTCGATCATCGACCAGCGCGAGGTGGGCCTGGACACCCACAGCTTCTCCGCCGCCCTGCGCAACGTGCTGCGCGAGGCGCCGGACGTGATCATGCTCGGCGAGGTGCGCGACGCCGAAACCATGCAGCACGCCCTGCACTACGCCGAGACCGGTCACCTGTGCGTGGCCACCCTGCACGGCACCAGCGCCCGCCACGCGGTGGAACGCATCACCCGCTTCTTCCCCGACGAGGCGCGGCGCCAGGTGCTCGGCGACCTCTCGCAGAACCTCCTGGCCATGGTCGGCCAGCGCCTGGTGCCGGCTATCGACCACAAGCGCGTGGCGGCCGTGGAGCTGATGCTGGGCACACCCCATGTGCGTGACCTGATCCTGCGCGACGAGCTGCACGAGCTGAAGGGCGCCATCGAGAACGCCCTGGAAAGCGGCTCCTGCAGCTTCGACCAGAGCCTGTTCAAGCTGGTGGAAGCCGGGCGCATCAGCCTCTCCGAAGCGCTGAAGTTCGCCGACTCGCGCACCGACCTGTCGCTGAAGATCAAGCTCGAACGCGGCTTCGACCCCCAGGACAGCGAGCGCAAGGTGCTGCGCGACCATTGATGGCCGCGCTTTACTACACTCAGCTCATCCGTTGACCCGCCCGGTCTCCGCCCAAAGCCCCCATATGGAGACTTTGAAATCGCCATCCGTCGACGCCTTCCAGCCGTGGCCGCCCTGCTGCTCCTGTTCCAATCCGGCTTCGGCGGCGCTGAGCCATCCCTGCCGTCGCTCCGGGTCAGCTTCATCGACGACTCCACGCTGTTCCAGAAGAACGACGGCAGTCGCGAAGAAATCCGGCACCTGTTCGCCAGTGCAGGCCTGGAGGTGGAACTGGTAACCCTGCCGGCCAAGCGCATCCTCTGGCAGATACAGAACGAGAACCGCGCCCATTGCTCGGTTGGCTGGATACGCCCTGCGGAACGTGCGCGCTTCGCCCACTTCAGCCTGCCCATCCGCCCGCCCCTGAGCCTGGTCGTGGTCACCAGCCGCACCGCCCTGCCCCGGCTCGGCGGCTTCAAGAGCCTGCGCCAACTGATGGCGGACCCGCAGCTGCGCCTGGGCGTGTCCGAAGGCTTTTCCTATGGCGAGGAACTGGACCGACGGATCGCCGGCATGGGCAAGGCCGTGGTGCCCAGCAACCAGCCGCCTATCGACCAACTGCGCCTGCTGGCCTCCAACCGCTTCGACTACACCCTCACCGACCCCTACGACTTCCGCTGGGCCGCAGGCCAGCCCGGCTACGCCCTGCAGGAACTCGTCCGACTGGAATTCCCCGACATGCCCCCGGGTCGCCCGCGCCACCTGATGTGCAGCCATGCGGTGAGCGCCGACACACTGGAGCGGATCGACCAGGCCATACAACGCATCGGCAAAGGCGCCGCCCCCTGAAACAGCCCCTTGCCAAGCACGGCGCTTCCTGCGAAAACGCGGCACCCCAACGGCGAGCGAGCAGCCATGAGCGACGAACTGAAGATCGAGGACATCCATCCGGGCGACGGCAAGGCCGTGGTCAAGGGTGCACTGATCACCACCCACTACAACGGCTGGCTGGAGGACGGCACCCTGTTCGACTCCTCCATCGAGAAAGGCCGCCCCTTCCAATGCGTCATCGGCACCGGCCGGGTGATCAAGGGCTGGGACCAGGGCCTGATGGGCATGCAGGTGGGCGGTAAACGCAAGCTGCAGGTCCCCGCGCACCTGGCCTACGGCGAACGCCAGGTGGGCAGGATCCCGCCGAACTCGAACCTGCTGTTCGAGATCGAGCTACTGGAAGTGCTGACCCGGGACGATTGACCCCACCCTCACGAGACCACGCCATGCCCCCCGCCCCCTACCTTGCCGAGGCCGAAGCCCTTTTCGCCCCCTACCTGCAACGCTGGCGGCTGACGCCGGACGGCGACGCGCTGCTCACCCCCAGCGGCGCGCTGCTGCCGGTGCGCCAGGATGGGCAGGCCGCGATGCTCAAGGTCAGCCAGAACGAGGACGAACGCCTCGGCGCCCAGGTGATGCGGGCCTGGAAGGGTGCAGGCTCGGCGAGGGTGCTGGAGTTCGACGGCGATGGCCTGCTGCTGGAGCGCGGCGGCTGCTGCACGGCGACCTGCACCACGGCAACCTCCTCGACTTCGGCCCGCGCGGCTGGCTGGCCATCGACCCCAAGGGCCTGGTGGGCGACCGCGCGCTGGACTATGCAGTGATCTTCGCCAACCCCGACCTCTGCGACCCCAGCCGCCCGGTGGGCACCGACCCGGCCCGCTTCCAGCGGCGCCTGGCCATCGTCTGCCGCGAATCCGGCCTGGAACGCCAGCGCCTGCTGCAATGGCTGGTGGCCTGGTGCGGCCTCTCCGCCGCCTGGTTCCTCGACGACAATGACCCAGATGCCGATATCGACCTGGCGGTGGGAGCGTTGGCGATGGAGGCGCTGGCGACGCAGTAGCGTTTCTGTGCCGGAGATGGGCAGCCCTACGGGCTGCTTGGCGACTGAAGTCGCCCCTACAGGGACGGTGCATCCGGCGTGTTCGGTGCATCGAGGGCTGTAGGAGCGAATTCATTCGCGAAAAGTGCACCGCGGCCCAGGCGTCGGTCCAGCGCCATCACCCGCTCCGCCTGGTGGATGAGAAGAGCGTCATCCACCCTACACCCCGGCATGCACCGTGCGCTGTAGCACGGTGCTTCAGGCGAGCCCCTGCGTCGGAGATGAGCAGCCCTGCGGCTGCTTGGCGACTGAAGTCGCCCCTACAGGGACGGTGCATCCGGTGTGCATCGAGGGCTGTAGGAGCGAATTCATTCGCGAAAGGCGCAGCGCGGCCCGGGCTTCGGTCCAGCGCCATCACCCGCTCCGCCTGGTGGATGAAAAGAGCGTCATCCACGCACCGGCACGCTTCGCCAACCTACGGTTTCGGCCGCTCGTACGAACCCAAGTCGCAGCGGGCGACGCCGTCGCCATCGCCGTCACGGGGGCGCTTGGAGCCGCGCTGGTCGTGGGCGGTGCAGCTGCCGATGCCGGCGTCCACCGCCGGGCTGCGCGGGCGCAGGGCGTGGGTCTGGGTCAGGCCGTTGTTGTCCGCCAGGGGGTAGAGCACCTTGGTGAAGACGTCGGTCTGTTCCACGTACAGGTCGCCGGTGCAGTTGCCGGGCCCGGTTCCCAGCAACAGGCCGATGGCCCTGTATTGCGCCTGGGCGCCCTGGTTGTCGCAGTTCATCGGCGTTTCCATGCCCTCGTCGAGGTTGCCGGCGATGATGCTGTTGCGCAGGGTCACCGAGCCTGTGTTGATCAACCCGTAGCCACCGCTGTTGTTGGCGATGGTGACGTTGACCAGCAGCGCTTCCGGTGTGGCGCTGATCCAGGGCTGGCCGTTGTTCAGGGTGGCCTGGGCCCGGTAGTACTGGGTGTTGCCGCTGAGGGTCGAGTTGGCGAGGGTCAGCTTGCCGTCGTTGCCGATGGCCGAGCCGAAACTGGACCCGTTGCCGCTGAAGGTGGTCCGCGCCACGTCGGCCGTGCCACGGTTGTAGAGGCCGCCGCCGTAGCCGGCGTCATCGTCGTCGCTGGCGGAGTTGCCCTGCACGCTGCTGTCGCGCAGCAGCAGCTCGCCGGTGTTGTAGATGCCGCCACCCAGGCCGAAGTGGCCCTCTCCGGCCCCGGCGCGGTTGTTGGCGATGACCGAGCGGTGCACGGCCAGGCGCCCGTCGTTGGCGATGCCGCCGCCATTGCCGGGGCTGAAGGCACCGGTGGAGCTGTTGCGGCTCACCTCCACCTGGCGCAACACCACCTCGCCATGGTTCTCCAGGGCGCCACCGTAGGTGGAACTGTGGCCGCCGGTGAGGCGCAGGCGCTCCAGCACCACGCGGGCGCCGTCGAACACTTCCAGCAGGCGGTCGTTGGCCTGGGGGGTGCCGCTGATCACGGTGGCGGCCGGGCCCTGGCCGATGATTTCCAGGGCGTCATGGATGTCGAGGTCGCCATTGAGGTTGTCGTCTTCGTCGACGACGTCGCCCTCCTCGTCGCGGCCGGCCGGCAGGCTCAGGCGGTAGGTCTGCGCCTGCAGGACGATGCGGTCCGGGCCCGGTGCGGCGTTGGCGGCGGAGATGGCGTCGCGCAGCGAGCAGTGGGCATCGCAGACGCCGTCATAGCTGTCTTCGGTCTGGTTGACGATGAAGTCGGCGGCGTGGGCAGCCTGGCTGCCCAGTACCAGGGCGACGAGGGTGGCGGTGGCGAGGGGGGAGATGAGCGGCTTGTGCATGAGCTGTCCTGCGTGTCGAGGACAGGGCGTCCACGGGACGCACGGCGGCCCTGCCCTGTCGATTCCTTGGGGCGCGGACACGACGCGGCTTCCGCTCCAGCCGCGCAACGCCTCGTTACGCGGCTAGTGATGGACCGGGCGTTTTCGACCTTGGTTCCGATGGATTTCGCCCACTGGTCGCTCCGGGTCCTTGAGGAAGGGATCGGGCTCCGGGTCACGGGCGCTGCCACCGTCGGGCAGGGGTTCGGGTGGGCGGCGGGCCGGACGACGGCCGGCTTCGATGGGCGTGGGGTTCATGGCGCTCTCCTCGGGCTCACAGAGGGTGGAGTCCACCGCTGCGCCCGGGGTTCAACCACGCCGCTAGGCGGGCTCCTGATGCTCGCGGCAGATCAGCGCCTCGTCGCCGGCGGCCAGGGGCTCCTCGGTCAGCCCGCAGAAGGGCAGGCCGTCCACCGTGCGGTGGAAGCGGCAGGTGCGGCACAGGCCGAACGAGGGCACGTCGACGCTGCGCTGCACATTACGCAGCAGGTCACCCAGCAGTGCTTCCAGATCCCCGGTGGCGGGGCCCATGCGCGCCGTGGCGGCGGCGAGGAAGTCCGGCGGCAGCACCGCCTCCAGCAGCTCGCGGGCCGGCGCGGTCAGCTCCAGGTGCACGCTGCGGCGGTCCTGCTGGTCCGGCCGCTTGACCAGCAGCCCCTTGGCTTCGAGGGCCTTGAGCGACTGGGACACAGTGCCCTTGGTCAGCCCCAGGTAGTCGGTCACCGCCAGGGGCGTGTCGGAATAGCGGTTGCAGCGGGCCAGGTAGAGCAAGGCGCTGAACTGGATGGGCTGCAGCTCGGCCAGCAGCGGATGCTGGCGGAACCAGACGCGGGTGAGGCTGGAGAGGCGTTCCAGCAGGTCGAACAGCACGGCATTTCCCTCCATTGACTTCGTCGATAGATAGTATCGAATAAAAACTATATCGACAAAACCTCATTGGTCGTAGCCTCGCTCTCGAGAGGTATCGATCCGATACCAACTACCGGAGAAACGCCATGACCCAAGCTCGCTACTACCACGCTGGTTGCCCCGTCTGCGTCGAAGCCGAACGCACCCTCATCGGCCTGCTCGACCCGAAGGTGAAGGTCGAGATCGTCCACCTCGGCGATGTGCCGGCCCGTGTCGCCGAGGCGGAAAGCGTCGGCGTGAAGTCGGTCCCCGCCCTGGTGGTGGACGGCCAGGTGCTGCACCTGAACTTCGGCGCCGCCATCGCCGACCTCAAGTAACCCGCCGGCGGGTCGCGGCCGCCATCGCGACCCGCCTCACCCAGGAGCAAGCCACCATGCAGATCAAGGTATTCGACACCCACGTGCGCACCCGTGACGGACGCTACCTGCACTTCGATGTGCTCATCGACTCGGCCGAGCAACCCCGCGCCGAACGCTTCGCCCGCGACTGGCTGGGCAGCCTCGGCCTGGCCGACGCCGATATCGCCCAGAGCCAGTGCCTGTACTGCCACAGCGAGTCGGCCCCGGAGCCGGTGGCCGCGGCCATCGCGCGCGACGGCTACTTCATCATCCCGCTGCAAGGCTTCGAGGCGGCATCGTGAACGCCTACCAACCGCTGCACTGCGATCTCCACGACTACCTGGAGATCGCCTGCCTGCACGGCTACCGGCTGCGGGTGGAGCTGAGCGATGGCGAGCCCTTCGAAGCCCGCGCCCTGACCACCCGCACCGCCGCCAGCAAGGAGGAATTCCTCCGCTTCGATGACCAGCGCGAGGTGCGTCTCGACCGGCTGCTGGCGATCACCCCGCTGGACCCCGGCGCCAGTTTCGGCCGGGTGCTGCTGGCTGGTGCGGCCTGTTCGATTCCCTGATGCAAGGCCGCATCTCCCAGTAGGTCGGGTGCAGCAACCCGACAGCCTCCTCAACGCCCCAGATTGGCCGCCGCCCAGTCGCGCTGGCGGGCCAGCACCGAGGCGACGGGTTCGCCCACCAGTTCCTCGTAGACCGAGGGGGCGGTGGCGCCTTCGGTGTTGATCAGCAGCACCCGGGCGTTGGCGTCCAGGCCCAGTTCGGCGGCGCGCTCGGGTTCGGCCAGCAGGCGCAGCAGCCCGGCCAGGCCGGCGGCCCCGGATTCGCCGGCGATCACCGGGATGTCCCGTGCGCTGCCGGTGGCGAGCACGCCCATGGCGGTCACCGCGTCGGCGTCCTCGACCTTGAGGAAGGCGTCGATGCTGCCCTCCAGGAAGCGCCAGGCCAGCGGCGAGGTGGCACCGCAGGCGAGCCCGGCCATCACCGAATCCACCGAGCCCGTGGCCCGTGCCGGCGCCCCCGCGAGGGCGCTCTGGTAGAGACAGTCGGCCTGGCTCGGCTCCACCACCAGCAGGGTCGGCCGGGTGGCGCCGCAGCGCTCCCAGTAGTAGCTGGCGATGCCCGCCGCCAGGCCGCCGACGCCACCCTGCAGGATGATGTGGGTGTAGGCGTCGACGCCGGCGGTTTCGATCACTTCCTCGGCGATGATGCCGTAGCCCTGCATCACGTCGCGGGGGATCTCCTCGTAGCCCTCCCAGGAGGTGTCGGCCACCACCTGCCAGCCATAGGCGACCGCCAGGGAGGCGGCCTCTTCCACCGAATCGTCGTAGTTGCCGGTGATGCGCCGCACCTGTGCGCCGTAGGCGGCGATGGCACGCTCGCGCTCCTCGCTGACGTTGGCGTGGAGCACGATCACGCAGTCGCAGCCAATGCTGCGGGCGGCGGCGGCCAAAGCGCGGCCGTGGTTGCCGTCGGTGGCGCTGACCACGGTGAAGCCGGCCAGGCGCGAACGGTGCTCGCCGGCCAGGAGGCTGGCGGCGTCGAAGTCCTGGGCGGGGAAACGCCGCAGGATCAGGCGCACCAGGGCGATGGGTGCGCCCAGGGCCTTGAAGCTGGCCAGCGGCGAGCGCAGGGATTCGTCCTTGATGCACAACCGCGCGATGCCCAGGCGTGCGGCCAGGTCGGGCAGGCTCCACAGCGGCGTGGCGCGGGGGCTCAGTTCGGACCAGTTGGCGAGCCAGGCGCGGTCCTGGCTGGCCTGGTTGATGTTCATCAGCGCGCGCAGGTCAGTGGGGTAGCCGCCATGCACCGCGCGGCGGTTGAGCAGGAGTTCCAGGGGCGCGACCTGCTGTGGGTCCGGCAGCTCGGGGCCGGCGCTCCGGGCCGGGTGGCGCTGGGCCTGGCGGGCAGCGCCGAGGCGGTCGATCACCACGTCCAGCAGCACCTGCGCGCCGGCCAGCAATTGCCCGTCCTCGGTGAACTCGCGGGGGTTATGGCTGACACCGCCACGGCTGGGCACGAAGATCATCGCCGCCGGGGCGATGCGCGCGATCATCTGCGCGTCGTGCCCGGCGCCGGAGGTCATGCGCCGGTAGCTGAGCCCCTGGCGCTGCACGGCGGCCTCGATCGCCGAGACCAGCTGCGGGTCGAACACCACCGGTTGGGTGCGGGCCAGGAGCTGGCTGTCGATCTGCACGCCACGGTGCTCGGCGAGGGTGGTGAGGTAGCCCTGCAGGCGCCGCTCCACGCTCTGCAGGCGCTGCTCGTCGGGGTCGCGCAGGTCGACGCTGAAGCTGGCCAGCCGTGGGATGACGTTGATCAGGTTGGGCTCGAAGCGCATGCAGCCGACCGTGGCCAGGGTGGTGCCGGCCTCGTCGGCGATCAGCCGCAGCTGCTGGACGATGGTGGCGGCCACCAGCCCGGCGTCGTAGCGCAGGCGGGTCGGCGTGGTGCCGGCGTGGTTGGCGTGGCCGCGCACCGTGACCTGCTGCCAGGAAATGCCCTGGAGGTTTTCCACCACGCCGATCTCCAGGTCTTCCGCCTCCAGCACCGGGCCCTGCTCGATGTGCAGCTCCAGGTACTCGTGCACGGGGATGGCGCCGGGCTCCATGTCGCCGGCATAGCCGATGCGGCGTAGCTCGTCGCCCAGGTGGCTGCCGTCGCTGCCGGTGATGTCCAGCGCCTGCTCCACGGGCAGGCCGCCGGCGTAGACCAGGGAGCCCAGCATGTCCGGCTGGTAGCGCACGCCTTCCTCGTTGGTGAAGGCGGCCACGGTGATCGGCCGCACCGGCTCGATTCCCGCTTCGCGGAAGGCCCGCGCCACCGCCAGCCCGGCAAGCACGCCGTAGCAGCCGTCGAGGGCACCGGCGTTGGCCACGCTGTCGATGTGCGAGCCGATCATCAATGTCGGCGTCCCCGCCGCACCGCCCGGCAGGGTGCCGAAGATATTGCCGATGCGATCGATGCGCACCTCCAGCTCCAGCTCGCGCATCCAGCCCACCACCCGGTCACGGCCGGCCTTTTCCGTGTCGCTGAGGGCGATGCGGGTACGGCCGCCGCTGTCGTCCGCGCCCACCTCCCCCAGTTCGGCCAGTTGTGCCAGGAGCCGCTCGCCATCGAGGCGGGGCAAGGGGGCTTCGCGGTGTGCTGGCATGTGTGGGTGCTCCGGGTTGGGTGGGAAATACCGAGGTGGTGAAATAATATTTCCCACTCACCGCCGTTCTTTTGCGTTATCAGCCGCTCAAGTGGAATTTCATTTCACCTGCCGGCGCTTCCTGACTAAGGAATTGCAACCATGACCCTCGATGACTATGACCACCGCCTGCTCGCGGAAATCCAGCGCGATGCGACGCTGCCGCAAAGCGAGCTGGGCGAGCGGGTGAACCTCTCCGCCGCCGCGGTGAACCGACGCCTGAAGCGCTACCGCGACGAGGGCATCGTGCGTGGCCAGGTGGCGCTGGTGGAGCCGGAGCAATTGGGCCACCCGCTGACCCTGGTGGTGCAGGTGGAGGTGGAGAGTGAGCGCATCGACCTGCTGGATGCGATGAAGCGCAGCTTCGCCCGCTGCCCCCAGGTGCAGCAGTGCTACTACACCGCCGGCGAGTGGGATTTCGTGCTGATCCTGGCGGTGCGCACCATGGAGCAGTACACCGAGCTGACCCGCAGCCTGTTCTTCGAGAGCAACAACGTGCGGCGCTTCAAGACCCTGGTCTCCATGAGCAACGTCAAGGTGGGGCTGGAGATCCCCACCGGGTTCGACGCGCCTCAGGGCGCGGCGCGCTCGTAGGCGCCCAGGTCGCAGCCGGCGACGCCGTCGCCATTGCCGTCCTGGGGGCGCGGGAGCTTGCGCTGGTCGCTGGCGGTGCAGGTGCCGACCCCGGCGTCGATGGCCGGGCTGCCCGGGCGCAGCGGGTGCAGGGCCGGCGCGCCGGGTGCGGCGCTCAGCGCCTCGAGCACCTCGGTGAAGGTGCGCGCGTCGTCCAGCGGCAGGTCGGCGCTGCAGCCGTGGCCGTCGCTGCCCAGCATCAGGCCGCGCACATTGAAGTAGCTGCCCTGGTTGAGGCAGTTGCGCACGAACACCTCGCTGTCGTCGTTGATGTAGCGGTTGCCGGCCACCAGGCTGTTGCGCACCGCCATCGAGGCGAAGTTCATCAGCCCGTAGTTGCCGTTGTTGGCGACGGTGACATTGCCCAGCAACGCCTGGGCGCCCTCCCCGCCCTGGCCCTGGGGCCGGCCGTTGACCAGCACGCCGCGGCCGAAATAGGTCTGGTTGGCGCTGAGGGTGCTGTTGACCAGGCGCAGCACCCCGGTATTGAGGATGGCCGCGCCAAGCCCGCCTTCGCCCTGGCTGTTGCGCACCAGGGCGCTGCGGGCGATATCGGCATGGCCCTGGTTGTAGAGGCCACCGCCAAAACCGTTGTCGACGCCGTTGGAGCTGCTGTTGTGCTCCAGGGTCGAGTTGCGCATGCGCAGCTGGCCGGCGTTGTAGAGGCCGCCGCCACGAACTTCATCGGTGGTTTCGGAGAAGGCCTGGTTGTCGATGAGCCGCGAGGAGCGGATGTCCAGCCAGCCATAGTTGGCGATGGCGCCGCCCCAGCCATGGTCGGGGCCGGAGTCGATGGCGTAGACGTGGTTGTCGCGCAACTCGACGTGCTCCAGGGTCGTCTCGCCCTGATTGAGCAGCGCGCCGCCCCGGCTGGCGCTGCGGCCGTTGCGCAGGCTCAGTTGCTCCAGGTGCAGGCGCGCACCCTCGGTGACGCTGAACAGGCGGCCGTTGCTGCCGCCGTCGATCACGGTGCTGCCGGTGCCGGCGCCGATAAGGGTCAGCTCGCCGCTGACCACCAGGCCCTCGTCGCCCGCGGCCCGGGCCGCATTGCCGGCATCAAGGACGTAGCGCCCCTCCGCCAGCTGGATGCGGTGGCTGCCGGGTTGCGCGGCGGCATAGGCAAGGGCTTCGCGCAGCGAGCAATCGGCGTTGCAGACGCCGTCGTCGCTGTCGCCGGTCTTGCTGACGCGGATGTCTTCGGCCAGGGCCGCCGGGGAAGCGAGGCCAAGTAGCAGGGAAAGGAACGCGGTGCGGGTGGACGGATCGGTCGCCATGGAGGAGTCCTTCTTCAGGGGCTGGAATCGTGCGGAGCCGCCCTTCCCTGGGCCGATCTGGAATGGACCGCGCGACGCTGCGGTTATCCCCCCTGGTGGTGCGACGCGCCGACGACAGGTCATCACGTGCACGCCACCCGGCTCCTCGACGGTCTTGAACCCAC
Organism: Pseudomonas sp. zfem005; assembly: GCF_032621735.1. NCBI lineage: Bacteria > Pseudomonadati > Pseudomonadota > Gammaproteobacteria > Pseudomonadales > Pseudomonadaceae > Pseudomonas > Pseudomonas sp. zfem005. The sequence continues at coordinate 181,520 of NZ_JAVYJE010000012.1, read as the reverse complement.
CGTGCGACTTGTTCAGAATCGCCGCCTTTCGAAAACCGAGCAGTACCTACAATGAAAAAAAACCTGAGCCTGATCGCCCTCTGCATCGCTGCCTCTGCCCCCGCCTTCGCCAATGAGCAGGCGCAATCCAAGGGCTTCGTCGAAGACAGCAGCCTGAACGTGCTGCTGCGCAACGCCTACATGAACCGTGACTACAAGCACACCAAGTCCGACCGCATGGAGTGGGGCCAAGGCTTCATCGGTAACTTCAGCTCCGGCTTCACCCAAGGCACCGTAGGCTTCGGCGTCGACGCCTTCGGCCTGTACGCCCTGCGCCTGGACGGTGGCAAAGGCCGCGTCGGCGCTGCCGGCATCGACTTCTTCAAACCCGGTGACAGCGGCCACGCCCAGGACGACATCGCCCGTGCCGGCGCCGCCATCAAGGCGCGCATCTCCAACACCGTGATCAAGGTCGGCGACCAGATGCCCGCCCTGCCGGTACTGAGCTACGACGACTCCCGCCTGCTGCCGGAAAGCTACACCGGCACCCTGATCACCTCGAAGGAGATCGAAGGCCTGGAACTGAACGTCGGCCGCTTCAACGCCGAAGCCCAGAAGAGCGCCGAGGCCCGCGACAGCGGTGGCCTGAAGCGTATCGACGTGTACGGCGGCAGCTACAAGTTCAACGACCAGTTCAGCACCTCGCTCTACGCCTCCGACGTGAAGGACGTGCTGAAGAAGCAGTACCTGAACCTGAACTACATCATCCCGGTGGCTGACGACCAGTCCGTGACTCTGGACTTCAACGGCTACAAGACCCGCCTGGACAAGGAATTCGCCGCCAGCGACGCGCGCGACAACCGCATCTGGAGCCTGGCTGCCACCTACGCCCTGGGCGGCCACTCCTTCACCCTGGCGCACCAGCGCAGCAGCGGTGACATCGGCTACCTGTACGGCGGCTACCAGAGCGGCGACTACATCGGCGACGGCGGCACCACCATCTGGCTGGCCAACTCCTACTGGTCCGACTTCAACGGCAAGGACGAGAACTCCTGGCAGGTTGCTTACGGCCTGGACTTCGCCGAATACGGCGTACCCGGCCTGAGCTACCGCGTGGCCTACGTGCGCGGCGACAACATCGACGCCGGCCAGGGCGGCCGCGGCCAAGAGCGCGAAATCTTCAACCAGGTGCAGTACGTGGTCCAGGAAGGCCCGGCCAAGGACCTGAAGATGAAGCTGCGCGGCTCCATGCTGCGTGCCTCCAACAACATCAGCAGCTACGTCGACGACGGCAACGAAGTCCGCGTATTCGTCGAGTACCCGGTCAACATCTTCTGATCGAGCCCTCATGAACAAGAAGCCCCGGCGTGAAAGCGCCGGGGCTTTTTTTGTGGGGGTGGGAGCGCCAGGCAAGCGTGCTACCTGCACCACCCTCTTCCAGTGGGAGCGAATTCATTCGCGATCAGCTCTTCGCGGTTGAAACCGCTCCCACCGGGCCGGCGGAGCTTCGCTTTCGTAGGTCGGGTGCAACCCGGCATGGGTGCAGGGGGGCTGCTCGGCAATAGGCTGACGCTCCAATAAGCGGTGGGCTGAAGCCCACCCTACGCCCACCCGATGCATGTCCCTTGAAAGCATCGCGGATGAATCCGCTCCCACAAAAGAGCGGAGGTCGGCGCAGCGGGGCTTGCGGCTCCCCGCTTCAACCTCGACCGGCGCACAAAAAAGCGGCCGATCGGCGGCGCAACCGACTAATGGCCTGGCGCCATCAGCGAAAGATGGGCAACATGCGCGCCCGGCGGCCTGGCCGCCCTGGATGAAGTCGTACCCATAAAGGAATGGATGTGAAGATGTTCAAGCGCACGGCCGCCATCGTCGCGGTGGCCCTGGTCGCGGGGGGTTGCTCCACCCGTACCTATTTCAAGCTCCCGGAAGACACCAAGGTTTCCGTCTACGAGCGTCCCCAGCAGTTCAGCCAGGGCATGGTCACCACCCGCCCGTTCTTCTGGAGCTCCGCCGGCGGCATCCCCTACAAGCTGACCGACAGCCACGGCACGCTGGTTCAGCAGGGCAAGCTGCGCGCGCGCTTCCGCGTGGCGTCGATCTTCTGGCCGCCCTTCGCCATCATTTACTGGCCCATGGGCTTCGGTCAGCGTTGCTACGACCTGACCTCCGCCCAGCCGCAGCAGTGCACCAAGGGTGACCTGCTGCAGCTGCGCCGCGACCAGCGCCTGGCGGACTGATCCACCCAGGCAACGAACAAGGGAGCCCCAGGGCTCCCTTTTTCATGGGCGCGCGCCGGGCGTCACCGCGCCTGGCCGATGGACGCGCGATAGAGCGTGGCCTCCTCGTCCAGCCAGCGACCGAAGTCCTCGTGCTTCTGGCCCACGCCCTCGCCCGGCTGCCACACCAGCCAGTAGGGAAAGGCGTAGGGCACGCTGATGCCGGTGAGCTGCACCAGCTCGCCCCGCGCCAGTGCGCCCTGTACCAGGCTGCGGCGTTCCAGGGCGATGCCCTGGCACAGGCGCAGGGCCTCCAGCACCAGGTTGGAGTCGTTTATCCACAGGCCCAGGTCCGCTGGCGGCTCGTCCACGCCGGCCGCCTGGCACCAGCGCAGCCAGGGTTCGGCGGTGCGGATCAGGGGCAGGCGCAGGGCCTGCTGGGGCGTCTGCGGCAGGTCGCCGCCATTGAGGCGCGGCGAGGCCACCAGCAGCAGTTCGTCGTCGAACAGCCGGCGCCGCTCCAGCCCCTCCCAGTTGCCCTGGCCCATGCGGATGGCCAGGTCGACCCCCGACTGGCGCAGGTCCTGCAACCCGAGGCTGGCTTGCAGGTGGATGCGGTAGAGCGGGTGGCGCGCCTGGAAACGCGGCAGGCGCGGCAGCAGCCACTGGGCGCCGAAGGACGGCATCACCGCGATGGTCAGCGCCTCGCGCTCGGGGCGGTCGCGCACCAGGCGGGTGGCTTCGCCGATGTCCTCCAGCGCCCGGCGGATCTGCAGGGCATAGAGGCGGCCATCCTCGTTCAGGCGCAGGCCGCGCCCTTCGCGGACGAACAGCGGCAGGCCGAGCAGCAGCTCCAGCTGCTTGATCTGCTGGCTGATGGCCGAGTGGGTGACGTGCAGCTCGGCGGCGGCCCGGGTGATGCTGCCCAGGCGCGCGACCGCTTCGAAGCTGCGCAGCGAGGCCAGTGGAGGCATGTGATTCATGTAAGGAAAACTAACAGGAATCGGCAGAAAGTATCGATATTCACCGCCCCGGCGCACCGCTATTTTTTGCGAGCCGCCCACCTGGTCGGGGCGCCTCTTCCAATCCGTCGCCAAGGAACCTGTTAATGAAACTGATCGGTATGCTGGATTCCCCTTATGTACGCCGGGTCGCCATCAGCCTGCGCTCGCTCGACATCCCCTTCGAGCACGAGGCGGTTTCGGTGTTTCGTCATTTCGATGCCTTCAAGGCGATCAACCCGGTGGTCAAGGCACCGACCCTGGTGCTCGACGATGGCACCACGCTGATGGATTCGAGCCTGATCCTCGACTACCTGGAAACCCTCGCCGGGCGCAGCCTGCTGCCCGCAGCACCGGCCCCGCGCGCCCATGCCCTGCGCGTGGTCGGCCTGGCCCTGGCGCTGTGCGAGAAGGCGGTGCAGATCGTCTACGAGAAGGAGCTGCGCCCGCAGGACAAGCAGCATGCGCCCTGGCTGGAGCGGGTGCGCTACCAGTTGCACGCGGCCTGCAGCGAGGTGGAAGCGGAACTGGCCCGCCGCCCCCTGGGCGAAGGCGCCGGCATCGGCCAGGACGGCATCAGCCTGGCGGTGGCCTGGGGCTTCGCCCAGCTGGTGATCCGCGAGGAACTGGAGCCCGCCGGCTATCCGCTGCTGGCGGCCTTCGCCGAACGCGCCGAGCGGCTGCCGGCATTCCTCGCCACGCCGATGGCTTAACAAACCTTCACAGTTCCACGACAAAGCAGGCAATATTCGCCGCCGGTGGCTGCCTAGGATGGGCAGCTCCGACGGCCTGCCGCTCGCGACAGGCGACCACCATTCCGACAGGGACAGTCGCCATGACACTCACCCGACTCTTCGATTCGCTGCTCGCCCTCGCCGGCGTGCTGGCGCTGGCCGGCACCCTCGCGGCGGCCGACTGGCAAGCCCTCGCACGCCTCGACACCAGCCATGCCCAGGACCTGTTCCTGCCGCTGGCCGCCAGCGACAAGCGCCCGCCCCTGGCCCTGCCGGCCAGCCTGGAGCTGCCCCGGACGGGGCCGCTGGCACGGTCACTGCTTGGCAATCCGGCGCGCTATGTGTTCTGAGCCGGCGACCGGCGGGAGTCGAAGGCCCGTGGCGCGAAACCCGGAACATGCCCTGGCGGACCTCGGTCAACTGCTGGCAGCGATCAGGAACTGGCCGTGCATCAGCGAGCCCCGTCCCGGCAGCTTCTACCTGGGGCACCGGCCGTTCTGCCACATTCGGGTGCGCGGCGCCCGGCGCTGGGTGGATATCCGCATGCGGCGCGCCTGGCTGCCTCGGTTCGATTTGCCGCCGAACGACGCGCAGAGCCGCCTGGCGCTGCGTATCCTGCTGCACCAGGCGTACCGGATGGACCGGCAACCCCTGCATTCAAGGAGAGAAGGATGAAGATGTTACGCAGTGCCCTGTTGGCCTTCGGCCTGCTGGCCTGCACCCTCGCCCAGGCCACGGAGGCGCAGAAGATCGAGCAGGCCAAGGCCGCCGCGCGCGCCTGGCTGGTCCTCGCCGACAGCGAGGACTACCTGCGCAGCTGGCAGCAGGCGGCGAGCCTGTTCCGTCACTCGGTGACGCGCTACGACTGGATCAACCTGGCGGTGGACCTGCGCTCGCCCCTGGGGCCGGTGCGGGCGCGCACGCTGCAGTCGGCTACCTACGCGACCCAGTTGCCGGGCCTGCCGGACGGCGAGTACGTGATCCTCGAATACCGCAGCAACTTCGAGCACCACAGCGAGGCGGTGGAGACGGTGACGCCGATGCGCGACGCCGACGGCCAGTGGCGGGTGGCCGGTTACTACGTCGATTGAGAGAGGCCGACCCGGGCGGGTCGGCCAGGCACGCGGCCTACAGAACGAACTTCGCGACCACCGCCGCCACGCCGAGGACGGCCAGGACGATGCCGCCGATCAGCACCAGGCGCCCGGTGCGATCCTCAGCGGAGGCGGCCACTGCCGGAGCCTCGGGCGCCGGCGCGGCGGCGCGCAGCGGGTTGGCCACCGCCGGCTGGCTGGCCGGGCGCGGGGCAGCGACCGGCTTGGGCAGGTCGATCACACGGACGAACTGGGTGGCGTCCTCGTCGGCGGCCTGGCGCACCTCCACCTTGGGCCCGATCACCAGCAGCGTCACCGAAGCCATGCGCACCTGGTCGCCCGGCGCCAGCACGGCGGTGCCGACCTTCTGCTGGTTGACGAACACGCCGTTGGCCGAGGCCAGGTCCTTGATCTCCAGCACGTCGTCCTTGAGGAAGAACTCGGCATGGCGACGGGAGAGCTCCAGGTCGCTGAAGCACAGCTCGCACTTCACCGAACGGCCGAAGGTCATGGAGCCGGTGACGTGGTACTTCTGCCCCTCGTGCTCGCCCTTGATCACCTGCAGGAACCAGCGCGCGGTGGGCGCGGCCTTGGGCTTGACCTTGGCCGGGTCGACCAGCAGCAGCTCCAGGGTGCCGATGCGCACGCGGTCGTCGGAGCGCAGCTGGTAGCGCGCGCCGATGCGCTCGCCGTTGACGAAGGTGCCGCTGCGGGTGCCGCAGTCGGTGAGGTAGTAGAGGCCGTGGTCCTGGCGGATTTCCGCATGGAAGGGGCTGACCTCGGCCTCGTTGAGTACCAGGTTGTTGCGCGCGTCCTGGCCGATGGTGAAGCGTTCGTCCACCAGCCAGACCGGCTCCTGGCGATTGTCTGCGAAGTGAATCCTGAGCATGTCCGAAATCCTTGATCCTGGTTGCGCCAAGCCGATCGCCCAGCTGACCTGTTAACGCGCATCAGTCGAAGATGCGGTTCCATAAACGCTTGACCGGGTTGGCGGTCTGTTGCTGCTGCCGCGACTGGCTGCGTACCACCTGGGCCTTGCGCACGCGCATGGCGTGGTCGGCCTGCAGCTGCAGCAGCTGCGGATCTTCCGGCGCCACCGCGAGGCCACCCTTGATGTATTCCTGGGCCAGGGCGAATTCCCGATGGCCGTAGGCTTCCTCGGCCAGCAGGGCGAAGCGCCGCGCCACCTGTTCGAGGCCCGCGAATGCGCGCGGGTTCTCGGGTTGCAGGGCCAGCGCCTGCTGGTAGTAGGCCACCGCGCTGTCGCCCTCGGGCTGCAGCAGGCGGTCGTCGGCCAGGCGCTCATCGCCCAGGGCCACCAGGGCGTCGACCCGGGCCTGCAGCACGCGGGCCAGGCCCTGGGTGGCGGCGGCGTTGCCGGCATCCAGGGCCAGCACCTGGTTGAAGTAGTGCTCGGCGCTGTCGCCGGCCGGCTCCACCAGGCTGCCGGCGTTCAGGCGCAGTTCGGCCCGGGCCAGCAGGTCGTCGATCTTCTTCTGTTGCAGCAGGTGGTAGCCGAGGCCGCCGCCCAGGGCGAGCAGCAGCACGCCCAGCAGGGCCCAACCCCAGATCGGCACGCCTCGGCGCGGGGCCGGCTGCGCGGGAGCCGCCGGTGCCGCCTTCGCCTTGCGCGTGGGGTTGGCGTCGCGGGGGGCGGCCTTGGGGGCGGGGGTCAGGCGGGTGTTGTCGAGCTCGCCCTCGTTGAGTTCGGCCAGGCTCGCCAGCAGCACGCGGCAGTCGGCGAAGCGCTCGTCGGGGTCCTTGGCCAGCATGCGGTCGAGCAGGAACTGGTAGCGCTCCAGGGCGCCGTGCAGGCGCGGGGGCTCCTGCTGCACGTGGTTCATCACCGTCTGGGTGTAGCTGGAGCCACGGAAGGGATTGGTGCCGGTAAGCATCTCCAGGAGGATGACGCCCAGGCTGTAGATGTCGCTGCGCGCGTCCAGCGGCTGGCACTGGGCCTGCTCGGGGCTGCTGTAGGCGGGGCTGCCGACGGCGACGTTGTACTGGGTCAGCTCGCTGTCGAGCTCCAGCTCCTTGGCGATGCCGAAGTCGCTGAGCACCGCGGTGCCGTCTTCGCGGAAGAGGATGTTGGCCGGCTTGATGTCGCGGTGGACCATGCCCTTGTCATGCACCACCACCAGCGCGGCGGCGATCTGCCGGACGATGTCCAGCGCCCGCTGCGGCTCGAAGCGCTCGCCCCGGTGCTGGGCCAGGTCGCCGCCGGCGACGAACTCCATGGCGATGTAGTAGCGCCCGTCGGCGAGCTGGCCGATGTCGTGGATGGTGATGATCGAGGGGTGGTGCAGGGAAGCGACCAGGTGCGCTTCCTTGACGAAGCGCTTGGCGAAGGCTTCGTCGTCCAGGCGCTGCAGCACCTTGATCGCCACCTGGCGATGCAGCGACTCCTGGGTCGCGAGGTAGACCTCGGCCATGCCGCCCTTGCCCAACCGGCCGTGCACGCTGTAGCCGGGTATTTCTAGCAAGCTGTCATTCATAGGGAGTCGATGCGCGTCGGATTCATCGGGGTTTTCGGGGGTTGAACAAACGGCTGAGGAAGGAACGCGGGGGTGGGGCCTTGGCCGGTTCCTGCTCCTGCGCGGGCAGGCCCAGCACGATGCAGGAGATATTGTCCCTGCCGCCATGGCTATTGGCTAGTACGATCAGCTGATCGACCATACCGTCCAGCGTCCGGGCCTTGTTGCACTGGGCATGGATCTCCTCGTCGTCCAGCTCGCCGCTGAGGCCGTCGCTGCACAGCAGCAGCAGTTCGCCGGGGAGCAGGCTGCCACTGAGCAGGCCGACTTCCAGGGCCTGGTCGTCGCGCCCCAGGCACTGGGTGATGACATTGCGCCGCGCATCGGTGCGCGCCTGCTCGGGGGTCATCTGGCCCGCGTCCACCAGCGCCTGGACCCAGCTGTGGTCGCGGCTGATCTGGTGGATGCCGGCGGCGTCGATGCGGTAGGCGCGGCTGTCGCCGACCCAGGCCAGCTCGAAGTCGCTGCCCTGGAAACGCACGGCCACCAGGGTGGTGCCCATGCCCCGGCGTTCGTCGTCGAGGCCGGCGGCGGCCTCCAGCACGGCACGGTTTGCGCCGTGCACGGCCACTTCCAGGGGCAGGCCGGCGGCCAGTTCGCGCTCCAGGGTTTCCAGGGCGATGGCGCTGGCCACCTCGCCGCAGCTGTGGCCGCCCATGCCGTCGGCGACCGCCCAGAGGCCGAGCGCCGGCCTGCACAGCAGTGCATCTTCGTTGTGATCGCGCACCCGTCCTGCGACCGATTGCGCCGCATAGCCCAGGGGTTCCTGGCCAGGCGTCATTCCCATGCTGTTCCGTCCGTACTGCCGCCGCGTGAAGTCATCCGGCGCGGTTCCGAGAGGCTCGCCCCCGGCCCGCCACCGCAACCCGGCATGATGCGACCCCGGGCGGGCGCTGTCGCGGCTTTCCATGCCCAAGTGTTAAACAGTCGAGGCTTTGTCGCGGCCTGCAGAGCGCCACTTCCCGACTATGCTTTCTGGGTGTAGCAGCAAATGGCCGGCTCGGGCAGCCGAAGGAGGTGCGGGTGATCAAGAGCGTTCCATGGCATGGATGCGTCACCCCGACCACCTGACGGAGAAGCGACATGAGCAAAGGCATGAATGCGAAGAAGGAAAGCAAGAAGAAGCCGCTGAAGAGCGCCCATGAGAAGCGCATGGCCAAACGCGACAAGAAGCATGGTGACGGCCTCCTGGGCAGCCATGCGGCGTTGCCTTAGGTTGTCAGCAGGCAGGGGGACGGCGGGCTGAGTGAACACAGCCGCCATCCACGGGTACAACACCACCAGCGCTCGGTACCGGAACTCCGGTGCCGGGCGCTTTCGCATGGCGGCGAACCCAGCGCGGCGGCGGGGGTCGAAGCACCTATTCTCCGGGGTCCGAGGACGATCGATGGTCTACCAACGTGTCAACGCATGGATGCTCGCGCTGGGCCTGCCGCTGCTGCTGGCCGGCTGCGCTTCCCAGTCCTGTGATGAGCCGATGTCCGGCGAGCAGTGCCGCGAGGAGCGCCTGCTGTACCAGAACGACATGCTGCAGGCGAAGATCCTGGTCGCCTCCGGCGAGCCGGACAACTTCGAGCTGGCCTCGGCCCTGCTCAGCCGTGCCGAGGCCGAAGACCGGCGCGGCGAAGTGCCCTTCTACCAGGCGGTGCTGAAGATCCACGAAGGCCCGCAGGTGGACGAGGTGCTCAGCCTGCTGGAACGGGCCGCGGCGAAGCACCACCCCCACGCCACGGCGCTGCTGTACAAGATCTACGCCGAGCCCTTCCTGATCACCGAGGCCGACCCGCTGAAGGCCGAGCTGTACCGCGCCGACTACGCCAACCTGGATGTCGCCAAGAGCGGCTACCCCTCCTTCGAGAAAGCCCTGGCGGTGGTCAATGCCCTGGTTGCCCCGCCACCGCCGCCGCCCGCAGCGCCGCCGGAAGAATGAACCCCGGCCGGCGGCGGCCTGCGGCAATACGCCGTCCTCCCGCCTGGCCCTTCCTGCTGCACAATCCCTCGCCGAGCCCGGCGCCAGACCGGGCCATCGCTTCGCCTGCGCGTGTAGACCAGACCCGGGTCCAAGGACCCTCCAGCGAGGTTTACCCATGAGCATCACCTCCAGCGGCATTTGCGCCGCCGCCGATCAGCTGGCCGGCTTCGTCGGCTTCAACACCAAGACCGGGCGGCACATCGTGCGCTTCAGCGAAGACTCCTTCGGCATGGACGTGGACAACGACAGCATCATGCCGGCCTGCGAATTCGTCTGGCAGCCCCACGGCGACCGCACCATGACCCTCAAGCGCGAGCTGATCCAGCTGCTGCTGGAACAGAACATCGACGACCGCCTCAACGTCACCGAACCGTTGCGCGTGTACATGCGCCGCAAGGACCTGCCGGAAATCACCGCCGAGCGCTGCCTCAAGCCCACCACACTGGAGGCCTGAAGCCTGCGTCCCGGCTCAGGCGCAGCGCGTTTCCGCCCGCCGCTGTTCCAGCCGGGCGCAGAGCCGCGCGGCGATGCGGTGCATATCGGTGCCCACCAGCAGCACGGTGCCGCCCCCAGATCCCGACCTAGACCTTGATCACCACCGCCGGCCGGGGCACGCCCTCGGCGTCCAGCTCGTAGCAATAGGCCTCCTTGAGCTCAGCCTTGCCGCTGTCGGTGTAGACCAGCAGGCGCTTGCCGTCGGTGCGGGTCTTGACCAGGCCATAGGCGCTGCGGCTGAAGGCATAGAAGTCGCCGCGCTTCTCCGCCTTTTCCTTGTTGCTGAGGTGCGCCCAGCCCTCCAGGCGGAAGAAGGCCACCAGCTCGGTGACGAACACCAGCGGCTCGTCCACCCGCGAGTAGCGCCCCAGGGCGCCCATCAGGGTGGCGCGGGGGTGGATGTATTCGTTCATCGGGTCGTCGCCGCTGGAGACGATGTTGACGATGGGCTCGACGCGCTTGAAGAAGCCGCCGGAGAAATCCGCCGAGCCGTGGTGGGGCACCTTGAATAGTTCGGCGCGCAGGCTGATCTCGCCCTTGTCGTGCTGCCGCGCCAGGGTACGCCCGGCCTCGTCATTGAGGTCGCCGCAGAACAGGTAGCTGAAGCCGCCGTAGCGCAGGCGGAAGACGATGGAGTGGCCGTTGATGGTGTGGGACGCGGAATAGCCGGCGAAGCCCTCGGCGCCGATGTCCAGCGACTCGTGGCCGATACGCGGGCCGGAGGGCGGGCTGCCGAGAAAGGGCAGGCCACTGGCGCCGCCGGCCTCGCTGAGCAGGGGGCCGAGCACCTGCGCGTCCAGCCCCTCGTCACGGAGGAAGTCGAAGGCATCGTGCTGCCCCTGGGACAACCGGCGGAACTCGATGGGGGCACTCCCCAGCCGCTCGGCCCGCGCCTGCCAGGCCTCCAGCGCCTTGCGCCAGGCGCGGAAGTCGGTGTTCATCTCCTCCGCCGGCACCTGCAATGGGCTGTCCAGCAGCGGGGTGAGCAGCTTGAGGCCGTCGGCGTCCAGGGTCGGGCCGAGTAGTTCGGTTTCCTTGCGCCCGCTCTTCGAACGCTTCACCAGGCCGTTGTGGTAGATGCGCCGGGGCTCGATGAACAGCCGCTTGCGCGGCTCGGCGTTGGTTTCGGAACGCTGGATCTGGGTCAGGCCGGAGAAGTGATCGGCATCGCCGTGGGTCACCAGGATGCAATCGATCGGCCGCGGCGCATCATCGGAGGTGCCGCGATAACGCGCCGCCAGGTAACGGGCGAACATCTGGTTGTCGCCGCCATCCACCAGCATCACCTTGCCGCCGGGGCTCTCGACCACCGCGCCATCACCCTGCTGCACGTCGACGAAGTTGACCTTGAGTACGCGGTTTTCCGCGCGCGGCAGCACCAGGTCGGCCGGTTTGAGGCGACCACCCTTCGCCCGTCGCGCGGATTTCGGCGGCACCAGCCAGGCCTCCGTGGCTACCGGCAGGATGCTGCCGTCGGAACGCTCCTGGTAGGTGTGGGTGGCGATGCGCAGGTGGGTGTCGGTGACCTCCAGCACATCGACATAGTCACCCCAGGCCAGGGTGTAGAGCAGCTTGCCGCCCTTGGGGGCGTCGTAGACGTTGGCCAGGTCGACGGCAAGCACGGCAGCGGTGGTGGTCATGCTCAGGCTCCTTTTGCGCATGGTCGGGCGCGCAGGAGCATAGAAGAGGTCACGCCGGGTTGCCGGGCGCAGCGGCGCTTCCCGACCAAGGTCGGGCGGCGCGGTCAGTCGTCGGCGGCGGGATCGAGCCCGGGGAACAGCACCTCGGTGAAACCGAACTTGGCGAAGTCGGTGATGCGCGACGGATAGAGGCGGCCGATCAGGTGGTCGCATTCGTGCTGCACCACCCGCGCATGGAAGCCTTCGACGCGGCGGTCGATGACATTGCCCTGCGGATCGACGCCCTGGTAGCGGATGGCCCGGTAGCGGTTCACCGCGCCGCGCAGGCCGGGAACCGACAGGCAGCCCTCCCAACCCTCCTCCAGTTCCTCGCCCAGGGGCGTGATCACCGGGTTGATGAGGATGGTCGGCGGCACCGCCGGCGCATCGGGGTAGCGCTCGCTGCGCTCGAATCCGAAGATCACCAGCTGCAGGTCGACGCCGATCTGCGGCGCGGCCAGGCCCACGCCACCGACGTGGTGCATGGTCTCGAACATGTCGTCGATCAGGCGTTGCAGTTCATCGCTGCCGAAGAGTTCGGCGGGGACCGGAGGCGCCACGCGCAACAGGCGCGGGTCCCCCATCTTGAGGATTTCTCGGATCATCGGTGAGCGCTCGACGAGGTCAGGGCAAAAGTGGATGAAGCCTGTAACCACGCGGCGTTGCAAGGCATCCGCGAAGCGCGGCGGGAAAGCGGAGCGACAGACGGAAGGAGCCTTTTTCGCCGATGCGAATAAAACGATAGGCAATCCCCGCGCGGACGGGTATGGTGTTGCGCACTGTGCTGCATGTGTCACCGTAAATCGATCCACGGTTTCAAGCCTTCGATTTATCCACTCTTTGCGCTCAGTCCGGCCTGGAAAGTTCCAACGCCGTGTCAACTTTGTTCAAGGAGTTTCAAAATGGCTGATCGTCAAACTGGCACCGTCAAGTGGTTCAACGATGAAAAAGGCTTCGGCTTCATCACCACCGATAACGGCCCGGACCTGTTCGTTCACTACCGCTCCATCCAGAGCGCCGGCTTCAAAAGCCTGAAGGAAGGCCAAAAGGTTTCCTTCATCGCTGTGCAGGGCCAGAAAGGCATGCAAGCCGACGAAGTACAAGTGATCTAATCACTGCCGTACAAAGAAACCGGCCTTCGGGCCGGTTTTTTTTTCAGGGTATTTATTCCACCGCCGAGCCCTGCGGCACTGTCCTGATAAGGAGCCCCCAATGCGCATCAAGAACTCCCACAGCAGCAAGCCCAAGCCTCCGCCCGCCGTCGAAACCAGCGAATCGATCGCCGAGCAGGTTTCCGCCTTCCTGAAGTCCGGTGGCGAAATCCAGAAGATCGCCAAGGGTGTCAGTGGCCAGGCAGCTCCCAGCCGCCACATCCGCATCGGCAAGTAACGCCCTCCGCGCCCCCTGGCGAGTGAGATGACTCATTCGCCGGGCGCAGCTCCACCCTCGCAGCACCTCCCTCGCTTCCCTCGCCTTTCCTGCCTGCCGCGACCCGCCTGGGTCAGATATCGGCGGCGCTGTTACGTGCCTCTGCCACCAGCCAATCGATCAGCCGTCGCAGCCGCTCACCGGGCGTGGCCTTGCGGCTCCAGGCCAAGCGGTATTCCCAGGGCGTGGTGATGCGGCACGCCTGGCCGAAGGGCAGCACCAGGCGACCCTGGGCGATGTCATCCCCCGCCAGGGCCGTGGAGCCCAGGGCGAACCCCTGGCCGGCGACCGCCCCCTGGATCGCATGGCCGATCAGGCCGAAACGCATGCCCGCCGACGCGTCCACGCCGGGGCCGACATGCTGGTCGAACCAATCCCCCCAGCTGGGAATGCTCAGCTTCGACGCACTCTTCCAGGTGGCGTGGATGAGCCGCGCCCCCACCAGGTCGGCAGGTTCGCGCAGCGGGTGCTGTTGCAGATAGGTCGGGCTGCACACCGGGAAGAACGCCTCGCGAAACAGCAGCTCGCTCGACGGCAAGCGAGTGCCGGCGGTTACGAAGCGGATGGCCAGGCTGGCCTCGCCCCGCTCCAGGTCGATGAGTTCCTCGGTGGACTCCAGGCTGAGGGTCACGTCCGGGTGCACGGTGGAAAACTGGTTCAGGCGCTTCATCAGCCAATGGGTGGCGATGGAGGGCGCGCAGGTTATGTGCACCGGTCCCTCGCGCTGCCCACGCAACGCATCGGCGCCGTGCGCCAGCAGTGCAAAGGCTTCAGACACGGTGGCCGCCAGGCGCCGGCCATTGTCGTTGAGGGTCACCGTGTTGCGGGTGCGGTCGAACAGGCTGACGCCGAGCTCTTCCTCGAGCAGGCGGATCTGCCGGCTGACGGCGCCGGGGGTGACCGAAAGCTCGCTGGCCGCCTCGGTGAAATTGCGGCAACGGGCAGCGACCTCGAAGGCGCGCAAGGCGATGAGCGATGGCGTACGCATGGATTCTGCTTTGAGTTGAAATCAAAGCATGATGACAAAACATCGTTTGAATGCAAGGCGGCGTGAAGCGATTCTGCCCGCCTTGGCCGCCTGCTTCGCGGCCCCTGCCTTGCGAGACCATCGATGAAAGCCCGCCGCCTGCCCCTGGATCTGTTCGCCTGCAGCCTGATGCTGGTGCTGTGCCTGATCTGGGGCTTCCAGCAGGTGTCGATCAAGCTGGTGGACGACGACGTCTCCTCGATCATGCAGTTGGCCATCCGATCCGGCGTCGCTGCCCTGGTGCTCGGCCTCATCACCCTGTGGCGCGAAGGCCGTGGCGCCTTCAGTGACGGCACCCTGCTGCCGGGCCTGGGCGTGGGCCTGCTGTTCGCCCTGGAATTCCTCTTCATCTCCGAAGGCCTGGTGCGCAGCACCGCCTCGCACATCGGCGTGTTCCTCTACACCGCCCCGATCTTCGCCGCCCTCGGCCTGCACCTGATCCTGCCGGAGGAACGTCTCTCGCCGGTGCAATGGCTCGGCGTAATGGTGGCCTTCGGCGGCATCGCCCTGGCCTTTCTCGGCAACCCCGGAAACGACAGCGGCGCCACCCTGCTGGGCGATGCCATGGGCGTGATCGCCGCGATTGCCTGGGGGGCCACCACCGTGCTGATCCGTGGCTCCTCGCTGTCCGAGGCGGCACCGGTGAAGACCCTCTTCTACCAGCTCGCCGGCGCCGTGGTGCTGCTGCTCAGCGTGGCCTTCGCCACCGGCAAGACGCAGCTGCACCTGAGCGACAGGGCCCTGCTCAGCCTCGGCTTCCAGGTGCTGGTGGTGGCGCTGTTCAGTTACGTCGCCTGGTTCTGGCTGCTGCGTCGCTACCTGGCCTCGCGCCTGTCGATGCTGTCGTTCATGACCCCGCTCTTCGGCGTCGGCTTCGGCGTGCTGGTGCTCAACGAGCCGCTGACCTCCAGCTTCGTCTTCGGCGCTGCGCTGGTGCTGGCCGGGCTGCTGCTGGTCAGCGGCGCCGAGCTGCTGCGCGAGCGCCTGGCCCGGCGGCGGGCGGCGAACGCCGGCGCCTGAGCCCTTGCGGCGAGTTGCCACCTCTTTCGTGCGCATCGGCCGGCTGCTAGCCTGTCGGCCGTTTCGAACGAAGTGAGGGAAGCACTTTGAGATCCGCCCTGTTCGGCCTCTGCCTGCTGCCGGTCCTGGCACAGGCCCAAATCTTCAAATGCGTCGGCAACGACGGCACCACCAGCTACTCCGCCGTTCCCTGCCCGGCCAGCGAAGGCCAGTCCACCCGCATCATCGAACCCGCTGCGCCCTCTGGCGTGGCGCCGCCCCCGGTCAACCTGCCCCAGGTCGATATCCAGGGCAGCGCCGAACAACCGCGCCCGCGCAACGAAGAGCGCGACGAAGACAGCCACTCCTCGGGTCGGGGCTCACGCGTCACCGTGATCGAAGACAGCGCCAGCAGCAGCCGCGATGCGCGGGTCAGCGAGATGCGCGAAAGAGCCGAGCGGGAAAAGCGCGAAAGCTATGACCGCGACTACGACCGCAAGCGCATGCAGCAGATGGAACAGCAGATCCGTCAGTTGCAGGAGCAGAACAAGAACAACCCGCGCTGAGCGACCGCCACAGAGCGGCTGATTGGCGCTCGTTGGGAACCTTCCCCGTCGCCCGCCGGTCAGTGAGTACGAGGCCGGCTGACCGACGGCCTCAAAGCCTCGGGCCCAATACAGTCGCCGCTGGGGGCCCGAGGCTTGTTCCACCCTCCCCGCCTGTCATCTCCGCACACAGTTTCCCCGCAGCGGGGCGTTCCAACGCGAGCCGTCCTGTTCGATCATGCCGCGCGTCCATGGGCCACGTTCACCAGGCCCGGCCACCACGGAGTAGTACCCAGATGAAATCCGCTTCCCGCCTCACCTCCTTCGCCCTGGGCGGCGCCCTGCTGCTGGCCCTGGGCGGCTGCGACCTGGCCGAAGAGTCGGCCAACAAGCTCGCCGACAAGGCCCAGCAAGCCGCCGAAAACGTTGCCCGCGAAGCCATCAGCGAAGCGGTGGAGCAGGTCAACAAGCAGGTGGACGAAGCCCAGAAATCCACCCAGGACTGGCTCGGCAAGCCAAAGCAGGAACAGGATCAGCAGGACCAGCCGCCGCAGCAGGCCGACAAGCGTGAACCCGGCGAAGACGAACAGATGATGCCGCCCGTGCAGGGCGTCGAGACCTGATCGAGCGGGAAGGCCATTGGCGCGTGAGCTCCTCTGTGGGACAGCGGCGCTGCGCGCCGTGGGCGACTGAAGTCGCCCCTACACCCCGACGCCGCCCTTCCCTCCTGGAGAAAACGCAGGCACAAAAAAACGGCCATCAACCGAAGCTGATGGCCGTTTTCGCGCCGCTGGTAATCAGGCGTTGAAGTAACGCGGCAGGGGCGTCTTGCGCAGGCTCTTGAGCGACTCCACCGGCGGCACCTCGCCCAGTTCCAGGGCCATGTCGCGCTTGATGGTGCTGATGGTCCACTCCAGTTGCTCGGGCACCTTCAGTGCCGGAACGACCCGCTGAAAACGCGTGCCGTCCTTTTCCAGCGCAACCACGTAGCCGCCATCGGGGCGCAGCTGCGCACTGAACTCGTAGTCCGGAAAGGCCTTGGCCAACTTCTTGATGTCGAGACCCATATCGTTCACTCCCAGTGAGCTTTTTTATCCTGAGGGGGTTCATTGCAGTCATCGTGCCAGCTCTCTGACAACGGCAATCCCAGATAAATCAATGGGTTGAGCGAATTGAAGCGTAGCGGTTTCGTGCATATCGCCCGATCGAGCAGAAATCGACCGGGCGAAATGCAATGCCGCGAAGGGTGGGCGGGGTTCAGCCGACCAGTTCGATGCGGTCGTCGTGGATGCGGATCAGGCCCTGCTTGTACAGGCCGCCGATGGCCTTCTTGAAGTTGCCCTTGCTCACGCCGAACAGTCGCGAGATCACCTCAGGCGGGCTCTTGTCGCTCACCGCCAGGGAGCCGCCTTCTTCGCGCAGCTTGGCGATGATCTGTTCGTTGAGACCCGTGGCCAGCTGCTCGCCCACCGGCTGCAGGCTGAGGGCGATCTTGCCGTCGGCGCGCACTTCGCGGATGAAGCCCTTCTCGCGCATGCCGCTGCGCAGAAACTTGAAGATCTCGTTGCGGTGGATCAGGCCCCAATGGCGGTCATTGATGATGGCCTTGAAGCCCATGTCGGTTTCGTCGGCCACCAGCAGGTCGACTTCCTGGCCAACGCTGTAGCGCGCCGGGGTGGTGTCGAGGTAGCGGTCCAGCCGCGCGGTGGCGGTGATGCGACGGGTGCGGCGATCGAGATAGACGTGCACCACGCAATAGTCGCCGACCTGTAGCGGACGTTTCTCTTCCGAGTGCGGCAGCAGCAGGTCCTTGGGCAGGCCCCAATCGAGGAACAGGCCGATGCGGTTGATCTCCACCACCTTGAGGCTGGCGAAGCCGCCCACCTGCACCTTGGGCTTCTGCGTGGTCGCGATCAGGCGGTCCTCGCTGTCCAGGTAGACGAAGACGTTGAGCCAGTCACCGATCTCGGTGGGCTGATCTTTCGGGATATAGCGCTTGGGCAGGAGGATTTCGCCGTCCTGGTCGCCGTCCAGATACAGGCCGAATTCGGTGTGCTTCACCACCGGCAGGGAATTGAATCGCCCGATCAGAGCCATCTTGCTTACCTCAATGAACAAGGCCGGCATTCTACAGGCGGGCGCGCCACCGGGCCATGCACGCCGCCCACCGGCCTTTCCCCACCACTCGTCGCCAGGTTGCAGAAACGACTCGGCACACAGAATTCGATGCGCGGCCGATTGTCTACTGGCCGTAAGCACAACGATGTTTCAGAATCATGTCGGCGAACCACCATCGCCTCTTTTTCTGTCCATCACCCCCATGGATTCTCGCTGTCTGATCTCAGGAGTTCCTGTGCGCCCTTCCAGCCGCTGGCTGTCTTCACCGCTGCACCTTTTGCCCCTTGGCGTTCTATTCCTGATCATTCCGCTCGCCGCCCGCTGGTGGCTGGGCTGGAGCGACGGCTTCGGCTACCTGTCGGACCTTGCCATCGGCTCGCTGCTGATCGCCCTGCTCTACCGGCGCCCGCTGTGGCTGGCGCTGCCGGTGATGGTCGCCTCCAGCCTGATCACCCTCGGCACCGCCGAACTGGTCGGCGCCGTGGGCCGCATGCCCGAGCCCAGCGACCTCAAATACCTGATGGACCCGCAATTCGTCGGCCATTCGACCCAGGGCGGCGGCCTCACCTACCCCTGGCTGGCCATCGCCCTCGCCGTCGCGCTGCTGGTCTGCGCCCTGCTCTGGCGCCGCCCGCAACAACGTCCCTCGCGCGCCTGGCTGGCCGTGCCCGTGGCCCTGCTGGCCAGCCATGCCGCCATCCAGTACCTGCGCCCGAGCGAAGCCGAGCAGTGGCAGCAGTTCAACCTGCCCCACAAACTGCTGGCCGGCGCCCTCAACAGCGGGCAGCTGGCAGTGGAAGACTGGCTCGACGGCGACCAGCCCGACGCGCCGCCGGATATCGCCGGCCTCGCCCGCCTCGACCTCGATGGCGCCCCGCTGCTGGCCGAGGCCGGCCGCGCGCGCAACGTACTGGTGATCGCCCTGGAAGGCATCCCCGGTGCCTACATCGCCGCCAACCGCGCGGCGATCAACAGCAGCTACCAGGAATCGCTGATGCCGCGCCTCAGCCAATGGGCCGAGCGCGCCATGACCACGCCGGACTACGTGCTGCACAGCCACCAGACCATCCGCGGCCTCTACTCGATGCTCTGCGGCGACTACAGCAAACTGGACTCCGGCACGCCCAAGGGCCTGGAGCTGCTGAACAATCCCTCGCGGGCCAAGGACTGCCTGCCCGCCCAGCTGCACCGCCACGGCTTCGCCACCCACTTCCTGCAGGGTGCCGGGCTGCGCTTCATGGCCAAGGACAAGGTCATGCCGGCCATGGGCTTCGACAAGACCCTCGGCCGCGACTGGTTCCGCAACAAGGCCTACCTGGAATTCCCCTGGGGCATGGACGACAAGGCCTTCTTCGAAGGCGCGCTGGGCTACGTGAAGCAGATCCGCCAGCAGAAGAAACCCTGGATGCTGACCCTGCTCACCGTCGGCACCCACCAGCCCTACTCGGCTCCCGATGAGTACCTGGCGCGCTACCCCGACGCCAAGAAGGCCGCCATCGCCTACCTCGACGACGCCGTCGACGCCTTCCTCACCGGCTTGGAGAAACAGGGCGTGCTCAAGGACACCCTGGTGATCATCACCTCGGACGAGTCCCACGGCATCGACAAGGTCCGCCTCGCCTCCGCCTGGGGCTTCAACCTGGTACTGGCGCCGGAACAGGCCTCGCTGCCGCCGATCAAGAGCGGCGTGTACGGCCACGTCGACCTGACCACCTCGATCCTCGACTACTTCGGCTACAAGGTGCCGCAGAACCTGGCCGGCCGCTCGCTGTTCCGCGACTACGAAAGCGGCCGCGAAATGATCTCCTACACCAACGGCATGCTGCGCCAGCACGACGGCCGCGGCACCTTCACCGAGTGCGACTTCCAGCAGGTCTGCCGCCGTTATCAAAGCGAGGGCTTCATCGCCGACGAAGCGCGCTTCCTCGGTCGCTTCAGCGGCAAGCAGGCGCGCCTGGTCAGCCAGCGCGCGGCCCTGCTCGACCAATCACTGCTGGGCGGTGCCCTCGGCCAGGAGTACCAGTTCGCCACCCGCGAGCGCATCCGCCTGAAGGACAAGGCCCGCGACGACTGGGCCGACAACCTGATCGGCGCCCAGTACATGGAACTGCCGAAGAACAGCCGGACCACGGTGCGCCTGGGCATCAACGTGCTGCAGATGGACCGCCAGGGCGCGCAGCTGCAGCTCAAGACCAAGGAGTTCGAGCGCGACGTGGCCCTGCCCATCCCCGAGCTGCCCGTGCTGAAGAAGGGCAAGCCGGTGTCCATCACCTTCGCCTTCGACAACCCGCAGGCGCGCAAGGCGTTCTCCTTCCACCTGCTGGCGGCCGGGCGCGGCACCATCCAGATCACCGACTTCAAGGTGGTCACCGAAATGCTGCCCGAGCCGGTGGAAGCCGTGGAAGGCGGTGCCCAGCTCGCCGAAGGCGCCAAGCCCCATCACCCGATGTCGCGCCTGCTGGGGCTGTTCGCCAACCAGCCGGAAAGCGCCGAGAGCGCCATCGAGGGCGACCTGGAAACGCTCGACGTGCCCCAGGAAGTGGAAATACGCGTGCACTGATCGCCTCCCCGCAGCACCCCATCGGGCCGGACTCTTCCGGCCCGATGCCATTCGGCCGCCCCGCCCGCATCGGCGCGCCGCCGCAGCGCTTCCGCGGTTACAATGGCCGCCCCTCTTCCGGTACCCCGTCATGTCCGAACCCGTGCGCCTGTCCAAACGCCTTGCCGAACTCGTGCCCTGCTCCCGTCGCGATGCCGAGCTGTATATCGAGAACGGCTGGGTGACGGTGAACGGCAAGGTGGTCGAGGAACCGCAATTCAAGGTGCTCGACGAACAGGTGGCGCTGCTGCCCAATGCCGTGGCGGCCACGGTGGAGCCGGTCACCCTGTTGCTCAACAAGCCCGCGGGCTATGGCATCGGCATGGGCGCCAACTCGGTGCTGCAACTGCTGGTGGCGGACAACCTCACCCCTGACCAGCCCGGCATGCGCCCGCTGAAGAAGCACTTCATCCGGCAGAACCTGCTCACCCCGCTGGAGACCGACGCCAGCGGCCTGATGGTCTTCACCCAGAACTGGGGCGTGACCCGTCGCCTGGATCACGCCAACAAGGTGGAGGAAGAGTTCATCGTCGAAGTTTCCGGGCAGATCATCGAGCACGGCCTCAAGCGCCTGTGCCACGGCCTCAGCTACAAGGGCCAGGCACTGCCGCCGATGAAGGTCAGCTGGCAGAACGAAACCCGCCTGCGCTTCGCCCTCAAGGGCTCCCAGCCGGGGCAGATCCGCCACATGTGCGAAGCGGTGGGGCTCACAGTGGTGGCGATGAAGCGCATCCGCATCGGCGGCGTGGCCATGGCCAAGCTGCAGCCGGGCCAGTGGCGCTACCTCAACGTCAACGAGAAGTTCTAGGGCTCAGAGCAGGGCGAGCATTTCCTTCAGGGTCACCGCCCAGGTGCCCTTGGCATTGATGTAGCGATAGCCGAAGCGCGAGCCATGGGCCTCGCTGGTGAGGATGGCGTTCCAGGCCAGGCCAGGCTGCAGCTCATGGGCCGGGTCGAGCAGGAAGAACGCGTCGTCGCTCATGCCGATGGCCAGGCCCCAGTGGCGGATGTCGCTGCCCTTGTGGCCGTGGAAGCCCAGCAACACCGGGAAGTCGTCCTCCAGGTGGGCGCGGGCCTGGCGCACCATCTCCACCCCGCTGCCGGTCACCACCCGGTGTTCCTTGTCGTTCACCTCACGCAGCAGGGCCAGCAGGTCATGCCCGGTGGTGCCGACCCGCACCAGGGTCTCGTGGCGATTCAGCGCCTCCATCAGGCGCCCGTAGCGGGTGCGCGAGTCCACTCGTTCCAGCCCCTTGGCCTGGCGCCGGCTGAGCTGGTTGCGCGCGAGCATCGCCATCACCAGGCAGTAGGGGCCGCAGGCGCCGTCCATATCACCCTGGCGCAGGTGCACCTTCTCCCCGCGTTTGTTGCACAGGCCGCCGGAGCCACCGGGTTCGGTGCTCCACTGCAACCCTTCGATCAGCTTGATGTGCATGCCGGCCTCCATCGGTCACCTGGAGTTGTGACCGCTGGGCTAGGCACGGGGTTCGCCCACTCGCCCATGGCCGCCTAGGTCGGGGGCAACCCGACGAGCCGCCCGGCCCGGTGCGCCGCGCCGTCTCAGGGGTTCTGCAGGGTGGTGCGCACCAGGTTGCGGCTGTGGCCGGCGAAGTGGCGGATCAGCTGCACCAGCACCGCATCCAGCTCGGGATCGGTGGCTGGCGGCTTCAGCTGGTTGCCCTGGCTGAAGTCGGCACCGGGCTGCCCCTTGGCCAGCCAGGCGCCGATGCGATCGTCGAAGCCGTCGGCGGCGTCATAGGCCTCCAGGGACACCACGTCCCGCAGGTAGCCCAGGTCGAAGGGCGGGTAGTCGGCGTCCGCCGAGCGGTCGCGGTAGGCGGCCAGCAGCGGGCTGTCGTTGCTGCCTTCGCGCAGCAGGCGGCGCAACCAATCGGCCTGGTACTTCTCCACCTCGGTGTGGCGGGTGGCGACGCGCTCGATGGCCGCCTCCTTGTCGGCGGTATCGCCGGCGGCGGCCTTGATCGCCGTCCACATCAGGGTGGCGGTGCTTTCGCCCGGCAGTGCCTTGGAGTGGTAGGGCTGGGTCAGGTCCTGGACGTAATGCAACGCCCAGCCGAGGAAGCGGTAGCCCCAGTAGTCGTGGCCGCTCTCGAAGGCGAAGCGCGCCAGGCCCAGGTACTGCTGCACGCGCATTTCCGGGTAGGTGCGGGTGAGGAAGGGCGCGGCGCGGAAGATCAGCTCTGACTCGTGGTAATAGCCGATGTGGAACGGCGCCTGGGAGGAGTACTCGAAGCGCGAATCACCGAACGGCTGGGTGCCGAAGCCATAGCGCGCGCCCATCTCGCCCGGGTTGTCGCTGAACAGGTTGATGTCGTGGCCGTAGTCCGGCTCGTCCGCCGCGCTGGCCAGCACCGCCAGCGGGCTGATGCGCTCACCGGGTTCAATAGCGATAAAGCGCCACTCATTCCACAGGTTGAGCTTGCGGAACACCAGCACCTGCTCGGCGGGCAGGAAGCGATGGTCCGTCAACTGCAGCCCCGGCAGCGCCTGGACGAAACTGGCCAGGCGGATTTCCGGGTTGACCCGCAGCGCCATGAAGAAGGCGCGACGGCGATCCCCGCCCGAGTCGGGCAGCCAGCGCAGGTCATCGGGCCGGGCCGGGTAGCCGGGGAAGTTCTCCCGCGCATAGGCTTCCTGCTCGTCCAGCAGCTGTTCCAGCGCTACGCCCTCGGCGGCGAGGAAGGCCTCCAGCGACTCCACCTGCACCGGCTCGGCCTGGCGCAGCTCTTGGAGATCGGACAGGGCCAGCCAGGTGCCCAGGGAGTGATTGGACCAGGCCAGCAAGGTAGCGGGCGCGCAGGCGAACAGGCAGGACAGGGCGAGCAGCAGGCGTTTCATCGAAGCTCCGAAACCAGGAGCGCCGTCTTGCGCGGCGCTTGTCATCGAAGGGTAACAATCCCGGGGCGCGCTGGGCACTGTCCAGGCGGGACAGGCGACTCACCAAATCGGCCGCCTGCAGTTCGTCACCCCGGCGGAACCGCCTCCCCCCGTCCTGCTGTCCACCTAACTCATGCACTGCAGCCGGAGACTGCCATGACCACGCCAATCAGCCTGGACACTGCCATGCGCCTGGCCACCGAAGCCTTCCTGCCTTACGGTTGCAAGGCCCTGGCCCATGAGGAAGACGACAGCTTCAGCCTGACCGTGACCGACCTGCACGGGCAGAAGGTCCTGGATATCGGCCACATCCGCAGCACCCAGTACGCCAACCCGGTGCGCCTGGCCGGGGTGCTGGAGCAGGCGCGGATGGACCTCGCCCACCAGGGCCGCAACCTCGACCCCTGGGCCATGCCCTTCATCCCCGACCCGGACGTGCTACCGGAAACCCCGCCGATCTATTGATGTAGTCGCTGCAGGTTGGCGCGTAGGTTGGCGCCGAGCGCAGCGAGGCCCAACGGTTCGGCGTTTCCCCGACCGGAAATGCCCGAACCACACCCATCGCGAATGAATTCGCTCCCACAGGGGAAGCTCCGACGGCGTTTTTTGCAGGGGCGACTGTAGGGGCGACTTCAGTCGCCCAGCGGCGCGCAGCGCCGCCTCAGCACCGCCTAGGCCCAGGCACTCAAGCCCGCGCCGCCCTCGCCGACAGCTCGTCGAACACTTCCGGCGTCAGCGCCGCCTGGCCCTTCTCGGCCAGTTGCTCGCGGAACTGCAGGTTGGCCGGCAGGCTGCTGTTGGTCAGCTCCAGCAGGCGGCTGCCGCGCTCGGTGAGGACAAAGTTCTCACCATTGCCGCCCTCGCTTTCCGGGCGGGACTCGATATAGCCGCCCTGCAACAGAATGCGTTCGTAGTCGGCGGCAAGCATCTTCAGGTGGTCGAGGGTGCCGCCAATCTGGCGCCCAGCAGCCTGGCGCTGTTCGGCCAGTTCGGCGGCGTATTCACGGGGCGCGAAGTTGACGTTGGCCGACTCCTGCACCTTGTGCAGCAGCAGTTCGATGAGCTCCCAGTCGTAGCTGTTCATGGCATTTCTCCAGGTGTGGGGGATGGGGCATCCTGTGATTTCCGACTGCCCACGCGCCGCCGTGGTTCGACCTGATGGGTGAACGGTCAGCCTGAACGAAAGCCGGGCGCGCGCGGTCGGAACAGCAGGACAACCTCTACCAAGGCCCGCCCATGCCGCTGCACCACGCCCCCGTCACCGCCCTGCTCCTGGCCCTCGCCAGCCCCTTCGCCAGTGCCGAAGAACCTTTGCGCATGGAGGCCCTGCAACGCTGCGGCGACCTGCTGGAGCACGAGCGCCAGGACTGGTGCCTGCGGGTCAGCGGCCTGGGCGAGGCCACGCCCCGGCTGCTGCTGGACGGCAAGCCACTGCCCACCGATAGCGTGACCCGCAACAAGGGCGGCCTGAAACTGCGCCTGGACCACCGCGAGCACGAAAGCGGCCCGCTCTGGCTCGAGGACGGCGAGCGCACCAGCAACCCGGTGTGGCTGTCGCTGAACGGCAGCCATGTGCTGGCGGCCGGCCCCGCCGAAGTGGCGAAGAATATGGATGGGCTGACCACCTACGTCGACCTGGTCAGCCTGCTGATCGAGGAAAGCCACGACGGCCGCAAGGAGGCCGAGCGCCTGGCCGGCAAGTACGGCGCCAAGGTGGTGGGCGCCATCCCGCCGCTGAACACCTACCAGTTGCGCCTGCCGGTGAAGAACCTCACCGAGCGCGACGCACTGATCCTGCGCATCGGCAGCGAGACCAGCGTCGACGCGGTGGTGGTGGAGGAATCCGCTCCCGAGAAGGGCGAGGAAGCCGAAGCCGCGCGCCAGGAGCCGAGCAAACCCGGCAAGGACTCGGACGAGTGGGCCGCCAACCGCTTCATGGACGCGGTGAACTACTACCAACGGCGCATCCCCGCACGCCAGGCGCCGGTGGACACACGCCCGCTGCGCATCGGCGTGATCGAGCGCAACGTCGACTTCGACGCCCCCGACTTCGCCGACTACCTCGGCGGCTGCAAGGGCGAACAACCGCGCACCTGCCTCTACGCCCGTGACGCGGCCAAGCCCGACAACCATGGCTCCACCGTCGCCGGCATCCTCGCCGCGCGCTGGGACCAGGGCGGCAACACCGGTTTCCTACGCGGGCTGGACAAGGCCAGCAACGGCTTCGAGGTGATAGTGGAGCGCAACTCCGACGCCGGCATCACCGCCAACGTCGCCGCCTCGGTGAACCTGGTGGAGGACGGTGTGCGCGTCCTCAACTGGAGCTGGGGCATCCACCGCGTCGGCGCCAAGAACGTCAAGGGCGACGAAGTGGACTCCCTGGTGCGCTCGGGCATCGCCATGAGCGGCTACGAGGAACTGCTGGAAGAGTTCTTCCTCTGGCTGCGCAAGGAACACCCGGACGTGCTGGTGATCAACTCCGCCGGCAACGGCGCCTCCTTCTCCGGCACCGACGAATACCGCCTGCCCTCCTCCTTCATTACCGACCAGTTGCTGGTGGTGGGCGGGCACCAGCGCAGCGAGCGCGACGACGTGGGCATCGACGACCCGGCCTATGTGGTCAAGCGCGACTCCTCGAACATCGACATGCGCGTGGACATCACCGCCGCCGCCTGCGCCCGCGCTTCCACCCGGGGCGAGAACGAGACCGGCGAGGTGCATTGCGGCACCTCCTACGCCACGCCCATGGTCACCGGCATCGTCGCCGCCATGCTCTCGATCAACCCGCGCCTGCAACCCGAGCAGGTGCGCATGCTGCTGCGCCGCAGCGCCATGACCATCGGCGGCGACTACGACTTCGAACCCATGGACGCCGAGGACCTCACCGCGCCCATCCTGCCGTCGGAACGCAACTACCAGCTCAACGACAAGGACGTCGGCCGCTCGGCGCGACTGGACATGCAAAAGGCCCTGGATCTCGCCGTGCAGAGCCGCGACCGGGTGCGCTGACAGCCTGAACTTTTGTCCCGCGCGGGCGCTCCACCCTAAGGAGTGCGATTCACCCGGAGGAGAACACCATGAACCGCTTACTGGCATTGAGCGCCACCCTTGCCTTGCTCGCCCCGCTGCCGGCCCTGGCCGTGTGCAGCGCCGAGGAGGCCACCGCCAAGCGCGAGCAACTGGCGGCCGAAGTGCACCAGGCCACCGAGAGCGACCCGCAGAAGGCCAAGCAGGTCAACGAAGAGCTCAAGCAGGACAAGCTCAAGACCGATGCCCGCGAGGGTGACGACGAGTGCAACGTCACCGAGCAGCGCAAGCAGGAAGTCGACAAGGCCGGCGACAAAAGCGATGCCAAGCAGAAGCAGGAGTGAGCGGGCGCCTCAGTAGTGCTCGTACTTCTTCTCGATGGCGCGGTATTCGCCGCTGTCGCGGATCATCTGCAACCCCTTGTTGAAACGGTCGCGCTGGTTGGCGTGGAGGAAGCCGACCTTGTAGGGGGTGGGCGGGAACAGGTCGTACCAGATGATCGGCTGGCTGATGTCCACCTGGCTGACCACCTCGCGGTTGAGGTAGTCGATGATGCGCTTGTCGCCGATCACCACCTCGATGCGGCCTGAGTAGAGCAGGCGATTGCGGGTGATCTGCTGGGCTTCCTCGCGGTAACGCGGGTTTCCCTCCACCATGGCTTGGAACTCGTCGCCCAGCAGGTAGCGCGCCCGCTGGAAGGCACTGACCGAGTGCTTGCCCAGATCGGCAATGCTTTCCAGGCGGAAACCGTTTCGGGCCAAGGCGATGGCGTAGTTGTGGTACTGGATATAGGGCTCGGAATAGAAGGCCGGCACACCGCTGTGCTCGCTGGTGGTGGCGATGCCATCCAGTTCGCCGCGCCCCAGCAGCAGGTGCAGGCGCTCCGCCGGTAGGTAGTGGTACTGCAAGGTGAAGCCCGCCGCCTTGGCGGCAGCGGTGATGATCTCCAACTCCAGGCCACGCTCCTCGCCCTCATAGACATAGGGCGGTTTCTGGGTACCGAAACCGAAGCGCAACTCCTCCCCCAAGGCCAGCCAGGGAAGCCCGAGCAACAACACGCCACATAGCAGCCTTCTGCCCATGCCACCCCCTTGCGTTACAGCTCGCAGCATAGCCGCTGACGGGGCGGTTGCGCAGGGGGATGGCAGCGTGGCGGATGGCCGGCTACTGGATTTCCTCCGGCGTCACCACCACCCAGTTGCGGTCGGCGGTGACCGACAGGCCGAGCTTCGCCTGGGCCTCGGCGTTCTTCTTCTGCATGGCGGTGATCTGGTCCATGTACTTGGCCTTGCGGTTCACCCACACGCGCAGCCCGCCCTTCTCCACGTCGGTGCCGTGGAAGAGCATGTAGCCATCACTGTCCGGCGTGTCACCGCCCACCAGGATGGGCTTCTTCCATTCATCGATGTAGGTGAGGATGGCCGCCTGCTTGCCCGCCATCCAGGTGGCCGGGGTCCACAGGTAGGGGGTGATCTCCAGGTCGAGGTTGGCCTTCTCGTCGTACTTGCCTTCCTCGATCTGCTTGCGCGCGGTGGTCAGGGCGCCGGTCTTGCGGTCCTTGAGCAGCGTGGTGACGCCGATGACGTTCTCCGGTTTGACGTTGTAGCCGTACTTCGGATCGGCGGCGACCATGCGCACCAGTTCCTCCAGCGCGGCGGTCATGATGTACACCTCGATGCCGTTCTCCCGCAGCTTGTTCATCAGCTCCTGCTGGCCGGTGAACAGCTTGGGCGGGTTGATCTCGATGGTCTTCACCTCGTCGCCTTCGTAGTAGGTGGCCGGCACCGGCTTGCCGGAGGCCAGCAGCTCGTCGACATAGCCCTTCAGCTCGCGCAGGGTGAAGCCGGAGAACACCTGGGCCACCCAGGGGTAGCAGACCAGGTCGTCGAGTTCGCAGAGGCGGTAGTAGTAGCTGTTGAGGCTTTCCTTGTGGCCCTTCACGTCCTTGAAGGGAATCAGCTTGAGCGAGGGGTCGAGCTTCTCGCGGGTCAGCACGCCCTTGGCTTCGAGGAAGGGCAGCAGGGACTCCTCCAGGTCGTAGCGGTAGCTGGTGTTGTCCATGTCGAACACCGCGTAGGCGCCCTTGTTGGCGTTGGCCGCGATCAGCGCGTCGAGCTGCTTGGCGGCGGGCGCCGGCCAGTGCTTGAGTTCGGTGGCGAGGGTGGTGCCGGCCAGCCCCATGCACAGCATGGCGGCGGCGAGAAGGGTACGGGTGAGCTTCATCGGTTCTTGGTTCCTGCGGTGGATGAGCGTGTGGGGAGCAGCCTCGCTCCAGCTCATCGACCCTAGCAAAGCCTGGCAAGCCTGCACGGACCAATCCCGACCCTAACTGTCCTCGCAGCGGCGGTCAGCGGGCGCCTCAGCGCCCTAGGGTTTGCACGAAAAGTCGTCGAGCGACGGTCAGGCAAGGCAAAAACGGGTGAGGAAGCGGAGTTTACGAGCTGTAAATGAGTATTCCGAACCCGTTTTTAACGAAGCATCACCGAGCGCAGGCACTTTTCGTACAGATCCTAGAGTAGCCACCAGCCGAGCACGCCCAAGTGCAGGGCAACGATCAGCCAGAACTTCACCTGGTAGGAAACCTTGCGGTTCTTGTGGCGGATCAGCCGCTGCGCCAGCAGGCCGCCCGGCCAGCCACCGAGCAGCTCGTACAGGTGCAGGCGCGACTCCGGTGTGCGCTGGGCACCGGCCACGGCGAAGCGCTTGTCACGCCAGTAGGCGATGAAGCAGACCAGGCTCATCGCCAGGTAGACCAGCGCCAGCAGTTGCCAGAGGCTGAGGCCGTAGGGGATGAACGCCGGGGCGGCGTCCAGGAGGGAATGCAGGGAGGGCAGGCCGTCGACCAACCCGCCCGAACGGGAGGGTTCGAGGGTTCCGCAACCGCGGTCGGTGAACTCCACCCCGCCGTCGGCCCGGGTGCAGCGGTACACCTGGGCCTCGGCTGTGGCCAGCCACGGCAGCAACGCCACCGGCAGGCCACGCGCTAACGGACGGATCACTCGGCCGCGGGCTTCTTGCGCTTCAGCGGCGCCAGGCCGTCGGCGCTGACCACCTTGGACTCGTCGCGGCGCGGGCCGGACGGCTTGCGCTTGGCGGCCGGCTTGGCCGAGGCCTTCTTGTCGCCGGCTTTCTTGTCGGTCTTTTTCTTCTTCACGCCGGCCGCCTTGCCGGAGGCCTTGACCTTCTTCGGGCCGCTGTAGCTGCCCTTGAGCTCCTTGATCACACGGCGCTCGAAGCTCTGCTTGAGGTAGCGCTCGACGCTGGACATCAGGTTCCAGTCGTTGTGGCAGATCAGCGAAATGGCGGTGCCTTCGCCGCCGGCACGGCCGGTACGGCCGACACGGTGCACGTACTCGTCACCGGAGCGCGGCATGTCGAAGTTGATCACCAGGTCCATGCCCTGGATGTCCAGGCCACGGGCTGCCACGTCGGTGGCCACCAGCACCTTGGTGCCGCCCTCGCGCACGCGGTCGATGGCCATCTTGCGGTCCTTCTGGTCCTTGTCGCCATGGAGCACGAAGGCCTTGTAACCGGCCGCCACCAGGTGGCCATAGAAACGGTCGGCCTGGGCGCGGGTGTTGGTGAAGACGATGGCCTTCTGGTAGTCCTCGTTGGCCAGCAGCCAGCGCGCGATGGCCTCTTTGTGGGCGATGTCGTCGGCCGTGATGATCTGCTGGCGGGTCGACTCGTTGAGCTGCTCGACGCCGTTCAGGCGCAGGTGCAGCGGGTCGTTCAGCACCTTGGCCGAGACGTCGCGCAGCGCCGCGCCACCGGTGGTGGCGGAGAACAGCAGGGTCTGCTTGCGGTTGGCGCACTCGGCGGTGATGCGCTGCATGTCCTCGGCGAAGCCCATGTCGAGCATGCGGTCGGCTTCGTCCAGCACCAGCACTTCGACTTCCTTGAGGTCGACGGTGCCGGCATTGAGGTGCTCGATCAGGCGGCCCGGGGTGCTCACCAGCACGTCGGGCAGCTTGCGCATCATGGCGGCCTGCACCTTGAAGTCCTCACCGCCGGTGACGATGCCGGACTTGATGAAGGTGAACTGGGAGAAACGCTCCACTTCCTTCAGGGTCTGCTGGGCCAGCTCGCGGGTCGGCAGCAGGATCAGCGAACGGATGCGCTCGCGCGGCTTGGCCTCGCCGATCAGGCGATTGAGCAGCGGCAGCACGAAGGCGGCGGTCTTGCCGCTGCCGGTCTGCGCGGTCACGCGCAGGTCGCGCCCTTCCAGCGCCGGGGGAATGGCCGCCTGCTGCACGGGCGTCGGTTCGGCAAATTTCAGCTCGGCCACGGCCTTGAGCAGACGTTCGTGCAGGGCGAATTGGGAGAACACGGGTGCTACCTCGATCGAAAGCTTGAAAAACAGCTGCATAGGTTACCGGTTGTCGCGCCCGAACACCCGAATTCTGTGCGCCCCACGCTGATTTCCCGACGTTGCGGCGATTGCTGAACCCTCAAGCCCGTGCTCCACTCCAACAGCTTCAGTCCCCGACGGATTTCACCGCCGGCCACAGCCCACCCGTCGGAGCCCTGCATGAGCGCATCGCTGATCTACTACGTCGCCGCCACCCTGGACGGCTACATCGCCCGCCCCGACGGCAGCGTCGACTGGCTGCAGCCGCTGGAGCAATCCGGCGATGACCACGGCTACGGCGCCTTCTACGACAGCATCGATGGCCTGCTGATGGGTCGCGGCACCTACGAAACCGTGCTGGCCATGGGCGGCGCCTGGCCCTACCCGGGCAAGCCCTGTACCGTGCTCACCCGCGCGGAGCTCGAACCCGCAGCGCCCCAGGTGCGCATCGCCCATAGCACCCCGGCCGAAGCCCTGGCGGAGCTGGCCGAGGCCGGCTGCAAGCGCGTCTGGCTGGTGGGCGGCGGTTCGCTGGCCGGCACCTGCTACGCAGCCGGGCTGATCGACGAACTGATCGTCAGCGTCGTCCCACATCTGCTCGGCGCCGGCATCCAGATGTTCGCCACCGGCCTGGAACGCCGCCTGCAACTCCATGAACAACGCAGCTTCGCCACCGGCGTGGTGCAGCTGCACTACAAACTGCTGCCGGAAGCCCCCAATCCATGACCACCCTGATCCTCTCCGCCGCCTGCCTGCTCGACGCCGACCAGCGCCTGCTGCTGGTACGCAAACGCGGCACGCGCGCCTTCATGCTGCCCGGCGGCAAGCGCGAACCCGGCGAAACCGCCCTCGCCGCCCTGCAGCGGGAGCTGCTCGAAGAACTCGACCTGGAGATGGACGCCAGCGCGCTGCAGCCCCTCGGCCGCTTCCGTGCGCCCGCGGCCAACGAGCCCGATACCTGGGTGGATGCGGAAATCTTCATCGGTCGCCTCTCGCAGCCGGTGGCCGCGGCAGCCGAACTGGAAGAACTGGCCTGGCTGGCCCCAGGCGCCACCCCGCCCGCCGACCTCGCCCCGCTGCTGCGCGACCAGGTGCTGGCCGCGCTGGCCGATCACCCGGGC
This sequence comes from Pseudomonas sp. zfem005, assembly GCF_032621735.1. Classification (NCBI taxonomy): domain Bacteria; kingdom Pseudomonadati; phylum Pseudomonadota; class Gammaproteobacteria; order Pseudomonadales; family Pseudomonadaceae; genus Pseudomonas; species Pseudomonas sp. zfem005. Next base: position 149,700 of record NZ_JAVYJE010000012.1, on the reverse strand, counting down.
GCTGCGGCCCTCAGTTGAGGGCGCGAGCCGCCCGTTCCTGGCGCGCCTGCTTGCGCAGCAGCTGTGCGCTGTCCCAGCCGATAAGCAGCACCGCCAGCCAGATCGGCAGGTAGGTCCAGAACTGCGCCGGGTCGAAGGCCTCGCCCAGGAACGCCACCGCCACCGCGAACAACAGCACCGGCTCCACATAGCTGAGGATGCCGAACAACCCCAGCGGCAGCAGCCGGCTGGAGGCCATCATCGCGGCGAAGGCCAGGGTGCCGAGCAGGCCCAGGCCGGGAATCAGCCACCACAGCTGCGGTGCCTGGACGAAAGCCCCCTCCGGGCCATGGGCGATGATCAGCCAGGCCGCCAGCGGCGCCAGCACCGCCATCTCCAGGATGAAACCGGACAGCGCGTCCAGGCGCATCCAGCGGCGCAGCATGAAATACGGCGGGTAGCCCAGCGCGGTGACCAGGGTCAGCCAGGAGAAAGCGCGGGTCATCCACAGCTCGTGGAGCACGCCGGCCACGGCACAGAGCACCGCCAGCAGTTGCAGCGGGCGCAGGCGCTCGTTATAGAAAAGGCGCCCGCACAGCACCATCACCAGGGGCAGCAGAAAGTAGCCGAGGGACACCTCCAGCATCCGCCCCTGCAACGGCGCCCAGAGGAACAGGCCCCACTGCAACCCGATCAACAGCGCCGCCAACGGCAAGGCCGCCAGCAGCAACGGCTCCCGGCGCAGGCGCACGAGCACATCACGCAATACCGCCCATTGCCTCATCAACGCCACCAGCAACAACACCGCCGGAATCGACCAAAGCACCCGCTGGGCGAAGATCTGCACGCCATCCAGCGGCGCCAACTCACGCACGTAGCCAGGCATCAGGGCGAACAGCACCGACGCGGTAAGGGACAGCGCGACACCGCGCCCGGACAGCCTCATGGCCGCACCGTAACGGGTGGAGAAATGAACGAAGACATGGCAGGCCTCTGATTGCAGCCGGCGAAAATACCCGCTCGCCGCCACCAGGGAAAGCTTACCCACCCGCCTGCGGGCCCGCTGGGACCAACCCGGCATCGGCAGGCCTGAAAGCGGCGCCCTCCTACCAGGAGCCCTTCCGACGAGAGCCCGTAAGGCACGCCAAGACCAGTGCGCACTCCAATCCACAGCCAAACGAAAGCCCGTAGGATGGGTCGGGCGGCGTTCCGCGAGCGCAGCGAAACCCATGCTGCCAAACCCGAGCCCACGCTGAAGCTCAGCCTGTAAAAGCATCGCGAACGAATTCGCTCCTACAGCTTCGCGAGCAGAGCTCGCTCCTACGGGAAGCGAGCGCCCATAAAAAAGCCCGGCCATGGGGCCGGGCAAGGGATGAGCACAAAGGAGTGGAGCGAAGCGGTGTGGCGTCAGGCGACCTTGGCCACCTGGGCCTTGGCCTGGGCGATGCCCTTTTCCTGGAACTCGGTGCCCATGTTCATGCCCTCGGCATGGATGAACGACACATCGTGGATGCCGATGAAGCCCAGGGCCTGGCGCAGGTAGGGTTCCTGGTGGTCGAACGGGCCGCCGGCGTAGACGCCGCCACGGGCGGTCAGCACATAGGCGCGCTTGCCGGTGAGCAGGCCCTGGGGACCGGTCTCGGTGTACTTGAAGGTGACCCCGGCACGCAGCACATGGTCCAGCCAGGCCTTCAGGGTGCTGGGGATGGCGAAGTTGTACATGGGCGCAGCCAGTACCAGCACGTCGGCGGCCAGCAGTTCCTCGGTCAGCAGGTTGGAGCGCTGCAGGGCGGCCTGTTCGGTTTCGCTGTGCTGGTCGGCGGGCTTCATCCAGCCACCCAGCAGGTCGGCGTCCAGGTGCGGCACCTGCTCCACGGCCAGGTCGCGGACCTTGACCTGGTCGGCCGGATGGGCGGCCTGCCACTGGGCGATGAAGGCCTGGGTCAGGTCGCGGGACACGGAACCCTGCTGGCGGGCGCTGCTTTCGATCACGAGGACGTTGGACATGTTTGCTGCTCCATCGATAAGTGGGGTGGGATTCGATGGAGCGCAGGTTATCCAGACACAATTCGATAAAAAAGCGAATTAATCCGCTACTAACAATCGACAAAATTGATTTATAAAGAAGCCCTCACTAGGCTGGAGCCCAGTGCTGACTTCTCTATGGGAGCTTTCCCTTAGGCGGGCTTACAGGTGAGGCCGATGCGCAGGCGGATGATGCTGCGGTTGAACTTGGCGGTGAGGTAGACGCTCTTGCCGCCGTCGATCACGGCGCGGCGGATCTTCGGCGTCTCCGGTCCGTTGACGAAGCGCACCGTGCACTCGGCGCGGGCCTCGCCCAGGTTGTAGACGTTGATCGAGCCCATGTTGTGATCGATATCGTCGGTCGTATAGGAGATCTCGCTGCCGTTGTACTGCTTCTCCACCTCGATGGGGTAGGCGAAGGCGGCGACGGGCAGGCAGGCCAGGACGGCACAGAGCATTCTTTTCATCGGGGGTCTCCAGCGCGGGACCGCCAGCTTACACAGAGCGTCAGGCGAGGTCATCGGCACGGCCGCATGTTTCCTGACCGATACACAAGAAGAAGGAGCAAGGCATGAAAGCGCCCCGGGTAACCCTGGATCAGTGGCGGACCCTGCAAGCGGTGGTCGACCATGGCGGCTTCGCCCAGGCGGCGGAAGCCACCCACCGTTCGCAATCCTCGGTCAGCTACACCGTGGCCCGCATGCAGGAACAACTGGGCGTGCCGCTGCTGCGCATCGACGGGCGCAAGGCGGTGCTCACCGAAGCCGGCGAAGTGTTGCTGCGGCGCTCGCGGCAACTGGTGAAGTCCGCCAGCCAGCTGGAAGAGCTCGCCCACCACATGGAGCAGGGCTGGGAGGCCGAGGTACGCCTGGTGGTCGACGCCGCCTACCCCACCGCGCGCCTGCTGCGTGCCCTGGCCGCCTTCATGCCGCAGAGCCGCGGCTGCCGTGTGCGCCTGCGCGAGGAGGTGCTCTCCGGCGTGGAGGAAGTGCTGCTCGAAGGCACCGCCGACCTGGCCATCACCGGCCTCAACATCCCCGGCTACCTCGGCACCGAGCTGTGCAACGTCGAGTTCGTCGCCGTCGCCCACCCCGACCACCCGCTGCACCGCCTGCAGCGCGACGTCACCTTCCATGACCTGGAAACCCAGCTGCAGGTGGTGATCCGCGACTCCGGCCGCACCCAGCCCCGCGATGTCGGCTGGCTCGGCGCCGAGCAGCGCTGGACGGTGGGCAGCCTGGCCACCGCCGCCAATTTCGTCAGCAATGGCCTGGGCTTCGCCTGGCTGCCGCGCCACATCATCGAGCGCGAACTCAAGGACGGCCTGCTCAAGCCGCTGCCCATGGACCAGGGCGCCACCCGCCACCCCGGGTTCTTCCTCTATGCCAACAAGGAAAAGGCCCTCGGCCCGGCCTCGCAGATACTCGTCGAGCTGATCAAGACCTTCGACTCGGCGCCGCTCAACGCGCCCTTCGCCGCCCCCCTGCCCAACGCCTGAGGGAGAGACGACCATGTCCTGGTTCGATAACGACGACTGTCAGCTGCACTACGAGGAATACGGCCACGGCGCGCCCCTGCTGCTGGTGCATGGCCTCGGCTCCAGCACCCGCGACTGGGAATACCAGATACCGGTGCTCGCCGCGCACTACCGGGTGATCGCCCTCGACGTGCGCGGCCACGGCCGCTCCGACAAACCCGCAGGCCCCTACGCCATCGCCGACTTCGCCGATGACGTCGCCGCCCTCATCGAACACCTGCAACTGCCGCCGGTGCACCTGGTGGGCATCAGCATGGGCGGCATGATCGGCTTCCAGCTCGGCGTCGACCGCCCCGACCTGCTGCAGAGCCTGACCATCGTCAACAGCGGGCCCGAGGTGAAGCCCCGCAGCCCGCGCGAATACTGGGAAGTGGCGCGGCGCTGGACGCTCTCGCGGCTGATGAGCCTGGACACCATCGCCAAGGCCCTGGCCCGGCTGCTGTTCCCCCGCCCGGAACAGGCCGAGCTGCGGCGCAAGGTGGAGGAGCGCTGGCCACAGAACGACAAGCGCGCCTACCTCGCCTCCCTCGACGCCATCATCGGCTGGGGCGTGCGGGAACGCCTCGGCCGCATCACCTGTCCTACGCTGGTGATCACGGCCGACCGCGACTACACGCCGGTCGCGCAGAAGGAAGCCTACGTAAGGGAAATGCCCAACGCGCGCCTGGTGGTCATCGAAGACTCCCGCCACGCCACGCCCCTGGATCAACCACAACGCTTCAACGCCACCCTCCTCGGCTTCCTCGAAGAAGTCGCGGCCCACAAGGAACAATGACCATGCTGAAGAAAATCGCCCTCGCGGCCTGCGCCCTGATGTTCACTGCCAACCTCATGGCGGCCGACAAGCCCCATGTACTGATCAACACCACGGCCGGCGAGATCGAGCTGGAACTGGACGACACCAAGGCGCCGATCACCGTGAAGAACTTCCTCGACTACGTGAACGCCGGCTTCTACGACGGCACCGTGTTCCACCGGGTGATCCCCGGCTTCATGATCCAGGGCGGCGGCATGGACGCCGCCATGGATGAGAAGAGCACCCGCCCCGCGATCAAGAACGAAGCCGACAACGGCCTGCACAACGTGCGCGGCACCATCGCCATGGCGCGCACCCAGGCCACCGACTCGGCCACCAGCCAGTTCTTCATCAACCACCGCGACAACCCGGCCCTGGACCACGGTGCCCGTGGCTTCGGCTACGCGGTGTTCGGCAAGGTGGTACGCGGCCTCGACGTGGTCGACCAGATCGCCAACGTGCCCACCGGTAACCGTGGCATGCACCAGAACGTACCGCTGAAACCGGTGGTGATCGTCTCCGCCAAGCGGCTCTGAACCAAGGCGGCCCGCCACCCCGGCGGGCCGCTCCCCCCGACAAGGACCAGAAGGATGTTTCGCCGTTTCGAACACCTGATCGACACCTTCAAACCCGCTCCCGACACCACGCCGCCACGCACCGTGGTGAAGTTCTACCTCCACTACCTGCGCCAGGTCTGGGGGGTGTTCGCCATCCTCCTGCTGGTGGGCCTGGTGGTCGCCCTGATCGACGTCGCCCTCTACAGCTTCCTCGGCCGCATCATCGACCTGGCCCAGCACAGCGCGGCCGACACCTTCTTCGCCGACCACGCCAACGAGCTGATCTGGATGCTGGTGGTGGCACTGATCCTGCGGCCGATCTTCAACGGCCTGCACGACCTGCTGGTGCACCAGAGCATCAACCCCAGCCTGACCAACCTCATCCGCTGGCAGAACCACCGCTACGTGCTCAAGCAGAGCCTGTCGTTCTACCAGAACGACTTCGCCGGGCGCATCGCCCAGCGCATCATGCAGACCAGCAACTCCCTGCGTGATTCGGCGGTGCAGGCGGTGGACGCCATCTGGCACGTGCTGATCTACGCCGTCAGCGCCCTGGTGCTGTTCGCCGAGGCCGACTGGCGCCTGATGATCCCGCTGCTGCTGTGGATCGCCGGCTACATCGCCGCACTCTGGTACTTCGTGCCCCGGGTCAAGCTGCGCTCGGTGGCCGCCTCGGACTCGCGCTCGCGGCTGATGGGGCGCATCGTCGACGGCTACACCAACATCACCACCCTCAAGCTGTTCGCCCACACCAGCCTGGAAGAGCAGTACGCCCGCGAGGCCCTGAGCGAGCAGGTGCACCGCGTGCAGCAGACCAACCGCATGGTCACCGGCATGGACGTGGTCATCACCACCCTCTCCAGCGTGCTGATCGTCGGCACCACCGGCTTCGCCCTGTGGCTGTGGACCCAGGACATCATCACCGTCGGCGCCATCGCCCTGGCCACCAGCCTGGTCATCCGCATCAACAACATGTCCGGCTGGATCATGTGGGTGGTCAGCGGCATCTTCGAGAACATCGGCCAGGTGCAGGACGGCATGCAGACCATCGCCCAGCCCCGCGACGTGCAGGACCACGACGATGCCAAGCCCCTGCAGGTACCTCGTGGCGAGGTGCGTTTCGAGCACATCGGCTTCCACTACGGCAAGGGCCGCACGGTGTTCGAGGGGCTCGACCTGGAGGTGCGCCCCGGCGAGAAGATCGGCCTGGTGGGCCCCTCCGGCGCCGGCAAATCCACCCTGGTCAACCTGCTGCTGCGCCTCTACGACCTGGACAGCGGGCGCATCCTGGTGGACGGCCAGGACATCGCCCGGATCACCCAGGAAAGCCTGCGCGAACAGGTCGGCATGGTCACCCAGGACACCTCGCTGCTGCACCGCTCGATCCGCGACAACCTGCTCTACGGCAAGCCCGGCGCCAGCGACGAGGAGCTCTGGGAAGCGGTGCGCAAGGCCCGCGCGGCGGAGTTCATCCCCTACCTCTCCGACGCCCAGTGCCGCACCGGTTTCGACGCCCATGTCGGCGAGCGCGGCGTGAAGCTCTCCGGTGGCCAGCGCCAGCGCATCGCCATCGCCCGCGTGCTGCTCAAGGACGCGCCGATCCTGATCCTCGACGAAGCCACCTCGGCCCTCGACTCCGAAGTGGAAGCGGCGATCCAGGAAAGCCTGGAAACCCTCATGCAGGGCAAGACGGTGATCGCCATCGCCCACCGCCTCTCCACCATCGCCCGCATGGACCGCCTGGTGGTGCTCGACCAGGGCCGCGTGGTGGAAAGCGGCAGCCACACCGAACTCCTCGCCCAGCGCGGCCTCTATGCCCGCCTCTGGCACCACCAGACCGGCGGCTTCGTTGGGGTGGACTGAAAGGTTCCAGGCACTGGAGTTGATGGGTTTCGCACGGCTCTACCCATCCTACGAAAGCCGACCTCGTCACTTCGTAGGATGGGTAGAGCGCAGCGAAACCCATGCGGTACGGCGCGGCCACGGAGCACGCCGAAACCCGCCCCGCATCACTATCGATACCGATGATCTCGACTACAACAACCATCAATTTCCGCGATGAAAACGGCGGTGGTCATATAGACCCCGTACAAAGCAGCAACCCAAACCCGTAGCAGGAAGCCATCGCGCACCGGGTTTCAGTTGAAGCTTTCCAACCGCCCATCGAGGAAAGATCAGCATGAAAATCGCAGCCGCCGTTACCGCCGTCCTCTCCAGCCTGGCCCCCGCCGTCTTCGCCGCCGAAAGCCGCGAGCCGGGCGCCGAACTGACCGCCGTCGAATACCACTACGGCATGAACGTGGACGTGCAGAAAGTCATCTACCGCACCGACAACACCAGCAAATCCGGCGTCGTGCCGGTGGTGCTGGTCTACGAAGACAGCAAGGGTGAAGTGCACAAGATGAAGTTCCTCGAGTGGGGCGGCAGCGTCAGCAACAGCTGATCCCCATCGACGACCGGGGGCTCACTCCCCCGCCTTGCGATACGGCAGCATGCCCCGCGCCTCTTCGGCATAACCGAGGATCGCGGGGCGCTCCTGCTCCAGGAAGCCCGCCACCGCCTCGCGCAGGCCGGGGTGCAGAAGGTAGTGCCAGGAGCGGGTGATCACCGGCTCGAAGCCACGGATCAGCTTGTGCTCGCCCTGGGCGCCGGCGTCGAAGCGCGGCAACCCGGCAGCGATGGTCATGTCGATGCCTTGGTAGAAGCAGGTCTCGAAATGCAGGCGGTCGAACTCCGCCAGGCAGCCCCAGTAACGCCCGTACAGCGACCCCGAATCCATCAATGAGAAGGCCATGGCCACCGGCCGCGCACCCTGTTTCGCCAGCACCACGCGAATGGCCTGGGGCATGCGTTCGGCCAGCAGGCTGAAGAACGCCCGCGTCAGGTACGGCGCCTGGCCGCGCACCTCATAGGTGTTGGCGTAGCAGGCGTAGACGAAATCCCATTCCGCCTCGCTCAGCTCGTTGCCTTCGCGCCACTCGAATTCGATCCCCTGCCCCGCCACCTGCTCGCGTTCCTTGCGCACCTGCTTGCGCTTGCGCGAAGAGAAGGCGTCGAGGAAATCCTGGAAGTCGCGATAGCCGCGGTTATGCCAGTGGTACTGGCAGCCCAGGCGCTCCAGCCACTGCTCGCGGCCTTGCAGGCGGGCATCGGCGAAGGCGTCGGTGAAGTTGACGTGCAGCCCGGACAGCCCCGCCACCTCCAGCTCAGGAACCAGCGCGTCGATCAGCTGCGCCGCAGCCGCCTCGTCATGGCCCAGCAGGCGTGCACCCCGCACCGGCGAGAAGGGCACGGCGGCGAGCAGCTTGGGGTAGTACTCGATGCCGGCGCGCTGGCAGGCATCGGCCCAGCCCCAGTCGAACACGTACTCGCCATAGGAGTGCGCCTTCACATAGGCCGGCATGGCCGCGAGCAGTTCGCCGCCCGCACCGCGCAACAGGCGATGGGCCGGCCACCAGCCGCTGCGCCCACCGATGCTGCCGCTGTCCTCCAGGGTGGCGAGGAAGGCATGGCGCAGGAAGGGTTGGTCGTCCTTCAGCAGGGCATCCCAGCTGGCGGCATCGACTTCGGAAAGGCGGGAAAGGGTCTGGATCGGCATGGCGACAAGTCTGGCCTGCGGCGCCGGCGAAAAAAAGCCTGTCGTAGAGAATTCATCGACGATGTTCTTTCGCGGTTGAAACCGCCCCCACAAGAACATGCGCACCCACCGTGGGAGCGGACTCATCCGCGATGAGCCCAGAGGGCTCCGCCGTAGGTTGGCGCCGAGCGCAGCGAGGCCCAACGGAGCGGGGCTGGACCTCGCATCGTTGGGTTTCGTGCCTCTACCCAACCTACGACCCCTTACCCCTCCCGGACATCGCGAAAAACACGCCCATAAAAAAGCCCCGCCGAAGCGGGGCTCAAGAAGGAGCGGATGAACGGTATTGCTTAGAACGCGTACTGCGCGCGGATGACGAAGCCGTCGCCGTCGTCGTCGCCCACGTTGTTGGTCACCTTGTCAGTGGCGGCACGAACATAGGTACCGCTGATCTTCACGGCTTCGTTGGCGTACCAGTTCACGCCCAGGTTGTGCACCTTGGCCTCGGCGTCGCCGACTTCGCGGGTAGCGGAAGCGGTGGTCACGTTACCGTCATCCACGCTGATGCTGTCGTAGCGGTAGAAGAGTTCCCAAGCGCCGATCTGCTTGTTGTTCGGCTTGATCTTGTCGAACTTGCCGAGCTTGTAGTCACGTGCCTCGCCGGTCAGGGTGTAGGCCGCCTGTACGTAGAAGCCGTCGGCCTTGATGTCCTGGAAGGCGGCGGAGTCGGCCTTCATCTTGCGCTTCATGTATTCGCCCTGCAGGGAGAACGGGCCGGTGGCCCAAGCCGCTTCCAGACCCCAGGCGGTGTCGTCGTCATAGGAACCGGCAGGCCGGGTGTTTGCACCACCGAAGACCACGCGGTTGCCGTTGGTGCCGGCATCGTTGCCACCCAGGGTCTCAACGCCACGCATGCCCAGGCGGCTGCGGAAGCGGGAGTCGATGGTGGAGTCGGAAACGTCGCGACGAGCGAAGTTGGCACCGAAGTGGAGGACGTTGCCGGCTTCAGCCATCGGAGCGAATACGCCACGCAGGTTCACTTGCTTATTGGCTTTGCCGTCGGTGTCGTTGTTGTCCTTGGAGAACACACCACCGGACAGGTAGGCGTAGTTGCTGATGGTGGTGGAGACCTGGGCGCCCATGCCGTTCTGGTGGCCGTTGGCCCAGTCGATGACGTCGTAGAAGGCGTTACGCTCAGGAGCGGTCACCCATTTGGAGCTAGTGGCTTTTTCCAGGCCGAATTCCGGGTCGAAACGACCAACCTTGATCACCACCGGGTTGAAGCCGGTGTAGGCGATGGAGGCCTCGTCGAAGTAACCGTCGTCGGAGCTGCCAGCGTTGTGGGAGAAGTCGTAGTTGATCTGGTAAGCCCAGTCGGTGTACGCCACGCCACCGATTTCCAGGAAGGCACGACGGAAGTAAGCCGCGTCGGCGGAATCGCCGTTCTTGGTGTAGATGCCGTCGAAGCTGCTGTAGTCAGCCTGCAGGCGGCCACCGATCTTGAAGCTGTACGCCTTGTCGGTGGTAGCGACTTCAAGGCCGCCCTTGGTCTTGATAACGATGTCGGTGCCGTCGGTGGTGACGGTACCAGCGAAAGCCTGGGCGGAAATGGCCAGAGCCATGGCGCTGGCGGCAAAACCGGCGAAGTGCTTACGGATCATCGAAGATTCCCCTGTTGGTCTTTAGTGCTGGAAAACACCCGAGCGTTGGGCTCGTTTGTGCTGGGGGGGAATGTTGGCGGGGGGTTATTTCAGCTCAGTTGCTTTTAGATAAATGTTTTATGACAGAGGAACTTTTTCATCGCCATTGGGAATATAGAAAAAACCGCTCTAGGACGGGCGTTGCGGGCAAGCGAAGCGGCAAGTTGTCGCAGAGGGGTGCGCCGCCGATTATGACAACACGACTGAAATGTTACGGCGCGATGACCTGGCTCAGGGGGCTTCGTTACGTGCCCGGGCGAGCCGTTCGGCCAGTTTTTCATCGCCTTCCGGGGTCGCTTCGGGCAGTTGCCTGAGCACTTCACGGGTGAGGTTCAACTGGGCGAGGAAGCGCCGGCAATGGGGGCAGATCAGCAGGTGCTGGCGCACGCCCAGGCGCTGCACGAAACCCAGCTGGCCATCGATGTAGTCGCTGGATCGGGCGACCAGCTCCCGGCAGTTCAGCATTGGCCCGTCTCCTCGAAATGCTCCAGGGTGGCGAACAGCTTGAGGCGCCCACGGTGCAACAGCACCCGGACATTGGAGAGGGAAACCTCCAGCAGGTTACAGATCTCCTGCAATTCCAGGCCCTGGCGCTCGCGCAGCAGCAACACGCTGCGCTGCAGGTCGGACAGGCTCAGCAGGGTCTTCTCCAGGCACTCGCGCAGCTCCTCCTCGGCCAGCAGGGCCTCGGGGGAGTCCTCGTGCCAGGTGGCGGGGCCGGCCAACCAGTGGCCGTTGGCGGCGAAGCGCGTGTCATCCACGGTGCCGTGGGGCGCGGGCAGGTCGTCGAGCAGGACTTCGCGGCGGCTCTGCTTGAGGCGGGTGCGGGCGGTGTTGGCGACTATGGTCAGCAGCCAGGTCTTGAGGCTGGAGCGCTGCTGGAAACCATCCAGGCTGCGCACCACGGCGAGCCAGGCGTCCTGCACCACTTCGTCGGCATGGGGGCTGCCGACGATGGCGAAGGCCACGGCGCGCATGGCGCCCTGGTAGGTGTCGATAAGTTCGCGGAAGGCCCGCTGCTCCCCGGCCCGCAGGCGAGGGAGCAGCTCGCTGTCCGCAGGTACGGCCATCAGTGCTTGCGCAGGATCACGCTGCCGATGGAGTAGCCGGCGCCGAAGGAGCTGAGCACGCCCAGGGAGCCGCTGGGCAGGTCGTCCTGGTACTTGTGGAAGGCGATCACCGAACCGGCGGAGCTGGTGTTGGCGTAGGTGTCGAGGATCACCGGCGCCTCTTCGGCCTCGGCGTCACGGCCCAGCAGCTTGCGGGCGATCAGCAGGTTCATGTTGAGGTTGGCCTGGTGCAGCCAGAAGCGCTTCACGTCGGCGACGTCCAGCTCGTTCTCCTGCAGGTGCGCGGCGATCAGCTCGGCGACCATCGGGCAGACGTCGCGGAACACCTTGCGGCCTTCCTGCACGAACAGCTTGTCGCGGGCGCCGATGCCCTCTTCCGCGGCGCGGTTGAGGAAGCCGAAGTTGTTGCGGATGTTGTTGGAGAACTGGGTCAGCAGCTTGGTGCCGACGATGTCGAACTGGTACTTCGAGGTGGCCTGGTCGGCACGCTCGATGATCACTGCGGTGGCCGCGTCGCCGAAGATGAAGTGGCTGTCGCGGTCACGGAAGTTCAAATGGCCGGTGCAGATTTCCGGGTTGACCATGAGGATGGCGCGGGCCTGGCCGGTCTGCACGGCGGTGGTCGCCGCCTGGATGCCGAAGGTGGCCGAGGAGCAGGCGACGTTCATGTCGTAGCCGAAGCCCTGGATGCCCAGTGCGGCCTGGACTTCGATGGCCACGGCCGGGTAGGCGCGTTGCAGGTTGGAGCAGGCGACGATCACGCCATCGATGTCGGCGGCGGTGCGGCCGGCGCGTTCCAGGGCCTGCTTGGCGGCACCAACGGCCATTTCGCAGAGCACGCCCCACTCTTCGTTGGAGCGCTCGGGAAGGCGCGGAACCATGCGCTGCGGGTCGAGGATGCCGTCCTTGTCCATCACGAAGCGGCTCTTGATCCCCGACGCCTTCTCGATGAAGGCAACGCTGGATTCGCTCAGCGCCTCGACTTCGCCACGCTCGATGGCAGCGGCGTTCTCGGCGTTGAACGCCTGGACGTAGGCGTTGAACGAGGCCACCAGTTCTTCGTTGGAGATGCTCTGGGACGGGGTGTAAAGGCCGGTGCCACTGATCACGACTTTGTGCACGGTCGATCCTCTCGTTACTGGGCTGTGAGCAGGCACAGCCGGTTGGGCAGTTGGGCGCTGGGCGAAGGCTCGACCAGCATTGGAAAAAGGCTCACCCCGCCTGGCGGGATGGAACAGCGAATCCTTGTTGTAGCGGGCACGCCGGAGGCTTCACGGCGACGGGGCACTGGGGCCCGCTCGCGGGTCGCCGAAGGATAGCAACGGCCTCTCACGCAAGCCGCGAATTCTGCCACAGAGCGGGTCTTTCCGGGGCATCGGCGCCGCTGCGTCAGACCATCGGCCGGCGCATGGAGCGAGTTGGGAAAAGCCCGCTGAAGGTGGCGAAAACGCCTCGATATGTAGGATTAAGCCTACAAACGAGTCCTTCAATGTTGTTATAGATGCTCGGCGCCGCAGCCAGGACACAGGCGGACGACCGGGAAAATCGGCTTATGTGCGGCTAAAAAGGCCGAATCGTCGGCTGATAACGCGCAAACGACCGGTTTCGAGGCCAGTCGTCGTGGCACACCCCGGACTTCAGAGGCGCTTGAGCAAGCGCGCCTGCAGCGCTTCCAGCTCGGCCGGATCGGCCTTCTTACTGGCATGGATGCCCAGGGACTCGCCCTCGAAACGGGGAACGATGTGCATGTGGATATGGAACACCGTCTGCCCCGCCGGGGCGCCGTTGAACTGCGCCACCTGCACGCCGGCCGGCTCCAGCTCCTCCACCAGCACCCGGGCCAGGCGCTGCACCACGGCCATGACCTTGGCCAGGGCGTCGCCGTCGATATCGAGGATATTGCGCGCCGCCGAACGCTTGGGGATCACCAGGGTGTGGCCGTAGGACTGCGGAAAGATATCGAGGAAGGCGAGCACGTCGTCGTCTTCATAGAGCGTGTAGCAAGGGGCCTCGCCACGAATGATCTGGGCGAAGACGTTCTGCGGATCGTAGGTGCCGTGAAGGCTCATCGTGGCGCTCCATTTGCCGTTTGCTGACCGCGCACCTTAACGCCCGACGCCGCCGGGTTGAACCCCCGCTGCGCGTTTCCGGTTTTCAAACCGGCCACGACGCTTCACCCTTGTGCCCTCGGACCACCCCCGCAAGGAACGCCACATGCCCGCACTGGACATCCTCGAACACAACAGCGCCGCCTGGGACCGCCAGGCCCGGCAGCACTGCGAATGGTCGCGCCCCGTGGACGCCGCTACCATCGCCGCCGCCCGCGCGGGCGATTGGCAGGTGCGCCTGACTCCCGGCCCGCTGCCCGCCGGCTGGCTGCCCGAGGTGCGCGGGCTGCGCATCCTCTGCCTGGCCTCGGGCGGTGGCCAGCAGGCCCCGGTGCTGGCCGCCGCCGGTGCCGAGGTGCTGGTGCTGGACGCCTCCGCCGAGCAGCTCGCCCGCGACCGCGAGGTGGCCGAGCGCGACGGCTTGCAGCTGGAGACCTTGCAGGGCGACATGCGCGACCTCTCGGCCCTGGCCGACGCGCGCTTCGACTGCGTGTTCCACCCCATCTCCAACCTCTACGTGCCGGATATCCGCCCGGTCTGGCGCGAGTGCTTCCGTGTGCTGCGCCCCGGTGGCCGGTTGCTGTCGAGCTTCTACAACCCGGTGGTGTTCGTCGCCGACCGTGACCCGCGCCATGCCGAACAGGGCCTGATCAAGCCGCGCTTCACCCTGCCCTACTCCGACCTCGACGACCTGAGCCCGGAGGAACTGGCGGCCAAGCGCGAGCGCGGCGAAGCACTGGTGTTCGGCCACAGCCTGGCGGAGCAGATCGGCGGCCAGCTGGAAGCCGGCTTCGTGCTGCGCGGCTTCCACGAAGACGCCCAGCCCAACCCGCGTTTCGTGATCGATAGATACCTGCCGACCTTTCTCGCCACCTGGGCAGAGAAGCTCGGTTAGGGAAGGCGCATCCGCTCCGACGCCCCACCTCCTCACCGTCGGGCCACACTGCGCTCGGCGCCAACCTACATTAGGCAACCCTGGGCGTGATGCCAGCCTCGATCTCCGCACCGTGGTCCAGCCCCGTAGCCCGGGCTTCAGCCCGGGAAACCCTCGCACAGAGCGCCCGTAGGTTGGGTTGCGGAACGAAGCCCAACATTGCAATGCCCGGCTCCGCTGCGTTGGGCCTCGCTGCGCTCGGCACCAACCTACGGGAGGTGCATCTGCTGTGGCATCGATCGCGGATGAATCCCCACAGGAGCAGCCCGAGTGCCGCCCCGTAGCCCGGGCTTCAGCCCGCGAAACCCTCGCACAGAGCGCCCGTAGGTTGGGTAGAGGAACGAAACCCAACATCGCGATGCCCGGCTCCGCTCCGTTGGGCCTCGCTGCGCTCGGCGCCAACCTACGGGGAGGTGCATCTGCTGTTACATCGATCGCGGATGAATCCGCTCCCACAAGAGCGCCCCGTAGCCCAGGCTTCAGCCCGGGGAGGCGTCGCGCAGGTGGGCCAGCACCTGCTGCACCCGCGCGTCCAGCGGGCCGGTGAGCACCTGGTAGGGCCAGCCGCGGCGTTGCAGTTCGGCGTGGTACCAGGCCTGTTGGCGGCGGCGGAAGGTTTCGTCCTGGCGGGTGCCGTCCTGCACGAAGGGGAAGTCGTCGGCGCAGAGGAAGCTGTGGGTGTAGGGGCGTTCGGCCAGGGTGGCGAGTTCGGCTTCGGCGCGGCCGAACATCGCGTGGCTGTAGAACAGCGTGGTCAGCGCCGAGGTGTCGCAGACCAGGTAACGCCCGGCCTCAAGCGCGGCCTGGTCCTCCCGGGCCATCTGCGTGCGACCGATGTGCAGCAGGTCGTCGTACTCCAGGGCGCCGTCCTTCGCCACCCAGTGCTCGCGGCCGAACTCGGCCACGCAAGGAGCGTCGAGCGCTGAGGCCAGGGCGATGGCGAGGCTGCTCTTGCCGGTGGATTCACCGCCGAGGAAGACGATGCGCTCGACGAAGTCGGCATGCACCTCGGGGGCGAGGAAGCCGCGCAAGCCATGGGGATCGGCGCGCAGCCGGGTGCCGGAGACGGGCACGGCGAGGCGTTGCTGGTCGACACAGACGTGCCGCACCGGGTGGCCGAAGACGCCTGCCAGATGCTCGGCGAAGCCGTCGCCGTAGCTTTCGCTGGTGAACACCGCATCCACCGTGGTGCCGAACACCGCCTGGCAGAACTCGGCGACGAACTGGCGCGGCTCGAACTCGGGGGCGTCGTTGTGGGGCAGGTCGGGCAGGCACTTGCCCTGTTCGCGCCAGGCCTGGATGCGTGTCGGGGTGACGACCTCCGCCTGCACCCCGGGAAAGCGCAGGCGCAACCAGCGTTCGCGGCGCTCGGCGTCGCAGCCCGGCAGTTCCGGCAGCGACCAGCACAGCAGCAGCAAGCGCTGGCATTGCCCCAGGGCGGTGCGGATCACCTGCTCGTGGCCCAGGTGCAGCGGCGAGAACTTGCCCACCACCAGGCCGGTGCGGAAGGTCGCGCTCACCTCAGGCGGGCTCCTGCCCGGCCAGGGGCGTGGCGGCTTCGCGCAGCTCACGGCGCCAGCAGTACAGGCCGTACCAGGCGTTGCACCAGAACAGGGTGTAGAGCCCGGCGGTGAGGTACAGCTCACGGGAGGCGTAGAGCGGCACCGCCAGGGTGTTCACCAGCAGCCAGGCGTACCAGTTCTCCAGGCGCCGACGCATCAGCAGAAGCTGCGCCAGCACGCTGAAGGTCAGCACCAGGGAGTCCACCAACGGCGCGTAGGCGTCGGTGAAGTGGTGCAGCAGCGCGCCATAGGCCAGCGCCACCACCACGGCCAGGGCCGCCATCCGCAACAGGGAGGCCGGCGCGGTGCGGCTCACCGGCAGCTGGGTGCCGGCGTTGCCGTGCAGCCAGGCCCACCAGCCCATGGCGCTGGTGATGATGAAGAAGCCTTGCAGGGTGACGTCGGCATAGAGCTGCGCGCCGAAGAACAGCCAGCCGAACAGCAGGCAACCGAGGATGCCGGTGGACCAGGTGTGCACGCTGTTGCGCGCGGCCAGCAGCACGGCGATCAGGTTGACCAGGTCGGCGACGAGTTCGAGGGTGGAGGGCATGGGGGCGTCCTTGTCCGGTACTGCCTGGGCTCAGCCGAAGCGCTTGACCGCGTCCAGCCAGGCCGGGTCGAGGTGGGTCTGTTCGGTATCCAGCCCCTGGGCCGTCATCGCTTCGCGGTGCGCATCGATCTCGTGGACCATCTGGCTGAGGTCGGAGGTGTTGCCGTCCAGCTGGTGCATCTGGGTCACGCCCAGGTGGTAGAAGCGCAGCAGCTTCATCGCCGCCGGGTCGTTAACGGCGACACCCGCCTTGACCCGGTGCATCAGGTTGGTGACGCGCATCAGGCTGCGCTTGAGCCGCCAGCCATACACCGCCGGCGCCATGAAGGGGCGCGGCCACAGCTGCAGGCGCACCAGCGCCAGGGTGAGCGCCACCCCGGCCAGCACGCCGATCAGGTTCCAGCGGAAGTTATCGCCACCCGGCGTGCCGAACAGCTGCACGCTGAGGGTGGCCATGAGCATGGCCAGGGCGATGAACAGCACGGCGATGCCGATGGCGATGCGCCGGGTCTTCTCGCGGTATTGCTCGGGGTTCATGGGGCGGATGTCGAACAGCGCATCACTCATCGATCAAGCCTCTACCTGGGTCCACTGCTTATTCAGTCGTTTATCGGAAACCGCCATCTTGGTGCCCAACTGCTGGGCGAAGAGGGATACGCGGTACTCCTCCAGCATCCAGCGGAAGGTCTGCAGCTCGGAGTCACGCTTGCCCTCCTGGGCGTGCTTGGCCAGGCGTGCCTGGTACTGCTCCCAGTAGCCAGCCAGCTCGCCGGACCAGACGCGGTCGCGCTGCAGCTGGGCGCCGATCTTGTCGAAGCGCTGCTCGATGGCCTTGAGGTAGCGCGGCAGCTCCTTCAGCCATTCGCCCGGGGTTTCGCGGACGAAGCCGGGATACACCAGGTTGCCCAGCTGCGCCTTGATGTCGTTCAGCGCCACCGCCTGGGCCAGGTCGATGCGCCCCTTGAAGCGCTTCTGCAGGCCGTGCCACAGCTTGAGGATGTCCAGCACCAGGCGCGCCAGGCGCTCGGCATGTTCGGCCCAGGCGCCGCGCTTCTTCTCCGCCAGCGAGGCCAGGGCCGCGCCGTCGCGGGGCAGGTTGGTTTCGCCTTCGAGGATGCAGCTGTCGAGGCTGGCCAGGAGGATGTCCTCCACCAGCGCGTCGACCCGGCCCATGTCGCGGTACAGCAGGCCCAACTCGGTGAGGCCCGGCAGCTTGCCACGGAGGAACTTGGCCGGCTCGGCCAGCTGTTGCAGCAACAGGCGCTGCAGGGCGCGGCGGTGCTGGTACTCGGCTTCGGCCTGGGTCGGGAAGCGGTGTTCCTTGACCACCCCGCCCTCCTCCACCAGCGCCGGGTAGACGGTCATGGAAAGCCCGGCGATCTTCTGCTGGGTCTTCTCGGCGACCTCGGCGAACACCTTGGCTTCCACCGCCTTCTGCGCCTTGTCGCCCTGGGGGATGGCCAGGGCGGCCTGGCTGGCTTCGGCGAAGCGCGCGGTCAGCTCGGCCAGGTCGCGACCCTCGCCGAGGAACTTGCCGCGGGCGTCAACCACCTCGATGTTCATCTTCAGGTGCCCTTCCAGCAGCGCGGCGGCTTCCGTCCAGGCCTCCTCGGGCACCCGTGAGCCGGTCATGCGTTGCAGCTCGCGGCCCAGCGCCTCGGGCAGCGAACCCTCGGCGAAGCTGAGCTTGGCCAGCGCCGCCTTGACGAAGTCCGGCACCGGCACGAAGTTCTTGCGGATGGCCTTGGGCAGGTTGCGCACCAGGGCCACGCACTTGGCTTCCAGCAGCCCGGGCACCAACCAGTCCAGGCGCTCGGCCTGGAGTTGCGGCAGCAGCGGCGCCGGCACCCGCAGGGTCACGCCGTCACGGGCGTGGCCGGGTTCGAAGTGGTAGTCCAGCGACAGCTGCAGGTCACCGATGCGCAGGGTGTCGGGGTACTGCGCGGCGGTGACTTCATTGGCGTCGCGGGCCAGCACGTCCTCCTCGCGCATGATCAGCAGCTCGGGGCTCTTCGCCCGCTCGCGCTCGTACCATTTCTCGAAGCTGGCGGTCTGGTAGATGTCCTCGGGCAGGCGCGCGGCGTAGTAGTCGAAGAGGGTTTCCTCGTCGGCGAGGATGTCGCGGCGCCGGGCCTTGGCCTCCAGCTCGTCGAGGCGCTCCAGCAACTGGCGGTTGGCGGCCAGGCACTTGGCGCGGCTGTGGATCTCGCCACGCACCAGGCCCTCGCGGATGAACAGCTCGCGGGCCACCGGTGGGTCGATGGGCCCGTAGTGCACCGGGCGCCGGCCGACCACGATCAGCCCGTAGAGGGTGACCTGCTCGTAAGCCACGACCTGGCCGCGCCTCTTCTCCCAGTGCGGCTCCAGGTGGTTCTTCTTCACCAGGTGGCCGGCCAGGGGCTCCAGCCAGTCGGGGTCGATCTTGGCGACCATGCGCGCGAACAGCTTGGTGGTCTCCACCAGTTCGGCGGCCATGATCCACTGCGGCCGCTTCTTGGCGATCACGGTCGAGGGGTGGATCCAGAAACGCCGCTGGCGGGCGCCGAGGTAGTCGCCGTCCTCGCTCTTCTGGCCGATCTGGCTGAGCAGGCCGGAGAGCAGCGCCTTGTGCACGCGCGGGTAGTCCGCCGGCTCCTTGTTGAGCGTCAGCTTGAGCTCGCGGCAGATCAGCGTCAGCTGGCGGTGGGCATCACGCCACTCGCGCAGGCGCATGTAGTTGAGGAAGTTCTTGCGGCACCAGGTGCGCAGCGCGTTGGAGCCCAGCGCCTGGCGCTGTTCCTCGAAGCCGCGCCAGAGATTGACCAGCGCGGCGAAGTCGGAATCCACGTCCTTCCACTGCGCGTGGGCCTGGTCGGCGGCCTGCTGGCGCTCCATCGGCCGTTCGCGCGGGTCCTGCACCGAGAGTGCGCTGGTGATCAGCAGCACTTCGTCGAGGCTGCCCTGGTGGGCGCCTTCCAGCACCATGCGGCCCAGGCGCGGGTCCACCGGCAGGCGCGCCAGCTGGCGGCCCAGGGGCGTGAGCTGGCCCTCGCGGTTCACCGCCGAGAGCTCCTGCAGCAGGGTGAAGCCGTCGCTCACCGCCTTGCCGTCCGGCGGCTCGATGAAGGGGAAGTCGCTGATCTCGCCAAGGCGCAGATGGAGCATCTGCAGGATCACCGCCGCCAGGTTGGTGCGCAGGATCTCCGGATCGGTGAACTCGGGGCGGCCGAGGAAATCCTCCTCGCTGTAGAGGCGCACGCAGATGCCCGGTTCGACCCGGCCGCAACGGCCCTTGCGCTGGTTGGCGCTGGCCTGGGACACGGCCTCGATGGGCAGGCGCTGCACCTTGGCGCGGTAGCTGTAGCGGCTGATGCGCGCGGTGCCGCTGTCGATCACGTAGCGGATGCCGGGCACCGTCAGCGAGGTTTCGGCGACGTTGGTGGCGAGCACGATCTTGCGGCCGGCCATGGGCGCGAAGATCTTCTGCTGCTCGGCCGGGGTCAGGCGCGCATAGAGCGGCAGCACCTCGGTCAGGCGCAGGTTGGCCTTGCGCAGCACCTCGGCGGCATCGCGGATCTCGCGCTCGCCGGGGAGGAATACCAGCACGTCGCCGGGGCGCTTGCCCTCGGCGCGCTCGAAGTCGCCGATCTCCTCCAGGGCGCGGAGGATGCCCTGGTCCACCGACAGATCGTCGAACAGCGCTTCGCCGTTCTCGTCCACTTCGGCGGCCAGGGGTCGGTACCAGGTGTCCACCGGGTAGGTGCGGCCGGAGACTTCGACGATGGGCGCATCGCCGAAGTGCTTGGAGAAGCGCTCCAAGTCGATGGTCGCCGAGGTGATGATCAGCTTCAGGTCCGGGCGCCGTGGCAGCAGCGTCTTCAGGTAGCCCAGGAGGAAGTCGATGTTCAGGCTCCGCTCGTGGGCCTCGTCGACGATGATGGTGTCGTAGCGTTCGAGCAGGCGGTCATGCTGGGTTTCGGCCAGGAGGATACCGTCGGTCATCAGCTTGACCAGGCTGCGCTCGTTGGACTGGTCCTCGAAGCGCACCTGGTAGCCCACCAGCTCGCCCAGGGGCGTGCCGATCTCCTCGGCCACGCGGGTCGCCACGCTGCGCGCGGCCAGCCGGCGCGGCTGGGTGTGGCCGATCAGGCCGTGGGTGCCACGGCCCATTTCCAGGCAGATCTTCGGCAACTGGGTGGTCTTGCCCGAACCGGTTTCGCCGGCGATCACCAGCACCTGGTGCTTCTCCAGCGCGGCCTTGATCTCGTCACGCTTGGCGGCGATGGGCAGGGCGTCGTCGTAGCGCATGCGCGGCACGCTGCTGCGGCGCGCCTCGACCTTGGCGCAGGACGCCTGGAAGCGCTCCAGCCACTGGGCGAACTTGGCCTCGTCCGGCTTCTTGTGCAGCTCGTGGAGCTGGCGACGCAGGCGATGGCGGTCGGCGATCAGGGCGTGATCGAGGTTCTTGTGCAGGGAGGCGATGTCGGTCATCAGGCGCTGGGCAATCGTGGCAAAGGCGCGATTGTCGCAGATTCCGCCCCCACACCGCATCGGCAAGCGCCCCGCGTGCCGACGGCTCGGCAACGCGGGGTGAAGCGGCTCAGCGGGTGGCGGTGATCGGCAGGCTGCGCAGCTCGGCCGGTACGGTGCGCAAGGCCAGGTCCTGGGCCTGCAGGGAGTTCCAGGCGAAGCCTTGCAGGGCGCTGCCGCTGCTGTCGCGATCCAGGCGCGCGGCCTGTTCGGACGACGGCGCCGGCGGCTGCACGCCGTAGATCAGCGAATAGAACACCGAGGCGGTGAGGTAGCTGCCGCTGTAGCTCGGGTGGCTGCCGTCCTCGATGAACAGGTGCGGTTGCGGCGTGGCCGCCAGGGCCTGCTTCCAGGCCTGGCCGACCGGGGCCAGCAGGGAATGGGTTTCGTTGGCCAGGCCGGTGTAGACGCTGTCGAGCTGCGCCTGCATGGCCGGGATCGCCTGGCGTGCCCAGGTCAGGTAGAGGATCGGCTGGGCACCGGCCTTGCGCGCCTCGGCGGCCATCAGGCGCACGTACTTGCGGGTCTTCTCGGGGTTGTCCACCGGCATGGTGCTGAAGTCCTGGATCACCACATAGTCCCAGTGCTGGCTGGCCAGCACCTTCTGCACCACGCCACGGTTCCAGTGGGCTTCGAGGCTGGCGCCGCCAAAGGTGACGTCGCGCACGTCCAGCGGGCGCGGCTGGGCGGCGTCGAGGGACATCTGCCGGACCATGCGCGGCAGATCGTTGTAGAAGGTGTAGCTGTTGCCCACGAACAGCACGCTGAGCGGGCGGCCCGTCACGGCCTGTTGCGAGGCGGAACCGATCACCGGTTTCGCGGACGGGTTTTCAGCGGCCACGGTCGGGCCGACGACGACAACTCCCAGCATCCAGGCCAGGAGGATTCGACGCACATTCATACGCATGGAGGTCCCCCAGGAAAGCGTAACGGCGCGGGTCAGGCCCCGCGGACCGGCGCAGATTATGCGAATCGGCAGCTGTCGCAATGCTGGCACCGGCCAGGGGCGACGGGAGGTCATACCGTTCGGTAGAGCTAGCGAAGCGGCTGGCCCGGGGGTTTCGGACCCGTAGCCCGGGCTTCAGCCCGGGGGCGTGGCAGGTCGCGCCCAGGTTGACCCCGCCCGGTGGAGGTAAAGAGCGACCTCCACCCTGCCCATCGATCAGCTCCGCACGGTGCCCGGGATGTAGGGGCGACTTCAGTCGCCAAGCGGCGCGCAGCGCCGCCCCCGTGGGAATTCATTCGCGATCGGCCTGCACCCGGAAACCGGATACCAACGCCCGCCGGCATCAGGCACCAGGAGCCCTCTCCCCTTCCAACGCCTGCCAGCCGCCACCGAGGGCGCGGTAGAGCTCCACCAGCGCCAGGGCGGCGGCGGTGGCGCTGTCCACCTGTTCGGCCTGGTTGGCCAGCAGCGCGTTCTGCACGCTGAGCACGTTGAGGAAATCCACCGTGCCCTGGCCGTATTGGCGCTCGGCGTTGTCGAGGGCCACGCGGGCGTGGTCCACCGCCTGGTCCAGGCTGGCCTGGCGGCGTTGCTGCGCCTGGTAAGCGCCGAGGGTGTCGTCCACTTCGTGCCAGGCGGCGAGCACGGTGCTGCGGTAGGCGATGGCGGCTTCCTGCTGGCGGGCCTTGCTCAGTTCCAGGGTGCCGCGCCGGCGGCCGCCGTCGAACAGCGGCAGGCTCAGGGCCGGGCCAAAGGCGAAGCGCCGGGCGTCCCAGCCCAGGTCGTCCAGTTGCAGGGCCTGCAAGCCGAGGTCGCCGGAGAGGGTGATGCGCGGGTAGAAGTCACCCTCGGCCACGCCTATGTCGGCAGTGGCGGCGTGCAGAGCGGCTTCGGCACGGCGGATGTCCGGGCGGCGCTCGGCCAGTTCACTGGGCAGGCCCAGGGGCACCCGTGCCGGCCCCGTGGGAATGGCCGGTGCCTCCTGGGCCGCCAGCTCCTCGCGCAATGCACCGGGCGGCAGGGCCAGCAACAGGGCCAGGGCATTGGCCAGCTGCGCCTCGCGCTGACGCAGGGGCGGCAGGCGCGATTCGAGGCTGGCCACCTGGGCCGCCGCTTCGGCCACCTCCAACTGGGTGGCGACGCCATCGGCCAGGCGCGTGCGGTTGAGGGCCAGGCTGCGCTGGGCGATCTCCAGGTTCTGCACGGTGATGGCCAGGGCGTTCTGCGCGCCACGCAGCTCGATGTAGCCGCGCGCGGTTTCCGCCGTTACCGCCAGCAGCACGCCCCGGCGGTTTTCCTCAGAGACTTGCACGCCGGCGTCCGCCGCTTCCACCTCGCGCCTTACCCGGCCCCAGAGGTCCAGCTCCCAGGCCATGTCCAGGCCACCCTGCCAGAGGCTGTAGGCAGCGCGGCCCGACTCGCCGGAGGGGTCGGAGAGGCCGCGCTGGCTGTTGCGTGCGCGGCTGTAGCCCGCGCCGACACCGAGATCCGGCGCCTGCCCGGCGGCCACGCTGCGACGTGCGGCGCGGCTCTGCTCCACGCGGTTGGCGGCGGCGAGCAGGTCGAGGTTCTCGTGGGTGGCGCGGTGGATAAGCGAGGCCAGCAGCGGGTCGCCGAAGCCCTCCCACCAGCGTTCTTCCAGCTCGGCCTGGAGTGCGCGGCTCGGCAGGTCGGCGTCGTCGGCCAGGGTCCAGTTCGTGTCCAGTTCGGCGTCGGGCCGGGTGAAGTCCGGGCCGACGCTGCAGGCGCCGAGGCCCATCGCCAGGACCAGCAGGGTCGCGTGTCGACGCATCTCAGTTCACCCCTGCCAGGGCTTCGGGCTCGCCACGGGTGTCCACGTCGGCTTCCACCGACATGCCCACCCGCAAGCGCGCGGCCAGGGGCTGGCCCTCGTCGAGGCGGACCTTCACCGGGATGCGCTGCACCACCTTGGTGAAGTTGCCGGTGGCGTTGTCCGGGGCGATGGCGGCGAAGGTCACGCCGGTGGCCGGGGCGATGCTCTCGATGCGACCGCGCAGCACCTCGCCGGGGAAGCTGTCCACGGTCACCTGCACTACTTGGCCGGGGCGCATGTGGGTGAGCTGGGTTTCCTGGAAGTTGGCGACCACGTAGGCACGCGCCAGGGGCACTACCGCCAGCAGCGCCTGGCCGGGGCTGACGAAGGCGCCGACCCGCACCGCTCGACGGCCGATCGTGCCGTCCATGGGCGCACGCAGCTCGGTGTGGGAAAGGTCCAGCTCGGCCCGTTCGAGGCCGGCACGGGCTTGCTCCAGGGCGGCCTGGGCGGCGTCGCGCTGGGCGGCGAGCACGTCGGTCTGCTTGCGCGTGGCCAGCAATGCGGCAGCGTGTTCGGCCTGCCGCGCACGGCTGGTGTCGAAGCGGCTGCGCGCCTGCTGGGCGCTCTGCAGGGTGCCGGCGCCCTGCCCGGCCAGGTGCTGGTAGCGCTCCAGCTCGTGACGGGCGAACTCCATCTCGGCGCGGTCCGCCTCCACCGTGGCCTCGGCCTGGCGGATCAGCGCGTCCTGCCGTTCCAGGGTGGCCCGGGCGTTGGCCAGGCGGGCCTCGGCGCTGGCCACTTCGGCGCGGGCGCCGGACAGCGCGGCGCGGTAGTCGCGGTCGTCGATGCGCGCCAGCAGCTGGCCGGCCGTCACCGGCTGGTTGTCCTCCACCAGCACCTCGCCGATGAAGCCGGAGACCTTGGGCGCCACCAGGGTGAAGTCGGCCTGGACGAAGGCGTCGTTGGTGCCTTCGCCACGGCCGCCAGCGGTGAAGTGCCAGGCGCTCCAGGCGATGAGGCCGGCGCCGGCCAGCAAGGCGCCGGCGATCAGGGGGGTACGGGGTCGTGTGTCGGTCATGATGATTCTTCCGTTAGCTCGGGGCACGCGGCGGGTAGATGCGCGTGGGCACGAAGGGGATGGCGATGATCAGCGCGGCCGCCAAAACGACCAGGCACAGGTAGAGGTCGGCGGAGGCCAGCACCGAGGCCTGCTGGTGGACGCGGCGGGCCAGTTGCGCGCCCTCCTCCAGCAGCGGGCTGTTGCCCAGGCGATCCACCAGCTGGGTGGAATGCAGGTGCAGACGCAGGGTGCCGAGGGCTTCCAGCACGCCCCCGGCGAGCACCGCGGCAAAGCCCTTGATGGTGTTGAACCAGGCCGAGGCGAAGGGGCCGTCCGGTGGCGTGATGCTGCCGGTGGAGAGCATCAGCAGCGGCAGCACCGCCATGGGCTGGCCGAAGATCTGCAGCGCCTGCACCAGGTAGAAGTCTTCGCGCACCCAGGCCGAGGTCAGCCCGGCACCCAGCCAGCAGGCGACGGCGAGCATGGCCAGGCCGCAGGCCAGCACCCAGCGGCAGTCCACCCAGCGCAGGTTGCACAGGGCCGCCACCAGGGGCAGCGCCAGCAGTTGCGGCAGGGCCACCACCAGGAACACCGGGGCGCTCTGCAGCGGCCGGTAGCCCTGCACCTGGGCCAGGTAGGCGGAGGGCACGCTGATGACCCCGAGCAGCACGAAGAGCACGCCACCCAGCACGAACAGGGCGAAGCTGAGGTTGCGCAGCTTGAGCAGCTGGAGCTTGAAAAACGGCAGCGGGTGCTTCCATTCGTTGAGCAGGAACAGCACCAGCAACACCGAGCCCCCGCCCAGCAGCAGGCAGATCAGCGGCGACTCGAACCAGTCCAGGCGGTCACCCTGCACCAGGCCGACCACCAGCATCGACAGCGCCGGGAAGCCCAGCAGCAGGCCCAGCCAATCGAACTGGCGGAAGCGTTCCAGGCGCAGCGGGTCCTGGGGCAGCCCCCAGGACACGGCGGCCAAGGCCAGCAGGCTCAGAGGCATGATCTGCCAGAAGGCCCAGCGCCAACCGACGACCTCCACCCAGAAGGCCGCCAGCGGCGTGCCCAGGCCGGGGCCGAAGGTGGCGGTCAGGGCGTAGCCGGCCAGGCCGTAGAGCTTGATGTTGGCGGGTAGGAAGCGCAGTGCCACGGTCATCAGCATCGGCGGCAGCGCACCGCCGGCCAGGCCCTGCAGGGCGCGCAGGGCCATCAGGCACTGCAGGTTGGGCGCCAGGGGGCTGAGCAGGCCCAGCACCATGAAGGCACCGATGGCCGCGAGGGTGAAACGGCGCAGGGAGAAGGTCACCGAGAACCAGGGGGCGAAGGCCATGGCACAGACCGAAGGCGCGGCGTAGAGCGCCAGCAGCCAGGTGCCTTCGTCACGGCCGATGCCCATGGCACCGCGGATATCGGCCAGGGCGACCTTGGTGACGTTTTCGTTGAAGCCGGCTACCAGCACCGCCAGCAACACGCCCACCAGGCCGACGACGATGCGCAGCCCGAAGGGCGTCGGCACCGGTGCGGCGGCGGGCTTGGCGGCAGCCTGGGGCAGGGACAGGGGCGCGTTCATCGGAGCGGTGCTCCGCTGGCGCGCGAGTGCATGCAAGACATGGGGACTTCCGGGTTTCAGGGATACGCGGGAAGTCTATGGGCGGCCATGGCATGCCGAAAATTGCAATATTTCTAATTTACGAGTGCGTCAGACGCACGACTGAACAAACACCAGCGCGTCGGGGCAAGCCTCGATCAGCCGGGCAGGCCTTCCTCACAACAGCGCTTGATCAAGGTGCGCAGCCAGCGGTGCGCCGGGTCGCTGTCGAAGCGCGGGTGCCAGGACTGGCGCACCCCCACCGTCGCCAGCGGCAGGGGGATCTCGAAGGCGCGCAGGGGCAGGCCGAGGCGCCGGCAGGTGGCGACCACGGGGTCGGGCATCGGCAGGATCAGGTCGGACTCCAGCATGGCCAGCACGGCGGAGAAGAAGCTGGGGGCGATCATCACCACCTTGCGCGACAGGCCCAGCTCGGCCAGCGCCTGGTCGATGGGGCCCCGGGCCAGGCCACGGCGGGAGACGCTGATCTGCTCGAAGGTGGCGAAGCGCGCCGCATCGAGGGGGCCTTCCAGCACCGGATGGCCCTCGCGCACCAGGCCGGTGAAGCGGCATTCGAACAGGCCCTGGGACTTGATCTCCGGGGACAGGGTGAGCGAGGCGCCGATCATCAGGTCGATGCGCCCGGCGCGCATGGCGTCGTCGTCGCCGTCGATTTCCGGGACGAAGCGCAGCACGGCCCCGGGCGCCTCGCGGTGGGCCAGTTCGAACAGGCGGCCGCCGTAGCAGACCATGAAGATGTCGTTGGTGCGGATGTTGAAGGTGCGCTCCAGGCCGGAGAGGTCCACCTGGTCGGCATGGAACAGGCCGCTGGCACGCTCCACCAGGTCGCGCACCTGCTCGCGCAGCTCCAGGGCCCGGGGCGTGGGCACCAGGCCGCGGCCGGCGCGCACCAGGATCGGGTCGCCCACCGCCTCGCGGATGCGCGCCAGGGTGCGGCTCATGGCCGGCGCGCTCAGGTGCATGCGCCGCGCGGCCCCGGCGACGCTGCCTTCGTCGAGCAGCACGTCCAGGGCTACCAGCAGGTTGAGATCGGGCAAGGGCATGGCCGGCTCCAGGGCGGTCGCGAGAGTCGGCACTCTAGCGGGCGGGAAATGGGGCGTCGAGGCATCACAGGCGAGATCGGGCCCATCGCCCGGCACCCAGCTGCGGAGCAGGCCGGCTACTTCGCAGTGATGGGTTTCGCAGAGCTCTACCCATCCTACGGAGGCGCACCTGGATGCGACTGCCAGAAAAGAAAAAGCCCCGCAGAGGCGGGGCTTGTTCAGGGCGGAACGGATCAGCCCTTGAGCTTCTTCAGTTCCTGGTCACGCAGTTCACGGCGCAGGATCTTGCCGACGTTGGTGGTCGGCAGGCTGTCACGGAACTCGACGGCCTTGGGCATCTTGTAACCGGTGACGTTGGCGCGCATGTGCTGCATCACCTCGTCCTTGGTCAGGTTGGCGCCTGGCTTGACCACCACGAAGACCTTGATCGCCTCGCCGGACTTCTCGTCCGGGATGCCGATGGCGGCGCATTGCAGCACGCCCGGCAGGGTGGCGAGCACGTCTTCGAGCTCGTTCGGGTACACGTTGAAACCAGAGACCAGGATCATGTCCTTCTTGCGGTCGACGATACGCATGTAGCCGTCTTCCTGGATCAGGCCGATGTCGCCGGTCTTCAGCCAGCCGTCCGCCGAGAGGATCTCGTCGGTGGCGTCCTGGCGCTGCCAGTAGCCCTTCATCACCTGCGGGCCCTTTACGCAGAGCTCACCGATGGCGCCGATGGCGAGGTCGTTGCCCTCGTCGTCGACCACCTTGCACTCGGTCGAGGGGACCGGGATGCCGATGGTGCCGATCTGGATGCTCTGGAACGGGTTCACCGACACCACTGGGCTGGTCTCGGTCATGCCGAAGCCTTCGCAGATGGCGCAACCGGTGACGTCTTTCCAGCGCTCGGCCGCGGCCAGTTGCAGGGCCATGCCGCCGGACAGGGTCAGCTTCAGGGCGGAGAAGTCCAGCTTGCGGAAGTCCTCGTTGTTGCACAGGGCGACGAACAGGGTGTTGAGGCCGACGAAGCCGGTGAACTTCCAGTTGCCCAGTTCCTTGACCATGGTCGGCAGGTCACGTGGGTTGCTGATCAGCACGTTGTGGTTGCCGGTCAGCATCATGGACATGCAATGGAAGGTGAAGGCGTAGATGTGGTACAGCGGCAGCGGCGTGATCAGCACTTCGCAACCTTCATTGAGGTTGGCGCCCATCAGTGCCTTGCACTGCAGCATGTTGGCGATCAGGTTGCGGTGGGTGAGCATCGCACCCTTGGCCACGCCCGTGGTGCCGCCGGTGTACTGCAGCACGGCGATGTCGCCCGCTGCCGGGGAGGCATCCTTGACCGGCTTGCCACGGCCCTTGGCCAGGGCATCGTTGAGCTTCACCGCCTGGGGCAAGTGATAGGCCGGGACCATCTTCTTCACGTACTTGACGACGCTGTTGACCAGCAGGCGCTTGAGCGCCGGCAGCATGTCGCCGACTTCGGTGACCACGACGTGCTTGATGCCGGTGCGCGGCAGTACGTCCTGGGCCAGGTGGGCCATGTTGGCCAGGCAGACCAGGGCCTTGGCGCCGGAGTCGTTGAACTGGTGCTCCATCTCCCGCGCGGTGTACAGCGGGTTGGTGTTGACCACGGTGAGGCCGGCGCGCAGGGCACCGAAGACCACCACGGGGTACTGCAGCACGTTCGGCAGCTGCACGGCGATGCGATCGCCCGGTTGCAGGTCGGTGTTCTGTTGCAGGTAGGCCGCGAAGGCGCCGGACAGCTCGTAGAGCTCACCGTAGGTGATGGTCTTGCCCAGGTTGCTGAAAGCGGGCTTGTCGGCAAAGCGTTGGCAGGACTCTTTCAATACCGCCTGGATATTGGGATACGCGTCGGCATTGATTTCCGCAGGAATGCCTGCTGGATACTTGTCCTTCCAGAAATTTTCGGTCATGGAAGCCCACTCCTAAGCAACAGCTGATCTTCACTGCCGGAGGCAGTTGTTTGTTGTGTTCTGTGCAGTCGTTCAAGCCCTTTCCAGGGCAAAAAAACGCGCCGAGAGTAGCAGCTTTGCAAATGGGCGACCAGAGCCAAAGAAGGCCTTATCAGTCATTAAAATGACCGAATGCAATGACCCTGGTCATCTTTAGAGTAGTTTCTCTAAACAGCGTGCAGAAGGCGTCGCAGAGGGATCGCAGCGCATCCGCCGGCCCTCGCGGGCCGGGGATGGGGGGAAGGGTCAGGCGATGTCGCGCAGTTCGCGACGAAGGATCTTGCCGACCGGCGTCATCGGCAGGGCGTCCTTGAGGACGATGTGCTTGGGCACCTTGTAGCCGGTGAAGTTGGCCTTGCAGTAGGCCTTCAGCTCGTCGACGCTGAGGCCGCCCTCGCGCGCCACGACGAACAGCTTCACCGCCTCGCCGGACTTGTCGTCCGGCACGCCGATGGCGGCGCAGCTGGCCACCTTCGGGTGGGCCATGACCACGTCCTCGATCTCGTTGGGGTAGACGTTGAAGCCGGAGACGATGATCAGGTCCTTCTTGCGGTCGACGATGCGCACGTAGCCGTCCGGGTCGATCACCGCGATGTCGCCGGTCTTCAGCCAGCCTTCGGCGTCGAGCACCTCGGCGGTAGCTTCCTCGCGCTGCCAGTAGCCCTTCATCACCTGCGGGCCCTTGATGCACAGCTCGCCGCGCTCGCCCAGGGGCAGCTCGGCGCCGTCGTCATCGATCACCTTGAAGGCGGTGCCCGGTACCGGGATGCCCACGGTGCCCAGGCGCGCCAGGGTGCCGTAGGGGTTGGTGCTGGCCACCGGGGAGGTTTCGGTGAGGCCGTAGCCCTCGACCACCGAGCAGCCGGTCATGGCCTGCCAGCGTTCGGCGGTGGCCTTCACCAGGGCGGTGCCGCCGGAGTTGGTGACCTTGAGGTTGGAGAAATCCAGGTCCTTGAACTCGGGGTGGTCCATCAGCGCGACGAACAGGGTGTTGAGGCCCAGCAGCGCGGAGAAGCGCCACTTCTTCAGCTCCTTGACGAAGCCGGGGATGTCGCGCGGGTTGGTGATCAGCACGTTGTGGTTGCCGTTGACCATCATGCACATGCAGTTCGCGGTGAAGGCATAGATGTGATAGAGCGGCAGCGGCGCGATCATGATCTCCTGGCCCTGCTTCATCAGCGGCTGGCCGTCCGGGCCGAGCTGCGACAGGCAGGCATCCACCTGCTGCATGTTGGCCACCAGGTTGCCGTGGGTGAGCATCGCGCCCTTGGCAACGCCCGTGGTGCCGCCGGTGTACTGCAGCACGGCGATGTCGTCCAGACTCACCTTCACCGGTTTCAGCGCGTGGCCCTGGCCCTGCTTCAGCGCGGCCTTGAAGGACACCGCCTGGGGCAGGTGGAAGTCGGGGACCATCTTCTTGACCTTCTTCACCACGGTGTTGACCAGCCAGCCCTTGAGGCTCGGCAGCATGTCACCCATGCGCGCTTCGATCAGGTAGTCGATTTCGGTGTCCGGCAGCACTTCCTGCACCAGCTTGCCAAACAGGTTGACGTAGACCAGTGCGCGCACGCCGGCGTCCTTGAACTGGTGGCGCATCTCGCGGGCGGTGTACAGCGGGTTGGTGTTGACCACGATGAGCCCGGCGCGCAGGGCGCCGAACACGGCGATCGGGTACTGCAGCACGTTGGGCATCTGCACCGCGATGCGGTCGCCGGGCTTGAGGTCGGTGTGCTTCTGCAGGTAGGCGGCGAAGGCGCCGGAGAGGCGGTCCAGCTCGGCGTAGGTCAGGGTGACGCCGAGGTTGCTGAAGGCCGGTCGGTCGGCGAATTTCTTGCAGGAACGTTCGAAGACCTCGATCACCGAGCGATAGGCGGTCAGGTCGATCTGGTCGGGTACGCCAGCAGGGCGTTTGTCGCTCCAGAAATCAGGTTGCATTGTTCTTATCCTCTTTGCCCTGAATGTGTCTGGCCCGCGAGCGGGACTGCCCGGAAATTAGCAGGTCCGCACCCGTACGCAAATACTCGCGAACGCGTCATAGACAGTGTGAATCTTGCCGCAATGGCCCACGCCTGAGCGGCCCGCTGCCCCTTCTCTGCGCCCTGCCCGCACGGTCCCAACGGGAACCGTACGGTCAGCCACCTGGTGAGCTTTGCGCCGCCGGGCCGCCCGTGCACAATGCGCTGATACCCAACGCCACAAGGATTGGCCATGCACCACGATGCTTTCTGGCTCACCGCCAGCGACGGCGCCTCACTGCACGTCAACCGCTGGAGCGGCGACACCCAGCCCCGGGCCGTGGTGATGGTCGCCCACGGCATGGCCGAGCACGGCGGCCGCTATGCACGCCTGGGCCAGGCCCTGGTGGCAGCCGGCCTGGAGCTCTACGTGCATGACCAGCGCGGCCACGGCCGCACCGCCCAGCACGGCATCCTCGGGCTGTACGCCGAGCACGACGGCTGGAACAAGGTGATCGGCGACCTGGCCAGCCTCAACCACCACATCCGCCAGCAGCACCCGCAAGCGCCGATCTTCCTCCTCGGCCACAGCATGGGCAGCTACATCGGCCAGGCCTACCTGATGCAGCACAGCTGCAGCCTGCAGGGCGCGATCCTCTCGGGTTCCAACTACCAGCCGGTGTCGCTGTACCGCAGCGGCGCCCTGGTGGCCCGACTGGAGCGCTGGCGCCAGGGTGCCAACGGCCGCAGCGCGCTGATCGAGTTCCTCTCCTTCGGCTCGTTCAACAAGGCCTTCAAGCCCAACCGTACCGCCTTCGACTGGCTCAGCCGCGACCCGGACGAAGTGGACAAGTACGTCAACGACCCGCTGTGCGGCTTCCGCTGCACCAACCAGTTGTGGCTCGACCTGCTCGGCGGGCTTCAGACCATCACCCCGGTGAAGAACCTGGCACAGATCGACCCCGACCTGCCGCTGCTGGTGGTGGGCGGCGCAAGCGACCCGGTCAGCGACGGCCGCCGCCTGGACGACCTCGCCCGCGCCCTGCGCGAGGCCGGGATCAAGGACGTGCAACTGAAAATCTACCCGGACGCCCGCCACGAGCTGCTCAACGAGACCAACCGTGACGAGGTGACGGCCCACCTGCTCGACTGGCTGGAGCATGCCCTTGCCCACAGTCGCTACTGCCAACCGAACAAGGACACCCCATGACCCAGGTAACCAACTTCACCTACGACGCCCTCGAAGTCGGCCAGAAGGCCAGCTACGCCAAGACCGTGGAAGAGCGTGACATCCAGCTGTTCGCCGCCCTCTCCGGCGACCGCAACCCGGTGCACCTGGACGCCGAGTACGCGGCCGGCACCATCTTCAAGGAGCGCATCGCCCACGGCATGTTCAGCGGCGCCCTGATCAGCGCGGCCATCGCCTGCGAGCTGCCCGGCCCGGGCACCATCTACCTCGGCCAGCAACTGAAGTTCACCCGCCCGGTGAAGCTCGGCGACGCCCTGACCGTGGAACTGGAAATCCTCGAGAAGCTGCCGAAGAACCGCGTGCGCATCGCCACCCGCGTGTTCAACCAGAACGCCGAGCAGGTGGTGGACGGCGAGGCCGAAGTCCTCGCGCCCAAGCAGTCCCTCGCCATCGAACTGCCGGAGCTGCCGCCGATCACCATCGGCTGAGCCCCGCAGGCGTAGTGAAAAGCCCGGCCATCGCCGGGCTTTTTTCGTCTCAAAACGCCGATCGCCCCTCCGTAGGGCGGGTGAAACCCGCCGTTATCCATGTCCATCCTCGTCGGGTTGCACCCGACCTACCCCCGCCCCCGTAGGTTGGCGCCGAGGAACGAGGCCCAACACTGCCCCGTACCGATCCACACCCGACTTCCCAACGGTGCTTGAAATCCGCCCGGGCCTGCCGAAGAATCGGGGCTCATCACCTCAACAGGGATAACCGAAGGCCACGCGCCCGAAACCTGCCCACCGGGAGTTTCGGATCGCCATGCATCTTCGCCTCGCCCTGCTCGCCTTTACGGCCTTCGCCGTCGGCCTCGACGAGAACATCGTCGTCGGCATCCTGCCGCAGCTCGCCCGTGACCTCGGCGTGGAAGTGGCCGCCGCCGGCCAGCTCACCAGCCTGTTTTCCCTGACCCTGGCCATCGCCGCGCCGCTGCTGTGGTGGGCGACCCGTGCCCTGGAACGGCGGCGCCTGCTGTGCCTGGCGCTGCTGGGGTTCGCCCTGGCCAACCTGCTGGCGGCCCTGAGCCCCGGCTACGCCACTCTGGCCCTGGCACGGGTGGCCATGGCCGCCTGCTGCGGGCTGATCCTGGTGCTGGCCACCACCCAGGCGACACGCATCGCCGCGCCGGAATTCCGGGGGCGCGCCATCGGCCTGGTGTTCATGGGCGTCAGTGCTGCGCTGGTGCTGGGGGTGCCCCTGGGCATCCTGGTCAGCGACGCCTTCGGCTGGCGCTGGGTGTTCGCCGGCATCGGCCTGTACTCCCTGCCGCTGGCCTGGCTGCTGCACCGCCTGCTGCCCACCGGCCACGCCGACGCCCTCCCAGGCTGGAGCGCCTGGCGCCTGCAGCTCGGCCACCCGGCCCTGGCGCTGGGGCACGGCGTTTCGGTGCTGATGATCGGCGGGCACTTCTGCCTGTTCGCGTTCCTCGGCCCCTGGCTGCTGGCCACCGGGCAGGCCAGCGGTGCCGGTGACAGCGGCCTGATGTTCCTACTGTTCGGCGTGGCCGCGGTGAGCGGTGGCTGGCTCGGCGGGCTGCTGGTGGACCGGGTGGCCCCGCAACGGGCATTGGTGGGCGTGCCCGGCCTGTTCCTGCTGGCCCTCGCCAGCCTGGCCCTGGCCGTGGGCGGCCCGCTGTCGGTGCCGCTGCTGATGGCCTGGAGTGCGCTGAGCTGGATGATCTCGCCGGTGGTGCAGAGCTACCTGCTGGCCCGCCACCCGCAGAGCGCCGAAGCGGCGGTGGCGGTGAACAGCTCGGCGATGCACCTGGGCGTGGCCCTCGGCGGCGCGGTGGGGGGCCTGGCCGCGCACCGCGACCTGTTGCTGACGCCCTGGGTCGGCTGCCTGCTGGTGGCCGCCGCCCTGGCCTGCGCGCTGCTGGCGCGACGGGCGCCGCAGGTCATTCCTGGATGATGGTTTCGTCCCCGACCGTGACGCTGGCGGTCATCCCGGCGCTGAGCTGGATGTCGTCCGGCACCGGGTCGAGCCTGATCCGCACCGGAATGCGCTGGGCCAGGCGCACCCAGTTGAAAGTCGGCTCGACGTTGGCCAGCAACTGGCCGTCGGGGCTGGCATTGCGGTCGGTGATGCCGCGGCTGATGCTTTCCACCGAGCCGGTCAGGGGGCGACCGGCGCTCATCAGCCAGATCTTCACCGGTGCGCCGACCTTGATCCCCGGCAGCTTGGTTTCCTCGAAATAGGCCTGCACATAGAAGGAGGCGTCATCCACCAGCGCCATCACCGGCTGCCCGGCGTTGGCGTAGTTGCCCTGGGCCAGGCGCAGGTTGGTGACCTGCCCGCTGCGCGGCGCGCGCACCTCGCTGCGGGCCAGGTTGAGTTCGGCGACCTTCACGTCGGCCTGGGCCTGGCGGTATTCGCCAAGGGCGATGTCGGCGGTGATCTGCGCGTTCTCCTTCAGCTCGGCGCTGATCGCCTGGGGCCCTAGGTGGGCACGGCGCGAAGCTTCGTGTTCACGCAGACGCAGCTGCTGCTGGCGGGTGTCGGCCACGGCGTGGGCCTTCTCCAGCGCCGCCTGGTAGCGCTCGCGGTCGACGCTGAGCAGCAGGTCGCCGGCCTTCACCTGCTGGTTGTCGTGGACCTTGAGGTCGACGACCCAGCCGGAAACGTCCGGCGAGATCACCACCACGTCGGCGCGGATGCGCGCATCGCGCGTCCAGGGCGAGAGCATGTAGTGCTGCCAGAGGCTCCAGCCGCCGACGAGGGCCGCGGCGACCAGGGCCAGGGTGATAACGATACGCAGGGTGGAACGCATGGGTTTCTCCTTCACCAGTGCCCGAACCAGGCGACCAGCAACGACAGGACACAGACATACAGGGCACAGTCGAACAACGCTTCGTGCCAGATCCAGCGCGCCATGCCGACACGCTGCAGGGCCAGGCGCAGCACGCCCGTCACCAGCAGCGCCGCCAGCGCATACATCAGAAAGGGGCTCAGCAACACGCCGCCCAGGGACCACTCACGCAAGCCCATGGCTCGCCTCCTGTTGTTCACACCATTGGCGCCAGCTCTGCCGCAGCTGCAGCAGGGCCGCCTGGGCCAGGCGCCGGTCGATGCTGCTGCCGGCCTGGCGCAGCGCCTGGATGAGTTGTTCCGAGGGCTCGTCCATCGCCCCCGCCAGGGAGGCGGCGGGGCCGCGCTCCAGCAGGGGCTCGATGCTGCGCAGGAAGCGCGCCTCGGAGGCTTCGATGGAGCGCTCGCCGGCGGCCAGGCAACGGCGCAGGTGCAGCAGTTCGTCACCGATATCGAGGCTGGTGATGCCGTCGTCCCAGCGGTTGCGCGATTGGCTGGGCAGCGCCGGGTAGTGCCGCGCCAGTTGCAGCAGGCGGTCGGCCATGCGCCCGCCGAACCAGTTCTCGGCCCCCACGAGCGCACGGTGGGTGAGGCGGCCCAGGTCATGGAAGGTGGCCTTGAGCAGGCGCCGCCCGTGCCAGACCGGGTTGGTCAGCACGATGACGCGGAACACCAGCACCGCGAAGCCGACGCCCAGGAGGATGGCGATGGCCTCGTTGAGGAACAGCGCCACGTCGAAATGCATGGTGTTCTGCGGGGCGCAAAGCACGATGAAGTGCAGGCAGAAGGAGGTCGAGGTCGCCCCCAGCGCCGGCTTGGCCATGCCCAGGGCACCGAAGAACAGCGGCACGCCGAGGGCCATGCAGAGCAACGGGAAGCCGCTCATCTGCGGCAGCACCACCTGGCCGATGAAGAAGGCCACCGGCAGCGCGTAGAGGATGCCGCGCAGGAACATGAAGCCGATCTGCTCGGCGTTCTCGCGGCTGGCGAACAGGCTGCAGACCACGCAGGTGAGGGTCAGCGCGCCCACCGAGGAGGTCCAGGCGGTGGCCAGCCAGAACGACGCCAGGCCAATGAAGGCCACGCTGCTGCGCAGGCCGTAGAGCAGCGCGGTGGGCAGGTCGCGGTGCCAGGACAGCGGCGCCCCGGCATCGTCCGGTGCCTCGCCACGTTCCACCGCACGCAGGGCCGCAGCGGCGGCACGCATCTGCCGCAGCATCACCGCCAGGCGGCCCAGGCAGTATTGCTGCACGGGCACCAGGTCGTCGGCTTCGGCGGCGTCCAGCAGGCGCTGGCCCAGGGCTTCGGAGGCCGCGTCATCGGGCTCGGCGAGCAGCCGCTGCACCTCCTCCATCCAGGGCGCCAGGCGTTCGGCCTCCCCTGCCGACAGCTGTCGCCACTGCCGCGCCACGCCCCGGGCCAGGCGCAGCAGGCTGAGCAGGTCGCGGCTGAGCACACGCAGGGCGGCGGCACGCTGGCGGCCACGGTTGCCTTCGAACCAGGCGTGCTCGCGCTGGGCGTCCACGGCGACGATGCGCCCCAGCACACCGAGCAGGCCCTGCCGCTCATGGGGTTCGCCGCGCAAGGCCGAGCGCGCGGCGGCGATGCCGGCGTTCCAGGCATCCCCCGCCTGGCGCGCCAGCTGGCGTTCCACCCGCTGCGGCCAGACCAGCGCACTGACGGCGGTTGCGCAGATGATGCCGAGGCAGATCTCGGTGCAGCGCGCCACGGCCTGGTCGAACACGGTGAGCGGGTGGGCGATGGCCGGCAGGCCGATGATCGCCACCGTGTAGCCCGCCAGCACAAATGAATAGGACCAGGCGCTGCGCAGCATGGTCGAGGCGGCGGTACACAACCCCAGCCAGGTGGCCAGGGCGAGGATGAACAGCCAGGGCGTCTGCGCGAACAGGGCCATCGCCACCACCGCCATGACGGTGCCGACCAAGGTGCCGAGCAACCGCGCCAGGCCCTTCTGCACCACCATGCCGGACAGCGGCTGGGCGACGATGAAGGCCGTCATCAGGGCCCACTGCGGTTGCTCCAGGCCGAAACGCAGCGCACACCAGAGCGCCAGCCCCCCGCCCAGGAGGGTCTTGATGGCGAACTGGAGAGCCGGGATGTCGGGGGCGACGAACGCCCGCAGGGAATCGCGCACGCGCAGGACCTTGAAGGAAATTGCCAGAAGGATAGGCCGCTTCGGCCGGTGATGAATTCAACGACGACAATTATTAGCAAGCTATCTAATTGCCGTCCAGCAGATCGTAGAACTGCCCATTGAAAATTAATTAAATGAGTATTTAAATAATTTCCATCGCCTCCCAGGACAGCCCCATGACCACTCCCCGCGCCCCCGGCCGCCCCAGCGGTGAAGCCCAGCAGCGTGAACGCCTGCTGGACACCGCCTGCGACGCCTTCGCCCACCAGGGCATCAATGCCAGCAGCCTGCGCGGCATCGCCCGGAGCACCGGGGTGACACCGGCGATGGTCAACTACTACTTCGGCAACAAGCAGCGCCTGGTGGATGCGGTGGTGGAGGAGCGTTTCCTGCCCTTGATCCGCGCCCTGGCCGCGCGCCTGCAGGAGGCTGGCGACGATCCCCTGGAGCTGGTGCGCCTGTTCGTGCGCGGCATCAGCGCCACGGTGGAAGAGCACCCCTGGATTCCACCGCTGTGGGTGCGCGAGATCCTCTGCGAAGGCGGTGTGCTGCGCGAGCAGTTGCCCCAGCGCATCGCCCCGCTGATCCCGATGCTGCTGGCCCAGCGCTTCGCCGCCGCCCAGGCCCGCGGCGCCCTCAACAAGGACCTCGACCCGCGCCTGCTGGTGGTCTCGCTGATCGGCCTGACCATGCTGCCCCACGCGGCAGCACCGCTCTGGCGCGGCATCTTCGCCAACCCGGAAATCGGCAACGACGCCCTGGTCAACCACACCCTGGCCCTGCTCGAACGCGGCCTGGAGGTATCGCCATGACCGCCCGCACCTTCATTCCCGGCCTGCTTTGCCTGGCCCTGCTGGGCGGCTGCGACCGCCGCGACAGCGAACCGCTGCTCGGCACCCTGGAGTGGGACCGTATCGGCGTGCCCGCCGAGGCCTCGGAAACCATCCTCGACTGGAAGGTGGCCGAAGGCGATTCGGTGCAGGCCGGGCAACTGCTGCTGGAGCTGGACCCGCGTCGCCTCGACGCCCGCCTCGACCAGGCACGGGGCCAGGTGGCCCAGGCCCAGGCGCGCCTGGATGAGCTGAGCAACGGCGCGCGCCAGGAAAGCATCGACGCCGCCCGCGCCACCCTGGTGCGCAACCGCGCCGACGCCACCGAAGCCGGGCGCAACTACCAGCGGGTCGCCGCCCTCTATGCGCGGGGCCAGGTGGCCATCGCCGAACGTGACCGCGCCCGCGCCAGCCGCGACCAGGCCGATGCGGCGGTGAAGAACGCCGATGCGCAGTTGCGCGAACTCACCAACGGCACCCGCCCGGAACAACTGGCCCAGGCCGATGCCGAGCTGCAGACGGCCCGTGCCGAGCTGGCGCGCCTGCAGGTGGACCGCGAGCACCTGGACATACGCGCCCCCCGCGCCGGCCGGGTCGACGCCCTGCCCTTCCGCCCCGGTGACCAGCCACCGGCCAATGCCGAGGTGGCCAGCCTGCTGGTGGGCGAGACGCCCTATGCGCGGCTGTTCATCCCGGCGCCGCTGCGCCCGCACATCGCCATCGGCGACCGCCTGCAGGTGGGCATTGAGGGCGTCGACGGCCTGTTCAGCGGGCGGGTGCGCAGCATCGCCAGCGAGGCCAGCTTCACCCCCTACTACGCCCTGACCGGCAGCGACGCCAGCCGCCTGGTGTACCGCGCCGAACTGGTGCTGGAAGGCGAACTCGCCGCGCGCCTGCCCGCCGGCCTGCCGCTGCATGCGGAGCGCCCGGGCGATGAGTGACGGCGAGGCGGTGATCCGCGCGCGGGGCCTGACCAAGCGCTTCGGCCAGCTGGCGGCGGTGGACGGGCTCAACCTCCAGGTGAACCGCGCCGAGGTGTTCGGCTTCCTCGGCCCCAACGGCTGCGGCAAGTCCACCACCATCCGCATGCTCTGCGGCCTGCTGCTGCCCAGCGAAGGCGAGATCGAGGTGCTCGGCTGCCAGATCCCCCGCGACGCCGAGGCGCTGAAGCGACGCATCGGCTACATGACGCAGAAGTTCTCCCTCTACGAAGACCTGACCATCGGCGAGAACCTGGAATTCCTCGCCGCCGTGCAGGGCCTGCCCCGCAACGAAGGGCGCCAGCGCATCGATGAACTGCTGGAGCGCTACTGGCTGGCGGACCGCCGCAAGCAGCTCGCCGGTACCCTCAGCGGCGGCCAGAAACAACGCCTGGCGCTGGCCGGCGCGGTGCTGCACAAGCCCGACCTGCTGCTGCTCGACGAGCCCACCAGCGCGGTGGACCCGCAATCACGCCGGGAATTCTGGGATTCGCTGTTCGAGCTGGCCGAGGCCGGCACCACGCTGCTGGTGTCCACCCACTACATGGACGAGGCCGAGCGCTGTACGCGCCTGGGCATCCTCGACGCCGGGCGCCTGGTGGCCGACGGCAGCCCGGCCGAGCTGATGGGCGCCCTGCCCGGCCACCCGCTGCTGATCGAATGCGCGCAGCCACGCCAGGCGCAACGGGCGCTGCAGGGGGCGGAAGAGGTGATCGCCATGGCTCAGATCGGCGCCTCGCTGCGGGTGCTCAGCGCCGAGGCCGATGCCCATGAACGCATCGCCCGGCGCCTGGCCGAGCAGGGTGTGGAGGCCGAGGTGAAGGAGACCGAGCCGAACCTGGAGGACGTCTTCGTCACTGTCACCCACCAGCCGCTGCAGAAAGCGGAGGCCAAGTGATGAACCTGCACCGCCTGGGCGCCATCGTCCTCAAGGAGCTGCGCCAGTTGCGTCGCGACCGCCTGACCTTCGCCATGATCGTCGGCATCCCCATCATGCAGCTGGTGCTGTTCGGCTACGCCATCAACATGGATGTGCGCGGCCTCGACGCCGCGGTGCTGGACCAGGCCAACACCGCCCGCTCCCGCGAGGCGGTGGCGGAGATCGGCTCCAGCCAGGTGGTGAACTTCCGCTACCACCTGGGCAGCCCCC
Source organism: Pseudomonas sp. zfem005 (assembly GCF_032621735.1). Classification (NCBI taxonomy): domain Bacteria; kingdom Pseudomonadati; phylum Pseudomonadota; class Gammaproteobacteria; order Pseudomonadales; family Pseudomonadaceae; genus Pseudomonas; species Pseudomonas sp. zfem005. Next base: position 109,300 of record NZ_JAVYJE010000012.1, on the reverse strand, counting down.
AGGAGATCGACCAGTTGCTGCGCGCCGGGCGCATCAGCGCCGCACTGGTGATTCCCCGGGATTTCGAGGCGCGCGTCCAGCGCCAGGACCCGGAGCGCCCGCCGCTGCAACTGGTGGTGGATGGCTCCGACCAGGTGGTGCAGGCCTCGGCCCGGCAACTGGCGGGCTTCCCCCTGGAGGGCTGGCGCAGCAACCAGGCGATGTCGGTGGTGAACTTCTACAACCCGGAGCGCCTGGCACCGCTGAACACGGTGCCGGGGCTGATCGGGGTGATCCTGACCATGACCATGGTGCTGTTCACCGCCATCGCCCTGGTGCGCGAACGGGAACGCGGCAACATGGAGATGCTGATCACCACGCCGGTCTCGCCCTGGGAGCTGACCATCGGCAAGGTGCTGCCCTTCGTCGGCATCGGCCTGGTGCAGGTGACGGTGATCCTCATCGTCGGCCTGCTGCTGTTCGAGGTGCCGGTGCGCGGTTCGCTGCTGGCGCTCTACGCGGCGGCGCTGTTGTTCATCTTCGCCAGCCTGACCCTGGGCGTGTTCATTTCCACCCTGGCGCAGAGCCAGTTCCAGGCGATGCAGATGGCCTTCTTCACCTTCCTGCCGCAGATCCTGCTGTCGGGCTTCATGTTCCCCTTCGCCGGGATGCCGCGCGTCGCCCAGTGGATCGCCGAGGTGCTGCCGCTCACCCACTTCCTGCGCCTGGCGCGCGGCATCATGCTGCGCAGCGCCACGCTGGCCGAGTTGTGGTTGGAGATGGTCGCGCTGCTGGTGTTCACGGCGGTGATGCTCGGCGTCGCCGTATCGCGGGTGCACAAGCGGCTGGACTGATGGCGATGGACCATGAAGTGCCGTGGGTCGGGTGAGACTCCACATCCCGGAGCCTGGGCGTTCCCGGGTTTCACCCGCCCTACGTGAAGGTGTGGAGCTCGGCGGGGCAAGAATCGCGGACGAAAAAAAGGGCGACCGAAGTCGCCCGAGGTGCCTTGCGTGCCTGTGAACCTGGTGGACTCAAGCCTTGTCGCGCTTGTGCGAGTCCTTCCAGATGAAATATCCGACGCCTGCGAAGAAGGCGACCATCAGACCTACGGTCCCGATACCGGCGAGAACCACTACATCGATGAACATTTGGCTGCCTCCTGCGTTGGCGTTGTGTGTTTCGATGGGTCAAAGGTAGACCCGCGCCTGGCAGGGGAAATTGATCTGGATCAATGGGCGCAGGGCCCCGCCGGCGAGGCCGTCGGGGAACTGATCCAGGTCAATTTAAAGGGGGGGTGCAGCGGAGGGATTCAGCGTTTTTTCGGCTTGCGGGGCTTTTTCGATTTGCCCAGGGGCATGGCCTGCTCGAAGGCGTTGCGCACCTCGTTCAGGCGTTTCTCGTGCAGGTCATGGATGCGTTTGTCACGCTCGGCGCCGAAGTCGACCAGTTTCTCGTCATTGCTCATGAACGGATCCAGCGGAAGGTGAGATTCAGGCGAGGATCGCAGGGCGTGCGCGTCTTCGCCACCTGGTGTTGCCAATGATGCTGCGTCGGGCCGCTCATGACCAGCAGCACCCCGTGCCCGAGCTGCAACGAATGCCCGATGCGCCCACTCCCCTTGCGACGCAGATCGAAACGCCGGGTTCCACCGAGGTTCAACGAGGCGATGAGCGGATCGCGCCCGAGCTCTGCCTCGTCGTCGCTGTGCCAGCCCATGGAATCCTGGCCGTCGCGGTAATAGTTGAGCAGCGCGCCGTTGAGCGGCTGGCCGACCGCCTCCTGCACACGGGCACGAATCTCGGCCAGCAGCGGCGTCCAGGGCAGCGGGCGGTGCACCAGGCCGGAGTAGCGGTAGCTGGCCTCGGCGTCGCCGTACCAGGCCAGCAGCCTGGGCACCGGGTAGTCACGGCCGTGCAGATGGACACTGGGTTGTTCCCAGGGGGTTTCGGCGACCAGGCGGGCGAACCAGTCGTCGGCTTCTTCGACAGATAGCCAATGGGGTTCGAAACGCAGTTGGGCGTCGGGCAGGTCGAGGGGGATGTCGTCGAACAGGTCCACGGGGACAACCGGAAAGGGGCTGGTTGGGAATCATGCGCGCCTCAGACTTCGACATCCACCCACAGCCCCTGGCGCGGGAGCTGCTCGATCACCTCTTCGTCGGCCTGTTTCACATCGCCCTCGGCCAGCTCCTCGGCCGTGTAGCCCCGGCGCTGGCGGCGGCGCTGCTCCTCGCGGAGCATCTCTTCGGCCTCCTGCGGGTGGCGCCGGTCCAGGCCGATGGCGCTTTCCTCGGAGCCTTCCTTCGCCGGCGTGACAGGCGGGATGTCAGGACGCGGCTTGATCACGTCCTGCTGGGATGTCACGGGAACCAGGCTATGGGGTATCGGCGGCAACATGGTTTCGGCCCTCCTCTGATCAGACTGTCGGCAGGGCGTATCACTACTTTAACGCCGCTCGCTACACTGCAACAGACATATGGAGCGCAAGTCCCGTCGCTCTTGGCACCGCGTTCCGTTAAACTTGCCGGCTTTTTTGCATGGTGGGAGAGACGCATGGCGCAGCAGTACCAACCGGGGCAACGCTGGATCAGTGACAGCGAAGCGGAACTGGGGCTCGGGACCATCCTGGCATCGGATGGACGCCTGCTCACAGTGCTCTACCCGGCCACGGGCGAAACCCGCCAGTACGCCCTGCGCAATGCGCCCCTGACCCGCGTCCGCTTCGCCCCGGGTGACGAGATCACCCACTTCGACGGCTGGAAGCTCACCGTCCAGGAAGTCGACGACATCGACGGCCTGCTGATCTACCACGGCCTCACCGCGCAGCACGAAGAACGGACCCTGCCGGAGACCCAGCTCTCCAACTTCATCCAGTTCCGCCTCGCCAGCGATCGCCTGTTCGCCGGCCAGATCGACCCGATGAACTGGTTCGGCCTGCGCTACCACACCCTGGAGCACCAGAGCCGCCTGCTGCAATCCCCGCTCTGGGGCCTCGGCGGCGCCCGCGCGCAACCCATCGCCCACCAGCTGCACATCGCCCGTGAAGTGGCCGATCGCATCGCCCCGCGCGTCCTGCTGGCCGACGAAGTGGGCCTCGGCAAGACCATCGAAGCGGGCCTGGTGATCCACCGCCAGCTGCTGTCCGGCCGCGCCAACCGCGTGCTGATCCTGGTACCAGAGAACCTCCAGCACCAGTGGCTGGTGGAGATGCGCCGCCGCTTCAACCTGCAGGTCGCGCTGTTCGACGGCGAGCGCTTCCTCGAGAGCGATGCCAGCAACCCCTTCGAGGACGCGCAGCTGGCGCTGGTCTCCCTGGAATGGCTGAAGGACAGCGAGAAGGCCCAGGACGCCGCCTTCGCCGCCGGCTGGGACCTGCTGGTGGTCGACGAAGCCCACCACCTGGTCTGGCACCCGGAGCAGGCCAGCGACGAATACCGCCTGGTCGAGCAACTGGCCGAGGTCATCCCCGGCGTGCTGCTGCTCACCGCCACCCCGGAGCAGCTGGGCCAGGACAGCCACTTCGCCCGCCTGCGCCTGCTCGATCCGGCGCGCTTCCACGACCTGGAAGCCTTCCGCGCCGAAAGCGCCAACTACAAGCCCATCGCCGAGGCCGTGCAGGAGCTGCTGGACCAGGGCCGCCTGTCACCCGGTGCGCACGCCACCATCTCCGGCTTCCTTGGCGCCGAAGGCGAAGCCCTGCTGGCCGCCGTCTCCGATGGCGACAGCGAGGCCGCCGCCCGCCTGGTGCGCGAGCTGCTGGACCGCCACGGCACCGGCCGCCTGCTGTTCCGCAACACCCGCGCCGCCGTGCAGGGCTTCCCCGAGCGCAACCTGCACCCCTACCCGCTGCCGAGCCCCGTGGAATACATGGAGCTGCCGGTGGGTGAACACCCCGACCTGTATCCGGAAGTCAGCTTCCAGGCGCAGCAGGAAAGCGGTGACGAGGCCGAGCGCTGGTGGCGCTTCGACCCGCGCGTCGAATGGCTGATCGACACCCTGAAGATGCTCAAGAAGTTCAAGGTGCTGGTGATCTGTGCCCACGCCGAGACCGCCCTGGACCTGGAAGACGCCCTGCGCGTGCGTTCCGGCATCCCCGCCACCGTGTTCCACGAAGGCATGAGCATCCTCGAGCGCGACCGCGCCGCCGCCTACTTCGCCGACGAGGAATTCGGCGCCCAGGTGCTGATCTGTTCCGAGATCGGCAGCGAAGGCCGCAACTTCCAGTTCGCCCATCACCTGGTGCTGTTCGACCTGCCGGCCCACCCGGACCTGCTGGAACAACGCATCGGCCGCCTCGACCGCATCGGCCAGAAGCACACCATCCAGCTGCACGTGCCCTACCTGGAAACCAGCCCGCAGGAGCGCCTGTTCCAGTGGTACAACCAGGCACTCAACGCCTTCCTCGCCACCTGCCCCACCGGCAACGCCCTGCAGCACCAGTTCGGCCCGCGCCTGCTGCCGCTGCTGGACGGCGGTGACGACGGCGAGTGGCAGGCCCTGGTGGACGAGGCCGAAGCCGAGCGCAAGCGCCTGGAAGGCGAGCTGCATGCGGGCCGCGACCGCCTGCTGGAGCTCAACTCCGGCGGTGCCGGCGAAGGCCAGGCGCTGGTGGAGGAGATCCACGAGCAGGACGACCAGTTCGCCCTGCCCATCTATATGGAAGCCCTGTTCGACGCCTTCGGCATCGACAGCGAGGACCACTCCGAGAACGCCCTGGTGCTCAAGCCGGGCGAGAAGATGCTCGACGCCGGCTTCCCCCTGGGCGACGACGAAGGCGTGACCATCACCTACGACCGCAACCAGGCGCTGTCCCGCGAGGACATGCAGTTCCTCACCTGGGAACACCCCATGGTGCAGGGCGGCATGGACCTGGTGCTCTCCGGCTCCATGGGCAACACCTCGGTGGCGCTGATCAAGAACAAGGCGCTCAAGCCCGGCACCGTGCTGCTCGAGCTGCTCTACGTCAGCGAAGTGGTGGCGCCGCGTGCATTGCAGCTGGGCCGCTACCTGCCGCCGGCGGCGCTGCGCTGCCTGCTCGACGCCAACGGCAACGACCTGGCCAGCAAGGTGGCGTTCGACACCCTCAACGACCAGCTGGAAAGCGTGCCACGCGGCAGCGCCAACAAGTTCGTCCAGGCCCAGCGCGACGTGCTCTCGGCACAGATCCACGCCGCCGAAGCGAAGATCCGCCCGCGTCACGAAGCCCGTGTGGCCGATGCCGTGAAGCGCCTGAGCGCCGAGCTGGACGAGGAACTGGCGCGCATGACCGCCCTCAAGGCCGTCAACCCGAGCGTTCGCGACAGCGAGATCGAAGCCCTGCGCAAGCAGCGTGACGACGGCCTGGCGCTGATGGAAAAAGCCGCCCTGCGCCTGGAGGCGATCCGCGTGCTGGTGGCGGGTTGATCTGCTTGTGCAATGAATGAAAAAGCGCGCCTCGGCGCGCTTTTTCTTTATCTGCTGTAGCCCGGGGGAAGGCCCGTGCGATGGGTTTCGCTTCGCTCTACGCCATCCTACGAAAGCTGCCGCCACATAGGATGTGCAGGCCTCAGGCCGGCACCGCGTTGACGCTGCCCGTTTCCATCCCCGCACGCATGCTGCGGGCATCACGGCCGAAGCAGCGGGCGGCCTGGAACAGCGCCAGCATGGTCAGACCCAGGGCCACGGGGATCAGGTACATGGCGTCGTGCAGGCCGATGGCCTTGAACTGCTCGGTCATTTCGCTGGCACCGGCGGCGTACATCGCGGCGTGGGCGAAGTGGTCGGACAGCAGGCCTACAACCACCGGGCCAAGGCCACCGCCGAGCAGGTAGAGGCCGGCGAAGAACAGCGCCATGGCGGTGGCCCGCAGGCGCGGTTCGATCACGTCCTGGATGGCGGTGTAGACGCAGGTATAGAAGGTGTAGGCGAACAGCCAGCCGATGCTGAACACGACCACGAACAGGCCGATCTCGATGCGCCCGGAGAACAGCGCGAAACCGGTGGCGAGGGTGGCGACCAGCATGCTGCCGGTGGCCAGCAGCAGACGGCCGCGCTCGGATTTCTCGTGGGCCTTGTCCGCCAGCCAGCCGCCGACGGTCAGGCCGATCAGCCCGGTGACGCCGCAGATAATCCCGGTGGCCACGGCCGCGCTCTGCAGCGGCAGCAGGAAGTAGCGTTGCAGCATCGGCACCATGAAGGAGTTGCAGGCGTAGGTGGCGAAGTTGAAGGTGAGGCCCGCCAGGGTCAGCCACCAGAAGGTGCGGATGGCCAGGACCCGGCGCAAGGGTTTATCCACAGGCGAGAGGTCGACCTTGACCGACTCCGCCGCGCCACGGGCCGGTTCCTTGATGAAGAACATGAACAGCGCCAGGATCAGCCCCGGGATGGCGGCGATGACGAAGGGCGCGCGCCAGCTGCCGAAGGCCTGGACCATGGCGCCGATGGTGAAGAAGGCCAATACCAGGCCCAGCGGCAGGCCGAGCATGAAGATGCCCATGGCGCGGGCGCGCTTGTTGGCCGGGAACAGGTCGCCGATCAGCGAGTTGGCGGCCGGCGCGTAGCTGGCCTCGCCAATGCCGACGCCCATGCGGATCAGCAGGAAGCTCCAGAAATTCCAGGCCAGGGCGTTGACCGCCGTGAGGCCGCTCCACACCGCCAGGCCCCAGCCCATGATCTTCTTGCGCGAGCCGGTGTCGGCCATGCGCCCCAGGGGCAGGCCGGCGATGGCATAGACGAGGGTGAAGGCCGTGCCGATCAGGCCGAGCTGGAAGTCGCTGAGGCTCCACTCATGGCGCACCGGCTCGATGATGATGGCCGGAATGGTGCGGTCGAAGAAATTGAACAGATTCGCAAGGAACAGCAGGAACAGAACGCGCCAGGCGTTCGCCGCCTGGGGGGAAGGCTGCAAAGGCTGCATGGGGTCGGTCTCGATTGTTGTTATTTGCCGGGCAAACCGCCTGCCGGGCTTGTAAGCCGCAATCTAGACCTTGCGCACCGTTCCTGTCTGCGAACATTCGCCAGCTTTATGTAGGACAATCCAACACTTCCGCCGAATCGTCCTGCTCACAGGCTCCCGCCCCGAACGGAGCGGTGAGCCGGCCCGCAGCCCCGGAGCCCCTTCAGCGGGCCTTGAACGCGGGCAGCCAGCCGAGCGACTCCCCGGTCGGCTTGCCCGGCCGGTATTCGGCGGCCAGCCAGCCGGCGTAGCCGCTCGCGTCCAGTGCATCGAGCAAGGGCGGGAAATCCGTCGCCCCCGAGCCCGGTTCGCCACGGCCGGGACTGTCGGCGAACTGCACATGGCCGATGCGCCCGGCCAGCAGCCGGATGCCGGCGGCCACGTCCAGCCCCTGGCGGGCCATGTGGTAGAGGTCGAACTGGGCGGCGAAGTTGGGCCGGTCGACGGCGCGCACCAGCTCATCCAGGTGCTCCGGCGTGTTGATCAGGAAGCCCGGCATGTCGATGGGGTTGATGGCCTCGGCCAGCACCTGGATACCCAGGGGGTGCAGGGTGTCGGCGGCCTTACGCAGGTTGGTCACCAGGGTCGCCAGCGCGGTGTCGCGGTCCAGCCCCTCGGCCAGGCGGCCGGGCAGCACGTTGACGAACAGCGGGTTGACCACCGCCGCGTAGGCGTAGACCTGGCGCAGGGCAGCATCGAATTCGTCCTGGCGCGACGGCACCGCCGCCAGGCCCGGGCCGCCCTGCAGCAGGTCGGCGGCGGGCAGGTTGATCAGCAGCAGCGGCAGGCCGGCCTGCTCCAGCGCAGCCTTCAGCTCGCCGGCCGGCAGTTCGTAGGGGAACTGGATTTCCACGGCCTCGAAGCCCGCCTGCGCGGCGGCGCCGATGCGCTCGATCAGCGGCAGTTCGGTGAACAGCATGGACAGGTTGGCGGCGATCTTCATGCCTGCTCCTCGCGATACATCTCGACCAGGGTCGCCGGGTCACGCGCCAGGTTGCCCTGGCTGCCGTGCAGGCGCATCAATTGCGCGGCCAGGCCGCTCATGGGCGTGGCGCTGCCCTCCTCGCGGGACAACCGGGTGGCGGTATCCAGGTCCTTGAGCAGGGTGCGTACGTGCCACTTGATCGGCTCGAAGCGGCTCTCGGCCATCTGCGGGGCGAGGATCTGCAGCGGCTTGGAGTCGGCGAAGCCACCGGCCAGCGCCGGGGCCAGCAGGCTGGCATCGACACCGGACTTCTCCGCCAGAGCCACCACTTCGGCGATGACCAGGGCATTGCAGGCGACGATCATCTGGTTGCACACCTTGGTCACCTGGCCGGCGCCCACATCGCCCATGCGCGTCAGGCGCTGGCCGAGGTGGGCGAGGACCGGGCGTACCCGCTCGACATCCTCCACCCGGCCGCCGGCCATGATCGCCAGGGTGCCGGCTTCGGCACCGGGGGTGCCACCGGAGACCGGCGCATCCACCCAGCGCATGCCGCTGCGGCGCTCCAACTCGGCGGCCATCTCGCGGGTGGCGGCGGGCTCCAGGCTGGAGAAATCCACCAGCAACTGACCGGGCTTCGCGCGTTCGACGATGCCGCCAGGGCCGAAGACCACCTCGCGCACCACCGCCGTATCGGCCAGGCAGAGCATGACGATATCGGCGCTGCCGCAAAGTGCAGCGGGGCTGTCGACACGGCGGGCGCCGAGGATTTCGAGTGGGGCGCATTTGTCGGGGCTGCGGTTCCACACCGACAGCGGGTAGCCGGCAGCGAGCAGGCGGCGGGTCATGGGCAGGCCCATCAGGCCGATGCCGGCGAAGGCGATGCTGGGGAGGGTCATGGAGGGCTCCGGAAAAACGGGGAGCCCAATCTAAACCCAACGGTCAACGCGTGCACGCACCGGAAAAGGTAAAGGGGTGCCGCCCACCACTCGCCACGCACCACAAAGAGGCAACGGGTAACACTGCGCGCCATATAAGGGCATAAGAAACCCCCAAGGCCCGTCCTTGAGCGGGTGCTCGAACGCTGGCAGTGCGCCCGATCAGGCGCCGGAATGCGGGACATGCCCCCGAATATCCCATCGGGCGCGGCGGGTCAGGGGATTAGAAAGGCGGGATCGAGCAGGGAGGCATTCCCGAACGGAGTCGTCCGCGCGGGAATGCCAGGGGGATCAGTGCCGGGTCGGCGCCTCGTCGCGCTCCTGGACCAGCACCCAGGGCGCCACCACCACGGCCCACAGCTTCGGGTTTCGTGCCAGCAGGTCCTCGGCACGGCTCTCCTCGACCTTGGCTAGGCTGCCGGCGCCCAGCAGCTGGGCCACCTTGGGCTTGTCGTCCTCGGCCACCGCCAGGGCGACGCCGACCAGATCCTCCGCGCCCTCGACCCAGAGCAGCGCGCCCCGTGCGAAGAAGGGCTGCAGCTCCTCCCAGGTGATGGCGGCGGTCTCGCCGAGCAGCTTGGCATAGAGGGTGCTTGATGAATCGTTCATGGCTTGCTCTGAGTGGAAAGGTAACGGTTGCAGGGCGGGCAATGATAACGCCGGCCATCTTGTTCACAAGTCCAGCCTGACGCCTCCCGCTCACTCCAGGGCACGCCGTTTTTCTATACGTTTGTTGCGATTTAGCGACATAGGAACATTCCGCCCCCATGTGTCGGCTTTTCAAGCCGCAAATCGGCACTCTACACTGTACCGGTACAGTTGCCGCGGGATATGGCGGGGTGGTTCAAAGGACCCTGTCCTGTAGGCAATCAGGACAAAAACAACGAAAAACATAAGAGTGGAGCACTATGAACAAGGCTACCAAGCAGATTTCCAAACTGTTCGCCGCTATGGCCCTCGCCGGTGTTGCCAGCTACTCCGTAGCCGCCGACACCATCAAGATCGCCCTGGCCGGCCCGGTGACCGGTGCTGTTGCCCAGTACGGTGAGATGCAATTCATCGGCGCCAAAATGGCGATCGAGCAGATCAACAAGGCTGGCGGCGTGAACGGCGCTCAACTGGAAGGCGTGGTCTACGACGACGCCTGCGACCCGAAACAAGCGGTCGCCGTAGCCAACAAGATCGTCAACGACGGCGTCAAATACGTTGTTGGCCACCTCTGCTCCAGCTCCACTCAGCCCGCGTCCGACATCTACGAAGACGAAGGCATCCTGATGATCACCGCGGCGTCCACCAGCCCGGAAATCACCTCCCGTGGCTACCAGCTGGTGTTCCGCACCATCGGCCTGGACAGCCTGCAGGGCCCGACCGCCGGCAACTTCATCGCTGACCACATCAAGCCGAAGACCGTCGCCGTCATCCACGACAAGCAGCAGTACGGCGAAGGCATCGCCACTGCCGTGAAGCAGACCCTGGAAGCCAAAGGCGGCAAGGTCGCCCTGTTCGAAGGCATCAACGCCGGCGACAAGGACTTCTCCGCCCTGATCGCCAAGCTGAAGCAAGCCAACGTCGACTTCGTCTACTACGGCGGCTACCACCCGGAACTGGGCCTGCTGCTGCGCCAGTCGGCTGAAAAAGGCCTGAAAGCCCGCTTCATGGGTCCGGAAGGCGTAGGCAACAAGGAAATCTCGGCCATCGCCGGCCCGGCCTCCGAAGGCCTGCTGGTCACCCTGCCGAAATCCTTCGACCAGGATCCGAAGAACCAGGCCCTGGTAGATGCCTTCAAAGCCAAGAACGAAGACCCCACCGGCCCGTTCGTATTCCCGGCCTACGCCGCCGTGCAAGTGATTGCCGAAGGCATCAAGAAAGCCGGCGAAGACGACACCGCCAAAGTGGCCGCAGCCCTGCGCGCCAACAGCTTCGCCACCCCCACCGGCAACCTCTCCTTCGATGAGAAGGGCGATCTGAAGGACTTCAGCTTCGTGGTTTACGAATGGCACAAGGACGGCACCAAAACCGAAGCCAAATAAGCTTCCCGCCTTAAGCCCAGAGCCCACTGCACCCGCAGTGGGCTTTGTTTATCCGAGTTTTACGGGCTCCGCTGCGCCACAAGCGCCGCTTTACGTGATGCCCGAGGAGTTGGGGAATGCCTGATCTCTATCACTACCTGCAACAGCTGGTTAACGGCCTGACCGTTGGCAGCACCTATGCCTTGATCGCCATCGGCTACACCATGGTCTACGGCATCATCGGCATGATCAACTTCGCCCATGGCGAGGTTTACATGATTGGCTCGTACGTGGCCTTCATCGTAATCGCCGGACTCACCATGTTCGGCATCGACAGCCTGCCCATCGTCATGATCGCGGCCTTCTCCGCCAGCATCATCGTCGCCAGCGCCTACGGTTACAGCATCGAACGGGTGGCCTATCGCCCGCTGCGCGGCAGCAACCGGCTGATTCCGCTGATCTCCGCGATCGGCATGTCGATATTCCTGCAGAACGAGGTGTTACTCGCGCAGGATTCCAAGGACAAAGCCATCCCCAACCTGATTCCGGGGAACTTCGTGTTCGGTGAAAGCACCATGAACGGGGTGACCATCTCGTACATGCAGGTGCTGATCTTCGTCGTCACCTTCCTGGTGATGATGGGCCTGACCATGTTCATCTCCCGCTCGCGCCTCGGCCGTGCCTGCCGCGCCTGCGCGGAAGACATCCGCATGGCCAACCTGCTGGGGATCAACACCAACAACATCATCGCCCTCACCTTCGTCATCGGCGCCACCCTGGCCGCCGTCGCCGCGGTGCTGCTGGGCATGCAGTACGGCGTGATCAACCCGCACCTGGGCTTCCTCGCCGGCATCAAGGCCTTCACCGCTGCGGTACTCGGCGGCATCGGCAGCATCCCGGGCGCCATGCTCGGCGGCCTGGTCCTCGGCGTGGCCGAAGCCTTCGGCGCCGACATCTTCGGTGACCAGTACAAGGACGTGGTGGCCTTCAGCCTGCTGGTCCTGGTGTTGCTGTTCCGACCCACCGGCATCCTCGGTCGTCCGGAGGTCGAAAAAGTATGATCACCCAGAAATCCCTCAAGACCGCGTTCTTCAGCGCGCTGCTGGTGCTGGCCGTCGCCTACCCGGTGATGGGCCTGAAGCTCAGCACCGTGGGCATCAGCCTGCAGGTGCAGGGCGCCAGCCCCGCCGTGCTCTGGACCATCGCCGGTTGCGCCATCGCCATGTTCTTCTGGCAGTTGTTCCGCACCCGCCTGACGAGTGCCCTGGAAAACGCGCCGAAGCTGCCGAAGCTCTCCAGCAAGACCAGCAACTTCCTCACCCTGCCCTCCACCCAGCGCTGGATCATCCTCGGCCTGGTGGTGGTCGCCCTCGCCTGGCCGTTCTTCGGCTCCCGCGGCGCGGTGGACATCGCCACCCTGATCCTGATCTACGTGATGCTCGGCCTCGGCCTGAACATCGTGGTCGGCCTCGCCGGCCTGCTGGACCTGGGCTACGTGGGCTTCTACGCCGTGGGCGCCTACAGCTACGCGCTGCTGTCGCACTACTACGGCCTGGGCTTCTGGGTATGCCTGCCGATCGCCGGCCTGATGGCGGCCTTCTTCGGCTTCATCCTCGGCTTCCCGGTGCTGCGCCTGCGCGGTGACTACCTGGCCATCGTGACCCTTGGCTTCGGCGAGATCATCCGCATTCTCCTGCGCAACCTCACCGAGATCACCGGCGGCCCCAACGGCATCAGCAACATCGAGAAGCCGAGCCTGTTCGGCCTCTCCTTCGAGCGCCGCGCGGCCGAAGGCATGCAGACCTTCCACGAGTACTTCGGCATTGCCTACAACTCGGTGAACAAGGTGGTGTTCCTCTACCTGATCGCCCTGCTGTTGGTGCTGCTGACCCTGTTCGTGATCAACCGCCTCCTGCGCATGCCCATCGGCCGTGCCTGGGAAGCGCTGCGTGAAGACGAGATCGCCTGCCGCGCACTGGGCATGAACCCCACCATCATCAAGCTCTCCGCATTCACCCTGGGCGCCTGCTTCGCCGGTTTCGCCGGCAGCTTCTTCGCCGCGCGCCAAGGCCTGGTGACCCCGGAGTCCTTCACCTTCATCGAGTCGGCGATCATCCTCGCCATCGTCGTGCTGGGTGGCATGGGGTCGCAGCTGGGGATCATCCTCGCCGCGATCGTGATGATCCTGCTGCCGGAACTCGCCCGTGAATTCAACGAGTACCGCATGCTGATGTTCGGCGCCCTGATGGTGCTGATGATGATCTGGCGTCCGCAGGGCCTGCTGCCCATGCAACGTCCCCACCTGGAGCTGAAGTGATGAGCCGCCCGATCCTGGAAGTAAGCGGCCTTTCCATGCGTTTCGGCGGCCTCCTGGCCGTCAACGGCGTGGCACTGTCCGTCCAAGAAAAACAGGTGGTCTCGATGATCGGCCCGAACGGCGCCGGCAAGACCACCGTATTCAACTGCCTGACCGGCTTCTACCAGCCCACCGGCGGCAGCATCCGCCTCGACGGTGAGCAGATCGAAGGCCTGCCGGGCCACAAGATCGCCCGCAAGGGCGTGGTGCGTACCTTCCAGAACGTCCGCCTGTTCAAGGAAATGACCGCTGTCGAGAACCTGCTGGTCGCCCAGCATCGTCACCTCAACACCAATTTCCTGGCCGGCCTGTTCAAGACCCCGGGCTTCCGCAAGAGCGAGCGCGAGGCCATGGACTACGCCGCGCACTGGCTCGAGCAGGTCAACCTGACCGACGTCGCCAACCGCCCGGCGGGTACCCTCGCCTACGGCCAGCAGCGTCGCCTGGAAATCGCCCGCTGCATGATGACGCGCCCGCGCATCCTCATGCTCGACGAGCCGGCCGCCGGCCTCAACCCGCGCGAGACCGAGGACCTCAAGGCCCTGATCGCCCTGCTGCGCAACGAGTACAACGTCACCGTGCTGCTGATCGAGCACGACATGCACCTGGTGATGAGCATTTCCGACCATATCTACGTGATCAACCAGGGCACCCCCCTGGCCGACGGTACGCCGGAGCAGATCCGCAGCAACCCGGATGTGATCAAAGCCTATCTGGGGGAGGCCTGAGCCATGCTGAGTTTCGACAAGGTTTCCACCTTCTACGGCAAGGTCCAGGCGCTGCACGACGTCAGCATGGAAGTGAGCAAGGGCGAGATCGTCACCCTGATCGGCGCCAACGGTGCCGGCAAGTCGACCCTGCTGATGACCCTCTGCGGCTCGCCGCGCGCCGCCAGCGGCAGCATCCGCTACCTGGGCGAGGAACTGGTCGGCCAGGAATCCAGCGACATCATGCGCAAGAGCATCGCGGTGGTGCCGGAAGGCCGTCGCGTGTTCGCCCGCCTGACCGTCGAGGAGAACCTGGCCATGGGCGGTTTCTTCACGCCCAAGGGTGATTACGACGAGCAGATGGACAAGATCCTCGGCCTCTTCCCGCGCCTCAAGGAACGCTTCGAGCAGCGCGCCGGCACCATGTCCGGTGGCGAACAGCAGATGCTCGCCATCGGCCGCGCGCTGATGAGCAAGCCGCAACTGCTGCTGCTCGACGAACCCTCCCTGGGCCTGGCGCCGATCATCATCCAGCAGATCTTCGACATCATCGAACAGCTGCGCCGTGATGGCGTGACCGTGTTCCTCGTCGAGCAGAACGCCAACCAGGCGCTCAAACTCGCCGACCGCGGCTACGTGCTGGAGAACGGTCGCATCGTCATGCAAGGCACTGGCGAAGCGCTGCTCACCGACCCCAAGGTGCGCGACGCCTACCTGGGCGGCTGATCCCCGCTGCGGTACGACAACGGCCCCTTTCGGGGCCGTTTTCATTGGTGCCGGAAACAAAGGCCGGGAGCCGCACCGTAGGTTGGCGCCGAGCGCAGCGAGGCCCGACATCACGCTGCCCAGCCCCGCTGCGCTGGGTTTCTCAGACGTAGGATGGGTCGGGCGGCGTTCCGCGAGCGCAGCGAAACCCATGCTGAGCAGGAGCCCTCTACAGCCCCAACCTGTCCAGCGCCTGGCGGCTACGCTCGAACCAGTCCAGCAGGTAGTCCATCAGCACCTGGGTGCGGCGTGGCAGGCCGCCCTGATAGGGGTGCACGAGGAACACCGGCGACTGCCGGGTCTGGTAGCCACGCAACAGCCACTGCAGGCGGCCGTCGGCCAGCTCGTCATGGAGCATGTAGGACGGCAACCGGGCGATGCCGGCACCGGACAGCGCCGCCTTCTTCAGCAGGCTGTAGTGGTTGCTCGCTAGGTTGCCGGCCACGCTGACCCGCTCCAGCTGGTGCTGGCGGTGGTAGAGCCACTCCTCGTAGCCGGCGTAATGGGTGTTGAGCAGGCACTGGTGCCCGGCCAGGTCCGCCGGTGCCTGGGGCTCGCCATGGCGGGCCAGGTACGCGGGCGCGGCGCAGGTGATCTCCTCCAGGGAGAACAGCGGCCGCGCCACCAGGCGCTCGTCCAGGTGCGGGCCGGAGCGCACCCCCAGGTCGTAGCCCTCGGTGACCAGGTCGCGGTAACTGTTGCTCAGGTCCAGCTCCACCCGCACCTCGGGGTAGCGGCGGGTGAATTCCAGCAGCAGGGCATCGAAGAAGGTCTCCCCCAGGGACACCGGCACCGTGATGCGCACCCGCCCACTGATGTCTTCCTGCAGGCGCTGCACCGCCTGGCGCGCCCGGGTGGCCTGGGCCAGCAGCGCCTGGGCCTCGGGCAGCAGCGCGGCGCCGGCGGCGGTCAGGTCCAGCCGTCGCGTGGTGCGGTGCAGCAGGGTGGCGCCGAGGCCCTGCTCCAGCTGGCGCATGCGCTTGGACAACTGCCCCTTGCTGCAGCCCAGGCGCTCGGCGGCGCGGGTGAAGCTGCCCGCCTCCAACAGCACGGCGAAGGCCGCCAGGTCATCCATCTCGCTCATGGGAGCCCCTCACTGTTTCCATATGAGAACCACAGGTTTCCGATTGCCTGGATTATCGACAACAAAAGCGACTCTACACTGGCTTCAGTCATCCACACACGCAGGAATCGAACCCATGAAGATCATCCTCATCGGCGCCAGCGGCACCATCGGCCAGGCCATCGACAACGAGCTCAAGGAACGCCACGAGATCATCCGCGTCGGCCACAGCAGCGGCGACGTTCAGGTGGACATCCGCGACGCCGCGTCGATCCGCCGCCTGTTCGAGCAGACCGGCCGCTTCGACGCGCTGATCAGCGCCACCGGCAAGGTGCACTTCGGCGCGCTGGCGGAAATGGGCGAGGCGCAGTTCGCCGTGGGCCTGGCGGACAAGCTGATGGGCCAGGTGAACCTGGTGCTGATCGGCCGCGAGTTCGCCAACGACGGCGCCTCCTTCACCCTCACCTCGGGTGTGCTCAGCGACGACCCGATCCGCGCCGGCTCCTCGGCGAGCATGGTCAACGGTGCCCTCGACAGCTTCGTGAAAAGCGCCGCCATCGAGCTGCCCCGCGGCCTGCGCATCAACAGCGTCAGCCCCACGGTGATCGAAGAGGCCCTGCCCTCCTACGGCCCCTTCTTCCGTGGCTACAAGGCCGTGCCGGCCGCCGTCGCCGCCCTGGCCTATGCGAAGAGCGCCGAGGGCGCGCAGACCGGCCAGGTGTACCGCGTCTGGTAAGGCTCAGGCCTCGCCGGCGTAACACACCGGCGAGCTGGACGGGCCTTCGCGGTCCAGTTCCTCCTCGAGGAACTCGGCCAGCACCCGGGCGTTGTTGGCCTGCTCCTCGCGGGCGGCGAACAGCAGCGTGAGGGTGCCCTGCCGGGCCATCTGCAGCAGCCCCTGCCAATGCTCGGGGTGGGCGGCCAGCTCACCGCGATAGCGCAGGCGGAACTCCTCGAACAGCGCCGGATCGTGGCAGAAGTCCCGGCGCAGCTCGGCCGAAGGCGCCACCTCGCGCAACCAGGCGTCGAGCCCCAGCGCCTCCTTGCGGCAGCCCCGGGGCCACAGCCGGTCCACCAGCACCCGCTGGCCGTCGTCGTCCCGCTTCTCCTCGTACACCCGCCTGCACTGGATCATCCTGCTTCCCCGCCCTTGAGATCACCGAGGCGCCCCGGTAACGTGGCCGCTCCCTTCAGGAGGCCCACCGATGCGCGTTGTCCGTCCACTGCTTTTCAGTCTGCTCCCCCTCTTCGCCGGCTGCCAGATGTTCGCCACCGAAGACGCACCCGCGCCCCTGGCGCCGCGCACCCAGGGTGAGCTGAGCGCCGACGCCGGCCACCTGCTGTTCCGCCCCTGCTCCGAGCAGCGCCGCTTCGTGGTCGCCGACAGCGGCGCCACCGGCATCCTCCAGGAAGCCGCCACCCTGCTGGACGATGGCCCCGGCCCGCTGTTCGTCGACCTGCGCGGCAACCTCGGCGCCAGCAAGGGCGCCGACGGCCAGATGGACGTCACCCAGCTCTACCGCCTGCAGCGCGAAGGCCATGGCTGCGAAGACCTCAACTTCAAGCGCCTGCTGCTGCGCGCCAGCGGCCACGAGCCGGAGTGGAACATCAACGTCAACGCCAAGGGTCTGGTGCTGGAGCAGCTCGGCCAGGAGCCCGTCGCCCTGCCCTACATGGAAGAACAGCTGCCCGACGGCCGCTTCAACCTCACCAGCGAAGCCAACGGCAAGCGCGTGGAGCTCTGGGTCGCCCCGCAGCGCTGCGTCGACGCCATGAGCGGCTCGGTGCAGCACCTGACCGCCGAACTGCGCCTGGACGGCAAGCCCCTGCGTGGCTGCGCCTACTTCGGCGGCTCGCGCAACGAGTGAGCCCCTGCCCGGCCGACCCCGGCCGGGCCGCTTTCCCGCTGCACACTCGGCCGCCATAACCGGGCGGTCGGGGCGCGCCACCGGCGGCGACCTCCTAAGCTTGTCCATGGACAAGCATAAGGAGAACGACATGCTGCGCATCGCATTGAACGGATATGGCCGCATCGGCCGCGCCCTGGTCCGCGCCCTCTTCGAACGGGGCCTCGACGCCCGCGTACGGATCGAGGCGATCAACGACCTCGGCGACGCCACCACCCTCGCCCACCTGACCCGCTTCGACTCCACCTTCGGCCGCTTCGCCTGCCCCGTGAAGCTCAACGGCGACTGCATGGACATCGGCCTGCAATCCATCCGCCTGCTCGCCCAGAGCGACCCGGTACACCTGCCCTGGAGCGAGCTGGGCGTGGACCTGGTGGTGGAATGCTCCGGCCGCATGAAGAGCCGCGAACAGGTGGAACGCCACCTCGCCGCCGGCGCCCCCCGGGTGCTGCTCTCCCACCCGCTGGACAGCGCCGACCTGACCCTGGTCTACGGCGTCAACCATGGGCTGCTGGGCGAGCAGCGCATCGTTTCCAATGCCTCCTGCACCACCAACTGCCTGGCGCCCCTGGCCCAGGTGCTGCACCAGGCATTCGGCATCCGCAGCGGCCTGGTGACCACGGTGCACGCCTACACCAACGACCAAAACCTGCTGGACAAGACCCACGACGATCTCTACCGCGCCCGCGCCGCCGCCCTGTCGATGATCCCCACCGCCACCGGGGCGGCGCGGGCCATCGGCCTGGTCATCCCCGAGCTGGCCGGGCGCCTGGACGGCATGGCGGTGCGGGTGCCGACGCCCAACGTATCACTGGTGGACATGAGCTTCATCGCCGAGCGCCCGGCCACCCGCGAGGCGGTCAACGCCGCCCTGCGCGAAGGGGCCGCGCGCATGCCTGCGGGGGTGATGGAGTGCAACGAAGAGGCCTTGGTGTCCGTGGACTTCAACGGCCACTCGGTGTCCTGCGTGGCGGACCTCGCCCACACCCGCGTGCAGGGCGAGCTGGTCAAGGTGCTGGCTTGGTACGACAACGAATGGGCCTTCGCCAACCGCATGCTGGATGTGATGCTGGCCTGGCTGGAGCGCTGAGCCTCAGTCCAGCCGCAGGTGACAGAGCGTCGTGCGCCGCGAACCGGTGGCACGGCGCTGCGGGTCATCGAAGGTGCGCAGCTCGCGGAAGCCCGCCTTGCGCATCATGCCTGCCGAGCCCGCGTTCTCTTCGTGACGCTCGATATAGACATCCTCCACGCCCTGCTCCGCCAGGCGCTCGACCACCGCCTGCAGCATGCACGAGCCCAGGCCGCGCCCGGCCAGCTCGCGGTGCACCACCGCCTCGCAGACATAGGCGCGGGGCGAGTCATCGCGTCCAGCCTCCTGGTGCTCGGCGAAGCCGGTGCTGAAGTAGAAGGTGATGAAACCGGCCAGCACGCCCCGCTCCTCGGCCAGCAACGCCTGCACGCGGCCATCGGCGATCCCCGCCAGGTGCTCGCGCACTTCGTCTTCCGGGAGGAAATTCCAGGGGTTGGGGCCGTGCTCGAAGATGAAGGCGGCCATCGCCTCGATATCCCCAGCCCGCCCGGTGCGCAGCTGCACGCCGTCATCCAGGCTCACAGGCCCGCCACCTGGATCGAATCGGGCAACGCCGCGCCTTGCTCCGCGCAGGCGGCGATGGCCGCCACCAGGGGCTCCAGGGTGTAGCCCTGGGACTGCAGCCAGGCGTCGTCGTAATAGGTGGTGGCGTAGCGCTCGCCGCCATCGCAGAGGATCGCCACCACCGAGCCCTTCTCCCCCGCCGCGACCATGCGCAGGCCCACCAGCAATGCGCCCACCAGGTTGGTGCCGCTGGAACCGCCCACACGCCGGCCCAGGCGCTGGGCCAGGTAGTGCATGGCGGCCAGGGACAGGGCATCGGGCACCTTGGCCATGGCATCGATCACCTGGGGCAGGAAAGAGGCCTCCACCCGGGGACGGCCAATGCCCTCGATGCGCGACCCCTGCTCCAGGGTCAGGCTGCGGTCGCCACTGCGGTAGCTGTCGAAGAACACCGAGCGTTCGGCGTCGGCGCAGAACACCCGGGTGCAGTGCTGGCGATAGCGCACGTAACGGCCCAGGGTCGCCAGGGTGCCGCCGGTGCCGGGGCTGGAAACCAGCCAGGCCGGCTCGGGGAAATGCTCGTGGCGCATCTGCTGGAAGATCGACTCGGCGATGTTGTTGTTGGCCCGCCAGTCGGTGGCGCGCTCGGCGTAGGTGAACTGGTCCATGAAGTGCCCACCGCTCTCGCGAGCCAGGCGCTCGGACTCGGCGTAGATCTGCGTCGGGTCGTTCACCAGGTGGCTCTTGCCGCCGTAGAAGGCGATCTGGGCGATCTTCTCCGGCGAGGTGGTGGCGGGCATCACGGCGATGAAAGGCAGCCCCAGCAGGCGGGCGAAATAGGCTTCGGAGATCGCCGTCGAGCCGCTGGACGCCTCGATCACCGGCGCGCCCGCCCTGAGCCAGCCGTTGCACAGGGCATAGAGGAACAGCGAGCGCGCCAGCCGGTGCTTGAGGCTACCGGTGGGGTGGCTCGACTCGTCCTTGAAGTACAGCTCGATGCCCGGCAGGCCGGGAAGCGGCAGGGGGATCAGGTGGGTGTCGGCACTGCGCTGGAAGTCCGCCTCGATGATGCGGATGGCTTCCTGGGTCCAGGTGCGGGGGTCGTTCATATCAACCTCTTCTCAATCCAGGATGCCGGCGGGGGCCGGCGGAGCGTTGCGCCATTGGCTCAGGGCCACCCCGGCGAACACCAGGGTGGCGGCGCCCAGCTGCATGGGGCTGAGGCGCTCATCCAGCAGGAGCATGGCGAAGATCAGGGTGAACATCGGAATCAGGTTGATGAACCCCGACGCCTGGCTGGCCGGCAGGCGGCCCACCCCGAAGTTGTACAGGCCATAGGCGCCGACGGTGACGACCACGCCCAGGTAGACCATGGCGCCGATGGCCAGCGCGCTGGGCGCTTCAGGCAGGGGCGCCGAGAGCGCCGCCACCGGCAGGAAGAACAGCGCACCGATGAAGGCCTGCATCGCCGTCAGCAGGAACACCGAATAGCGCGCTGACAGGTGCTTGAGCAGCAGGGTGTAGCCGGTGGCGCAGACCATGGCGAGGAATTCGTAGAAGTTGCCCAGCAGGGGCGCCGAGGCGTGGAGGTCCGCCTCGCTGGCCAGGCTCAGCCACACCGCGCCGGCCACCGCCAGGAGGAAGCCCGCCAGGGTGGTGCGGGTGATGCGTTCACGGAGGAAGACGTAGGCGCCGACGGCCACCAGCAGGGGCAGCAGCGCGGTGATCATGCCCGCCTGGGCGGCGCTGGTGTGCTGCAGGGCCAGGGCTTCGAAGATGAAGTACAGGCAGGGTTCGCAGGCGGCCAGGCCGAGGAAGTATTTCCAGTCACCGGGCCGCGGGTCGCAATCACCGCGCCAGCGCCAGGCGAGCAGGAAGATCAGGCTGCCCAGGGCCATGCGCGCGAAGATCACCCACATGGGCGCGACTTCGCGGAAGGCGAGCTTGAGGGCGATGAAGGAACTGCCCCACAGGGCCATGGCCAGCACCAGGCAGGCGACCGCCAACCAACGACCTTGCTGCGCCATTTACTGCCTCCGGGAAAAACCCAAGTCTAGGCGCCAGGACGGCGCCGCGACAGGCACAGCGGGGCGATGAAACTGTTACTGCTCCCAGGGTTTGCCGCGGGTCTTGCGGGTCAGCGGCAGCTGCTGCAGCACCGCCGCCTTGGCCAGCATGTAGGCGCTGACCGGGGCGCTGATGAAGAGGAACAGGCTGATCAGCAGCTCATGCACGCTGAGCCCTTCGCGGGTGGCCGAGAAGTAGATCAGCGAGGCCACCACCAGGCTGCCGACACCCAGGGTGGTGGCCTTGGTCGGCCCGTGCAGGCGCATGAAGAAGTCCGGCAGGCGGAACAGGCCGATGGCGCCGATCAGCACGAAGACAGCGCCGAGCAGGAGGAACAGCGAGATGAGGATCTCGACCCACAGGGCCAGGGGCTCGGCGTTCATTCGATGATGTCTCCTCGGAGCATGTACTTGGCCACCGCCACGGTGCCGACGAAGCCGAGCACGGCGATCAGCAGCGCCACTTCGAAGTAGAGGTTGGTGCCCTGCCAGATGCCCAGCAGCATGAGCAGGGCGATGGCGTTGACGTAGAGGGTGTCCAGGGCCAGTACCCGGTCGGGCAGGCACGGGCCGCGCACCAGGCGTGCCAGGGTCAGCAGCAGGGCGATGACCAGCAGCACGAGGCACAGCGGGATCACGTAGGCGAGCATGGGAAGACCTCCTTCAGGGGCGCCTCGTAGCGCGACTTGATCTCGGCGATCAGCGCGGCGTCGTCCGGTACGTCCAGGGCGTGCACGAGCAGGGTCCGGCGGTCGGCCGAGAGGTCGGCGGAGACCGAGCCCGGGGTCAGCGAAACCACGCACACCAGGATGCTGATGGCCATCTCGTCGTCCAGGTCGATGGGCACCTCGACGAAGGCCGGGCGCAGCCGCTCCAGCGGGCCGAGGGTCTGGCGCGCGACCTGGAAGTTGGCCACCAGGATGTCCCACATCACCAGCAGCACGAAACGCCCCAGACGGGTCGGGTGCCACTCCCGGGGGCGGTCGATCATCAGCGGGTTGCACAGCAGCGGGATGGCCACCCCGAGCAGGCCACCCAGCAGCCAGTGGCCGAAGGCGATGGAGTTCGACAACAGCAGCCATACCAGCAACAGCAGCAGGCTCATGGTCGGATGGGGCAGCAGGCGGCGGATCATGGCGCCACTCCTGGCAGGCTCACCTGGCGATAGAGGCCGACGTCGTGCAGCTGCGCGGCGGTAGCCTGGACGTAGTCCAGCAGCGGCGCGGCGAAGACCACCAGCGCCACGGCGGTGGCCAGCAGGGCCAGGGTCGCCAGCAGGCGGCCACGGTCCAGTTCGGCGCTGCCGAGCCTGTCGTTGCCGATCCGCCAGAACAGCGTGCTGCCGGCACGGCTGAGGGCGATGAGGCCGAGCAGGCTGCCGCCCAGCAGCGCCGACCACAGCATCGCCGCCTGCATGCCCGGCGCCACCGCCTTGAGCAGCAGCACCTTGCCGATGAAACCGGACAGGGGCGGCAGGCCAGCCACGGCGATGGCAGCGAAGAAGAAGGCGCCGCCCAGCAGGTGCGGGTTCATCAGCGCTGGGCCCTGCACCAGCAGGCCGGCCTTGTCGCCGCGCTGGCGGGCGATCAGGTCCGCGAGCAAGAACATCCCGCCGGCCACCCAGGTGCTGTGCAGCAGGTAGAACAGCGCGGCGGCAAGGGACTCGGGGGTCCCCAGGGCCACGGCGGCCAGCAGGGTGCCGGCGGAGAGAAGCACCAGGTAGGCCACCAGCCCCTGCAGGCGGTCGGCGGCCAGGGCACCGATGGCGGCCAGCGCCATGGTGGCCAGGGCCAGGGGCCAGAGCCAGTCGAGGGCGAGATCGGCCAGCTGCCCGGCACCGGCGCCGAACACCAGCAGGTAGACGCGGACGATGGAGTAAACGCCGACCTTGGTCATGATCGCGAACAGCGCCGCCACCGGCGCACTGGCAGCCGAGTAGGCGCGTGGCAGCCAGAAGTGCAGCGGCAGCAGCGCCGCCTTGAGGGCGAACACCACCAGCAGGAGCAGCCCGGCGGCGGCCAGCAGCGGCGCGCTGTCGGCATCGGCCAGGGCCACCTTGTTGGCCAGGTCGCTCATGTTCAGGGTGCCGGTGATGCCATACAGCACGCCGACGGCGATCAGGAAGAACGCCGAGCCCACCAGGTTGAGCACCACGTAGTGCAACCCGGCACGCACCCGCTCCGCACCGCCGCCGTGGAACAGCAGCGCGTAGGAGGCGATCAGCATGACCTCGAAGAACACGAAGAGGTTGAACAGGTCACCCGTCAGGAAGGCGCCGTTGATGCCCAGCAGCTGGAACTGCAGCAACGCATGGAAGCGCAGGCCACGGCGGTCGTCGCCACGAATGGCATAGAGCACCACGGCGCTGCCGAGCACGGCGGTGGCCAGCAGCATCAGCGCGGCGAAGCGGTCCAGCAGCAGGACGATGCCGAACGGCGGCTGCCAGCCCCCCAGGGCATAGACCTGCAGTTGGCCGTCGTCGGCGCGGGCCATCAGCACCAGCGCCAGGGGCACCAGGGCCAGGGTGGCGAGCACCGAGATGCTGCGCTTGAGCCGCTCCAGGGAGGGCAACATCAGCAGCAATGCCCCGGCGAGCATCGGAATCAGGATCGGCAGGATGGACAGGTGACTCATCGCCCCTCCCCGTCCGCGCGGCCATCCACGTGGTCATTGCCCAGCTCGCCCACGCCGCGCAGCGCCAGGGTCACCACGAAGGCGGTCATGGCGAAGCCGATGACGATGGCGGTGAGCACCAGCGCCTGGGGCAGCGGGTCGGCGTACTGGCCGCCGCTGCCGATCACCGCCGCGTCGCCGGCCAGGCGGCCCATGGCGAAGAGGAACAGGTTGACGGCATAGGACAGCAGGGTCAGCCCCAGTACCACGGGGAAGGTGCGCGCCCGCAGCAGCAGGTAGATGCCGCTGGCGGTGAGCAGGCCAAGGGTGACGGCGAACAGGGCCTCCATCAGTGGATCTCCTCGGTGATTGGCGGGTGCAGGCTGAGCTTGCCGAGGCCGGCCAGCATCAGCATCACGGCCCCGACCACGGCCAGGTATACGCCCAGGTCGAAGAACAGCGCGGTGGCCAGCTCGATCTCGCCCACCAGCGGCAGGTGGAAGTGATCGAAGGCCGAGGTCAGGAAGGGGGCGCCGAACACCAGGCTGCCCAGCCCGGTGAGACCGGCGATCATCACCCCGGCACCGGCCAGGCGCTGGTAGCGCAGCGGCCGGCGCTGCTCGACCCAGGCCGAACCGGTGGCGATGTACTGCAGGATCAGCGCGGAGGCGGTGATCAGCCCGGCGATGAAGCCACCGCCAGGCAGGTTGTGCCCACGCAGGAAAATGAAGGCGGACACCAGCAGCGCCAGAGGCAGCAGCAGGCGCGACAGGGTCTCGAGGATCAGCGGCCGGCTGGAGCGCGCCCAGTTGCGGCCCTGGGGATCGCAGGTGGGGTTGGTCAGGCGCAGGCCGGACAGCAACGCATGCACGCCCACTGCGGCGATGGCCAGTACGGTGATCTCGCCCAGGGTGTCGAAGCCGCGGAAGTCCACCAGTATCACGTTCACCGCGTTGTGGCCGCCGCCACCACTCACCGCGTTCTCCAGGAAGAAATCGGCGATGGTCTGGTAGGGCCGAGTCAGCACCCCGTAGGTCAGCAGCCCCACCACACCGCCGCCGCCTAGAGCCAGCAGCAGGTCGCGGGTACGCCGGCCCAGGGTGCTTTCGTTAGGCGTGCGCGAAGGCAGGTAATACATGGCCAGCATCAGCAGGACCATGGTCACCACTTCCACCGAGAGCTGGGTCAGCGCCAGGTCGGGGGCGGAGAAGCGAGCGAAGGCCAGGGCCACCAGCAGGCCGCCGACGCCGAGGACCAGCAGGGCCACCAGGCGCTGGCGATGGAACACGGCGGTGAGCACGCCCGCCACCGACAGCACCAGCATGCCCACGGCGCTGGCGCCGTCGATCGGCATTGGCGGGCGCGAGCCGGTCAGCTGCGCCAGGGGCCAGAGCGACACGGCCACCACCACCACTGCCGCGAGCAGCAGCAGAGCCAGGTAGCGCTGTTGCGAGCCGTTCTCCAGGCTGGCGGTCAGGCGGGTGGCGCCCCGCACCAGGCGCTGCATAACCCCCTCGAACACCAGCTTGGCATCGGCATCCGGCAAGCCGGCGTACCAGCGGAACAGCGGCTTGCGCCCGATATAGAGGAGCACACCGCCGACCAGGGCGATGCAGCTCATCGCCAGCGGCAGGTTGAAGCCGTGCCAGATCGCCAGGCTGTACTCGGGCAGCTCGCCACCCAGGCTGGCGCTGGCGGCCACCGCCAGCAGCGGCGCCACGGTGAAGTTGGGCGCCATGCCCACCAGCACGCAGAGCGCCACGAGGATTTCCACCGGCACCTTCATGTAGCGCGGCGGCTCGTGGGGCGGGAACTTCGGCAACGGCTTGGGCTCGCCATTGAAGAACACGTCATGCACGAAGCGCAGTGAATAGGCCACCGAGAACACGCCCGCCAGGGTCGCCCCCAGCGGCAGCAGCCAGTGCAGCCCGCCTGCCATGTTCTGGCTAAGGGCCTCGCCGAAGAACATCTCCTTGCTGAGGAAACCGTTGAGCAGCGGCACCCCAGCCATCGCCAGGGACGCCACCATCGCCAGCACTGCGGTGTGCGGCAGGTAGCGCCACATGCCGTTGATCAGGCGCATGTCGCGGCTGCCGGTCTCGTGGTCGATGATCCCCGCCGCCATGAACAGCGAGGCTTTGAAAGTGGCGTGGTTGATGATGTGGAACACCGCCGCGACGTTGGACATCGGCGAGTCGAGGCCGAACAGCAGGGTGATCAGGCCCAGGTGGCTGATGGTCGAGTAGGCCAGCAGGCCCTTGAGGTCATGCTGGAAGAGCGCCATCGTCGCGCCCAGCAGCAGGGTCGACAGCCCGCTCAGGCTCACCAGGTAGAACCACCAGTCGGTGCCGGCCAGGGCCGGGTAGAGGCGCGCCAGGAGGAAGACCCCGGCCTTGACCATGGTCGCCGAGTGCAGGTAGGCGGATACCGGCGTCGGCGCCGCCATCGCGTGGGGCAGCCAGAAATGGAAGGGGAACTGCGCGGACTTGGTCAGCGCGCCCAGCAGCACCAGGCACAGCAGCACCGGATAGAGCGAGTGGGCACGGATGATGTCACCCGCCGCCAGCACGTCGGTCAGCTCGAAGCTGCCGGCCACATGCCCCAGCAGGAGGATGCCCGCCAGCAGCGCCAGGCCGCCGGCACCGGTCACCGTCAGCGCCATGCGCGCGCCCTTGCGGGCATCCGAACGATGGCCCCAGAAGCCGATCAGCAGGAAGGACGAGAGGCTGGTGGCCTCCCAGAACACCAGCATCAGCAGCAGGTTCTCGGAGAGCACCACGCCGAGCATGGCGCCCATGAACAGTTGCAGGAAGGCGAAGAAGCGGCCGATGGGTTCGCGCTCGGACAGGTAGTAGCGGGCGTAGAGGATGACCAGCAGGCCGATGCCGAGGATCAGCAACGCGAAGAGAAAACCCAGGCCATCCAGGCGCAGGCTGAAGTTCAGGCCCAGCCCCGGCAACCAGGGCAGCATCAGCTTCAGGGTTTCCCCACCCAGCACGGCGGGGGCCTGCATCAGCAGCAGGATCAGCCCGGCCAGCGGCGCGAAGGCAGCCGCCAGCGACGCCTGGTTACGTCCCAGGCGTTCGGCGAGCAAAGGCAACAGAGCGCCCAGAAAAGGCAGCGCGACAATCAGCGCCAGAAACATCGATGACCCTCCCATACTAGGCCCCGTCCAGCGCTGAAGTCCGGCAAGGCGAAAACTCGACGATTATCCATAACTATCGATTGCCGGACATGCATTGAATTATTTCAAAAAACTAGCAAAACCCGTCTCCCTGAAACGACGACGGCTACCCCATGAGGGGCAGCCGCGTTGGGAAGGCAGCGATGCAGACGGGAGACGAAACGGGGGCCGACTCGCTCCTGCAGGCGAACCGGGATCAGTGGGAAACGCGGCTGGTACCGTTGACGGTCATGATGCGAACGCGCTCGCCTACACGGAAAATCTCGTTTTCCTGCACTTCCTGCACATAGGCGCGCATGGAGCCGTCGTCTTCGCGAACGGTGATCTCGACGCCCTGGGTACGGGTCAGGCCTTCTTCGGTCGCAGCGCCCAGCAGGCCACCGGCAACCGCACCGATCACAGCCGCTACCACACTGCCACGCCCGCCACCGATGGCGCTGCCGCCGACACCGCCGACGACCGCACCGGCGCCTGCGCCGATCGGGGTCTTGGTGCCTTCGATCTTCACCGGACGCAGCGATTCGATGGTGCCCATGCGCACGGTCTGCACCTGGCGTGCTTCGTCGCGCGAATAGGTGTCTCCGGTCAGGCTCGACTGACAGCCGCCCAGAAGCATCGCTACCGCAGAGAACGAAGCGACTAGCAGAACGGATTTACGCATAGCATTTCCTCCAGATTGGATGCTCGTCCATTAGACTCCGCAGCGGCGGAAACTGTCACCCGGCGCCTGAACAAACTGCCGACCCGTTCAGTTTCCATACAGACTCACCACTCGGACAACGCCAAGGCGCCCGGGTGCCGCCAGAGCAAGGGTAGTTCATGGATTACTTCATCATCGTCACCACCACCGCAGCGGGGCTGTATTTCCACTGGTGGATATACGTGCGCATCAAGCGCTGGATGGACCGTGACCTGGCGCTGTCCCTCGCCGGCGCGGACGCCGCTCGCCGCGACTACATGCTCGAACAGCTGCAGGCCGCCCGCCGCGAGAAGGTCAAGCGCAAGGACCTGCCTGCCTGGCTGGAGCGCGCCGCCCAGCGCTACCCCGGCGCCTGAGCCCGCCCCGCCAAGGCCCAGAGCCGGGCGATATCGGCGGCACGCGCCTCCAGTTCATCGCCGGCCGCGGCCATCGCCCGCTCCAGCGTCATCGGCCCGGGCACCAGGCTGAAGGCCGCCTCGATACCTGCCTCGCGCAGGCGCTGGTAACCCTCCCCCAGGCTGCCCGCCAGGGCGATGACCGGCACGCCGGCGGCCCGTGCGACACGCGCCACGCCCACCGGCGTCTTGCCATGCAGGCTCTGGGAGTCGAGACGCCCTTCTCCGGTGATCACCAGGTCGGCGCCCTGCACCGCCTCGGCCAACCCGGCCAGTTCAGCGACCAGCTCGATCCCCGGACGGAAACACGCCCCGAGGAAGGCCCGGGCAGCGAAGCCCAACCCACCGGCCGCGCCGACGCCGGGTTGCTGGCTGTGGTCCTGCCCCAGTTCCTGGGCGACCACCTGTGCATAACGTTGCAGCGCCGCATCCAGCTGCTCGACCTGTGCCGGGCTCGCGCCCTTCTGCGGGCCGAAGACGTGGGAGGCGCCCCGGGGACCGCAGAGCGGGTTATCCACATCCGCCGCGACTTCGAACCGCACATGGGCGAGACGTGAATCGAGGCCGCTGCGATCGATCCGTGCCAGGTCGGCCAGCGCGGCACCACCGGGTGGCAATTCGCGCCCGTCGGCATCCAGCAGGCGCAGCCCCAGGGCCTGCATGAGGCCGGCCCCGCCATCGTTGGTGGCACTGCCGCCCAGGCCGAGGATGATGCGCGTGGCGCCGGCGTCCAGGGCCTGGCGGATCAACTCACCGGTGCCGAAGCTGCTGGTGCGGGTAGCGTCCCGCTCGCCGGCGGGCACCAGATGCAGCCCGCTGGCGGCAGCCATTTCGATGATGGCGCTGCCCTCCCCCAGCCAGCCCCAGTGCGCCTCGACCTCATCCCCCAGCGGCCCGCGCACGGTCGCCATACGCCGCTCGCCACCGCTGGCCGCGAGCACCGCGTCCACCGTGCCTTCGCCGCCATCGGCCATGGGCCGCAGCAGCACTTGGGCCGCCGGGAATACCGACGACCAGCCGCGCCCGATGGCGGCAGCCACTTCGGGCGCGCTCAGGCTTTCCTTGAAGGAATCGGGAGCAATCACAATCTTCATCGGGTTACCTCGGGATGTGCCCGGAGCACCAGGCTCCGGGCGGTACTGCGGTCAGAGCAGGATCAGGCTGAGCAGCCAGGTGACGAGCATGCCGACGATACCCTGTACCAGGGTCGCCAGGGTCTGCGCGCGGTAGGCCAGGGACACCGGCATACGGCTGAACTGGGTGACCACCCAGAAGAAGCTGTCGTTGGCATGGGACACGGTCATGGCGCCGGCGCCGATGGCCATCACGGTGAGCACACGGCCCATCTCGCTGTCCAGGCCAAGCTGGCCGAGCAGCGGCGCCACCAAGGCGGAAGTGGTGACCAGCGCCACGGTGGTCGAGCCTTGTGCGGTCTTCAATGCGGCGGCGACCACGAAAGGCATGAACAGGCCGATGCCCAGCGCCGAGAGGGTGCTGCCCAGGTAGTCGCCCAGGGGAGTGACCTTGAGCATGGCGCCGAACGCGCCGCCGGCACCGGTGATCAGCAGGATGGGCGCAGCGGAGACGATGCCCTCCACCACACGATCATGGAATTCCTTGCGCTTGTCGTCGCTCTTGAGCAGCGTGCAGGCCAGGGCGACACCCACCAGCAGGGCCACCACCGGCTGGCCGAGGAAGCTCAGCAGGCCGAAGAAGGTGCCGCTGCCGAAGGGCTTGGCGGGGAAGGCGGCGATGGAGCCCAGGCAGATCAACAGGATGGGCACGAAGATCGGCGCGAAGGCCTGGAAGGCACTGGGCAGCTTGCCGTAGCCGGCACGCAGGGCGGCGAAGTCCTGGTCCGCCGATTGCGACAGCGGGTCGTCCTCCAACTCCACCTCACGGCCGATGAAGCGGTTGGCCCACCACATGCCGGCCAGGGCGGTGGCCAGTGCCACCACCAACCCGACGGCGATCACCAGCCCGAGGCTGGCATCCAGGCCCAGGTTGCCGGCGGCGGCGATGGGGCCGGGGGTGGGCGGCACGAAGGTGTGGGTGGCGTAGAGGCCGGTGGCCAGGGCCACGCTCATGGCCACGGTGGAGACGCGCATGCGCGCCGCCAGGGCGTTCTTCAGCGAGTTGAGGATGACGAAACCGGAGTCGCAGAACACCGGGATGGACACCAGGTAGCCGATGATCGACATGGTCAGGGTGGGGAAGCGTTCGCCCAGCAGGCGGATGACCGTCTCGGCCATGGTGATGGCCGCGCCGCTGCGCTCGAGGATCACGCCGATGACGGTCCCCAGGACGATGACGATGCCGATGTAGCCGAGGATGCTGCCGAAGCCGGTGGTGATGGTCTTGACGATCTCGCCGGTGGGCACCTGGTAGGCGAAGCCGGCGATGAAGGCCGCGGCGAGCAGCGCGAGGAAGGGGTGCAGTTTGAAGCGGGTGGTGGACAGCACGATGAAGGCGATCAACGCCGCCAGGATCAGGACCAGGCCCATGTGCGGACTCCTTAGTTGTTGTTATGGATGCCGGATAGCCGCCCGATTCTGCGCGATCCCGAGCGCAATAGCCTTATGCATACGACCTAACGGACAGCGTCTTCGATGCCACCCATCCGTGCATTCGCACAATCGACCTTGGGCCAGCCCAGCAGGTCCAGCCCCAGGCCGAGCAACAGCAACTGGTCGTGACGCGGGCGCTCCAGCCCCACCAGTTCGGCGATGCGTTCCAGCCGGTAGCGCAGGGTGTTGCGGTGAATGCCGAGGGCCTGGGCACAGGCATTGCCGTGCCCATCGTGCTCACGCCAACACTGCAGGGTGCGACACAGCACGCCGTCGTCATCCGCATCGACCAGCGCCTGCAGCGGGCCGAGCCAGCGCCGTAGCAGCCAGTTGCTGCGCTGGCTGAACAGCAGCGTCGACAAGCGGTGCTCCTCCAGGTGGAAGATGCGCTGCTGCGCTCGGCAGGCACGGGCGAAGGCATGCAGCGACCGGGTCGCCAGGGCGGCTTCGCGCAGGTCACCGATGCCGGCCTGGGGGTCGCTGATGCACAGGCGGGCGATGCCCCAGCCACGTTCGTCGGCCTGGGCCAGCCAGGTATCGTCATCGCGCTCGGCACTGAAGAGGCGGCAGCAGATCAGCTCGCGGGCCGACAGCGCCGCACACAGCATCCCCTGTCGGGCCAGGCCATCCAGCACCCGTGCCCGACGCTCCTGCGGGTCCCCCTCCTCCACCAGTTCCAGCACGCAGACCTGCTGCCTCCAGGGCAGTTGCAGGCCAATGCGCTCGGCTTCGGCGGCCAGGTGCACCAGGTCGGTCTGCGGATCGGCGAGCTGGTTCAGCCAGGCGTCCAGCTGGTGGCGCTGCCAGTGCCGCTCGGCCTGCAGCTGACGCTGCTCCACCAGCATCTCCGCAGCCATGCGCACCAGTTCGGCATAGGGGCGCACCGCATCCGGCTCGCCGGTGATGCCGAGCACGCCGATCAGCCGCTCGGCATGGAACAGCGGCAGGTTCACCCCGGGACGCACGCCACGCAGGCAGGCGGCAGCCTGCTCGTCGATCTCCACCACGCGGCGGTTGGCCAGCACCAGTTGGGCACCCTCGTGGCGGGTGTGCACGCGCAGCGGGTCGCCGCTGCCGATGATCATGCCCTGGGCATCCATGACGTTGATGTTGTACGGAAGGATGGCCATGGCACGGTCAACGATGTGCTGCGCCAGGGTGGAATCGAGTTCGAGCATGGGCGGCCTCCAGGGGAAGCCGCCAGTCTACAGGGCGCGCATGCCGCTCAGGAAAGCCTCAGGGGGCGAGGCGTTCGAACATCCACTGGCCATCGACCAAGCGGTAGTTGAGGCGGTCGTGCAGGCGGCTCGGGCGACCCTGCCAGAACTCGACGCGCTCCGGCAGCAGGCGGTAGCCGCCCCAGTGCGGCGGGCAGGTGGGCGCCAGGTTGAGGAAGCGTCGCTCGGTCTCGGCGAGCAGCTGTTCCAGCTCGGCGCGGTCGGCGATCACCCGGCTCTGGGGTGAAGCCCAGGCACCGATGCGGCTGCCCAAGGGGCGCACCTGGAAATAGGCATCGGACTCTTCCGGGGTGACCCGCTCCACCCGGCCTTCGATGCGCACCTGGCGCTCCAGGCTGGGCCAGAAGAAGGTCATGGCGGCGAACGGACGGGCCGCAAGCTGCTCGCCCTTGGCGCTGTCGTAGTTGCTGAAGAAGGTGAAGCCCCGCGCATCGAGCCCCTTGAGCAGGAGCACCCGGCAATGCGGGCGGCCGTCGGCGTCGACGGTCGCCAGGGTCATGGCGTTGGGTTCGACCGGCAGTTGCTCGGTCTTCACCGCGTCACCGAACCATTGCTGGAACAGGGCGAAAGGCTCCTGGGGAGCCTGGGCTTCGCTGAGGCCGTCGCGGGTGTAGTCGCGACGCATGTCGGCGAGGGTCTGGGTCATCTCGGCGTCCTGCAAAAGGAAAGGCCTAGCTTACCCAAGCAAGGCTCATTTGCCTTGATCTGCCGCAACCACTTGCTGGGCCACCTTCGGCGGCTGGTTGTAGCGGGCCAGCAGGGCGACCAGGGTGTCCTGCGGGGTGAGGAGGATTTCCACGCGGCGGTTCAGGGCACGGCCGTCCTTGCTGTCGTTGGCGGCACGGGGCATGTCGGAGCCGACACCCTTGAGCGACAGGCGGTCGCGCTGCAGGCCACTGAGGCGGAAGATCGCCGCCACCGCCTGGGCGCGCTCCTGGCTGAGCTTGCGGTTGAGGGCGTCTTCGCCGGAGGTGTCGGCATGGCCGAGAACCAGCACACCGGTCTTCGGATCGCCTTCCACCAGCTTGGCGACACGGCTGAAGGGGCCGAGGGTGATGGGCAGCAGCATGCTGGGGCGATCGGGGTTGAAGGAGCCCTCCACCGGCGCGGTGACCACCAGCAGGTTGTCGCGGCGCTCCACTTCCAGCTTGCTGTCCTTCACCGCCTCGCGCAGGCGCGGCTCGTACTGGTCCAGCCAGGCCTGGGTGAGCTTCTGGTCGACCTTGGGCACCTCGGCCTTGGCCACCTTGTCGTCGCTGCCACCGAACGGCCACCACCAATGGCTGGTGCCGCTGTTCTGCGCGTGGGCTTCCGCAGCCGGCTTGTCGTGGCTGAAGGTGCTGCAACCGGAAACGGTCATGCAGAGGATCAAGGTGGACGACTTGAGCAGCTTCATCGCGGGGCCCCCGTAACAGGTAAAAGGAGAAGGCGATACGCCATCGCATGATGGCGCATCAATCTCAGGTACAGGCTGAAATTCTGGACGCAACCCCTTCATCCGCAAAGGGATATTCCGTGCAACTGACGAGCGGTTCCGCTACAGGCAGCTCGCCAGGGTGCGGGCCAGATGCTGGGCGCGCGGGTCCATCAGCACATAGGGGCCCAGGGTGTTGGTGACGAAACCGAAGGCGACCTCGCGCTCGGGATCGGCAAAACCGATGGAGCCACCGGCGCCGGGGTGACCGAAGGCCAGGCGGCCCATGCCGTAAGTGGCGTTGGCCACGTCCGGCTGGTCGAGCATGCAGCCCAGGCCGAAACGGGTGCGGGTCAGCAGGGTGCGGTCGTCGCCGATGGCGTGCTCACGGGTGAGCTCGGCAAGCAGCGCGGAGTCGAGCAACTGGCCGTCCAGCAGGCCGGCGTAGAAACCCGCCAGGCTGCGGGCATTGCCATGGCCGTTGGCCGCCGGCTGCTGCATGCGCCGCCATTCCGGCTTGTTGGTGCTGGTCATGATCGACGGCGGGTTGGTGAAGGCGCGGGTACTGAGGGCCGTGGGCTCGGTCATCATGCACTTGAGCAGGCGCTGGGCCGAAGCGTCGCCCATGTTGCCCTTGGCGCGGGCGATGTGGGCCACCCGGTGGAACTCGGCGTCATCCAGGCCAACGTGGAAATCCAGCCCCAGGTGGCGGGCGATGCGGGCGGCGATGGATTCACCCGGGCCACGGCCATCGGCCAGGCGGATCGCCTCACCGGCCAGCCAGCCGTAGGTGATAGGGGCGTAGCCGTGTTCCTCGCCGGGCGTCCACCAGGGTTCCTCGGCGGCCAGGGCGGCGGTCATCACCTGCCAGTCGTAGAGTGCTTCGGCCGGCAGCGGCTGACGGATCGCCGGCAGGCCGGCGCGGTGACTGAGCAACTGGCGCAGGGTGATGCGCTCCTTGCCGGCGGCGGCGAACTCGGGCCAGTAGCGGGCTACGGGGACGTCCAGCTCGAGCTTGCCCTCGCCCACCAGCTGCAACGCGGTGACGGCGGTGAAGGTCTTGGTGCAGGAGAACAGGTTGAGGATGGTGTCGGTCTGCCAGGCTTCCTGGCCGTCCTTGTCGGCCACCCCGGCCCAGAGGTCGAGCACGGTCTCGCCGCCCACCTGGACGCAGAGCGCGGCACCGCGCTCCTGGGAGTCGTCGAACAGGGCGGCGAACGCGTCGCGTACCGCTTCGAAACGCAAATCGAAGTAACCCTGGGTCTGCACCGGCACTCTCCTCGGAAAAAAATGACGGCGGCATTGTTACTAATGCCGCCGTCCTTTGGGAACCTCGCCGAAGTTCGGCGCAGGGTCCATCGGTCAGTCGAATGACTCAGGATGCATCAGGCGCATCCTGCTTCTGCGCCGGGTCGGTCTCGACCTTGGGCGCCGGGTCCGGCTTGGGCGTGGCTTCGTCTGTGGGCTTGCCGACGGGCTTCTCCGATTGCTCGGGCTGCTCGGCAGGCGCGGGCGCAGCAGGCTCGGCTTGCGGTTGGGCCTCAGGCTTCGGCTCGGGTTTCGGCTCGGGTTTCGGCTCAGGCTTGGCTTCGGGCTTGGCGGCAGGTGCCGCGGCAGGCTTCTGCTCGGTTTTGGCCGCTGCCTTCTCCGCCGGCTTGTCGGCCGGTTTGGCTTCAGCGGGCTTGGCCAGTTGGGCGGCGACATCCAGGTTGGCCTTGCGCACCGCCTTGATGAAGCCGTCGTAGGGACGGTCGGTGATGCCCACTAGGCCGAGGTGGCCGTTCTCGCCGTCGAGCAGGCGGCCGCTGGCCGGCTGGTCGAGGTACTGGAACCAGTGGGCGCCGACGATCAGCTTCTCCTCCAGGGCCTTCTTGAGGAAGTTGGCGTAGGCCGGGCCACGCTCCTCTTCCTTGTAGACCTCGGCGACGCCGCCCCAGAACGGGCCGCGATCGCGGGAGCCGAAGTGGAACTCGGTGACCATCAGCGGCTTGTCCAGCTGGCGCAGGTACTCGAAGTCGTAACCGTGCTGCGGCTCGCGGGTATAGAAGTTGAAGCTCAGCACATCGCAGTACTGGGCGCAGGACTCCACCGCCTCCGGCACGCTCGCGGCGAAACGGCCGCCCAGCAGCAGGTGGTTCGGCGCGTGCCACTTCATCGACTCGGCGATGGTCTTGAAGTAGGTGTCGGCGAAGAAGCGCTGGAAGCGCTTGAGGTCTTCCTCGATGGCCGGGTGCTCGGGGTTCGGCAGCGGCGCCTCGAAGCCCGGGTCCTCCATCAGCTCCCAGGCCGGCAGCTCGATGCCCCAGGCCTGGGACAGGCCCTGCTGGTTGCGGTACTTGTCGCGCAGCTGCTTGAGGAAGGCACGCTTGGCCGGTACGTCGGTGGTCAGGCGCAGGGTGCCGTAGGCCAGGGCGTAGCGGGATTTCGGATCGGCGCCGGGGCCGGCCCAGGCCAGCTCGTTGTCGGCGAAGTAGCCGATCAGCCAGGGGTCGTCACGGTGGTCGCGGGCGGCGATGGCGATGGCACGCTCGGCGGCCATGGCGAAGCGCGGGTCGAAGGGGTCGGGCATGCCGCCCCACCAGTCGAGCCCGGTGCTGATGGTGGCGTAGTCACCATGGATCGACAGCGGGATGGTGTAGGGCATGCGCTGGCTGGTGTTGAACTCGCCCGCGCTCCAGTTGCCGACGGTGTTGAAGCCCCAGGCCTTCAGGCGCGCGATGCTGTGGTCGACCCAGCGGGCCTTGTCCTGCTTGCCATAGGTGCGTTCGAGGTTGGCACCGTAGAAGTCGTACCAGCGGCCATGGTCGAAGTTGCGGCCCTTGGTGGAACCGGTGTCGCGGCGGCTGTCGCCATTGCCGTACCAGGCGGCCAGGGGCTCGCCGTCCTTGGGCAGCGCGGTGAACATCGCCTCGCGGCCTTCGACGTAGGTCTGGCTGTGTTCGGGGGTGACGGCGTTGACGCCGAGGGAATAGAAGGGATGGCCGTCCGGGGTTACCAGGTACCAGCGGTCGTCGCGCTTCTCGGTGCGGAAGAAGCCCTTGGCCTCGAAGCTCGGGCCGGCCAGCCAGCCGCCGTAGGGGTCCTGCTCGGGCAGCTTCTTCTGCCAGTCGTCGAGCTGCTTCTGCTCCTGCTGGGCAGCGTTCTTGAGCTGCTCGTCGTTCTTGATCTTCTCCGGCCAGTCGCCACGGGTGTACTGGCCGTAGGTGTCGATCAGGCCCTTGTAGTAGTCGTCCTGCAGGCTTTGCTCGGCGGTGCCGAAACGGCCCAGGAGGACGCTCTGCACAGCATTGGGGTGGTCGAGGGACAGGGTCACGGCGCTGACCTTGGTCAGGTCCAGTTCGCCTTCCACCTCGGTGGCCAGCAGGTAGCGCTTGCCGTCGCGGCTCCAGGGTTGCGGCGGCGCGGCACGCATGCCATGGGCGCGGGGCGAGGTGGCGGTGAGCGGCACCAGCAGCGTCTGCGCCGGGCCGGCCGGCAGGGCCAGGCGGGTGCGCACGGTCTTGCCGTCGGCGCTTTCGATGGTCACGTCCAGGGTCAGGGCCCAGTCCATGGCGCTCTGCAGGCGCAGGCTCATGGCGCCGGCCTTGCTCCAGTCCCAGGTGCCGTTCTGCGGCGCGAGGCGCAGGCTGGGCTTGTCGGCCTGGTTGAAATTGAGGCGGCGGAGGATTTCGCCCTCGGGCGTGTTCTCGGCGGTCACGCTGGGCAGACCCGCGTCCTGGGTGGTGACGGTGACGGAGTCCAGCGGGCGTACGAAGTTGAACAGTGTCTCGGCCTGTGCCGCCGTGCTCAAGCCACCGATGGCGAGCAGGATGGGCAGCAGCAGCGCTGGTTTGGTTCTGGATGACATGAAACCGATTCCCCACATGAAGTCAGTGCATAGACAGCGGAATGGGCGAATGTTGCCCGCGATCTGCAAAACCGTGCCCGCGCAAGCCGGCAATGATCGCAGAGGCGGGCCCGGCGTCAAGCGCCGCGGTGGTCTGTTTCAGCCGATCTCGCGGCGGAAGGGCGGCAGCGCATTGAGAATCGCCTTGCCATAGCGCTGGGTGACGACCCGGCGGTCGAGCAGGGTGATGGTGCCGCGGTCGGACTCCGTGCGCAGCAGGCGACCACAGGCC
The DNA here is from genome assembly GCF_032621735.1 of Pseudomonas sp. zfem005. Lineage (NCBI taxonomy): Bacteria > Pseudomonadati > Pseudomonadota > Gammaproteobacteria > Pseudomonadales > Pseudomonadaceae > Pseudomonas > Pseudomonas sp. zfem005. The sequence continues at coordinate 71,826 of NZ_JAVYJE010000012.1, read as the reverse complement.
TGCACCAGGCGCAACGAGGCGTCGGGCACGGCGATCTCCATGAAGGGGTTGCCGCCCCGCGCCTCGATCCACTCCGACAGCGCGGCTTCCACCGGGTCGTCAGGCACGGCGAAGGGGATCTTGGCGATCACCACGTGCTCGCAGTAGGCGCCGGGCAGGTCGACGCCCTCGGCGAAGCTGGCCAGGCCGAACAGCACGCTGGTCTCGCCGTCGTCCACCCGCTGCTTGTGCTTGTTCAGGGTCTCCTGCTTGGACAGGTTGCCCTGGATCAGCACGCGCTTGCGCCAGTCGCGGTCGAGGCCATCGAAGACGTCCTGCATCTGCTTGCGCGAGGCGTAGAGCACCAGGGTGCCGCGCGAGCCTTCGACCAGCTGCGGCAGGTCGCGGATGATCGCCGCGGTGTGGGCGGCGGCATCGCGCGGGTCGGCCTTGAGGTCCGGCACCTTGAGCACGCCGGCATCGGCGTGGTGGAAGGGGCTGGGCACCACGGCGGTGACCGCCTTCTTCGGCAGGCCGGCGCGCATGCGGTAGCGGTCGAAGGTGCCGAGCGCGGTGAGGGTCGCGGAGGTCACCAAGGCGCCGTAGGCGACGTTCCACAGGTTCCGCCGCAGGGTCTCGGCGGCGAGGATCGGGCTGGCGTTGACCTCGATGTCGTAGGCCGAGCCGAACTCGGCCAGGGTCAGCCAGCGCGCCATGGGCGGGCTTTCTTCCGGGTCTTCGGCGGTGAAGGCGGTCCACAATTCCCAGTTGCCCTGGGCACGGGTCTGCAGGCTGCCGAACAGCGGGTACCACTCCTCGGCCTGGTGGCTGGCGATGCCGACGCCGGCCTCCCCGTCCATGGCTTCCTTGAGCAGTTCGGTGAGCCGGGTGAAGACGTCGTTGAGCTTGGCGAAGCCCTTCTTCAGCTCGATGCCCATTTCGATCAGGTGCTCGGGCACCACGCCGGCCTCGAAGCGGTGGCGCGGGCGCTCGCGGCCTTCCATGTCTTCGCCGGCACGGAAGTCGGCGACCTCCTCGCAGGCGGTGAACATGAACTGCTGCTGGGTGCGGATTTCCCGCGCCAGTTCCGGCACGTTCTCGATCAGGCGGCCCAGATCGCCCGGCAGCGGGTGCTGGGCGAGGAGCTTGGTGAGGTTCTTGGCCACCGTTTCCAGCCAGTCGGCGGTGGAGCGCAGGCGAGTGAAATGGGCGAAGTGGCCGATGGCCTTGTCCGGCAGGTGGTGGCCTTCGTCGAACACATAGAGGGTTTCGCGCGGGTCCGGCAGCACCGCGCCGCCGCCCAGGGCCAGGTCGGCCAGGACCATGTCGTGGTTGGTGACGATCACGTCCACCTTGGTCATGCCCTCGCGCGCCTTATAGAAAGCGCACTGCTGGAAATTGGGGCAATGGCGCTTGGTGCACTGGCTGTGGTCGGTGGTGACGCGGGCCCAGTCCTGGTCCTCGATGGCCTCGGGCCAGGAGTCGCGGTCGCCGTCCCAGCGGTTGCCGGCGAGTTTCTCGATCATCTGGTTGAGCAGCTTCTGGCCGCTCTCGTCGACGTCGATGCGGAAGCCTTCATCGGCGAACAGCTGGGCGGTGGCGTTCTGCGCCTGGCCGTCCTGCAGCAGCATGTCGAGCTTGGACAGGCACAGGTAGCGGCCACGCCCCTTGGCCAGGGCGAAGCTGAAGTTGAGGCCGCTGTTGCGGATCAGGTCGGGCAGGTCCTTGTGCACGATCTGCTCCTGCAGCGCCACCGTAGCGGTGGCGATCACCAGGCGCTTGCCGGCGGCCTTGGCCGAGGGGATGGTCGCCAGGCTGTAAGCGACCGTCTTGCCGGTGCCGGTGCCCGCCTCCACCGCGACCACGGCGGGCTCGCCATCGCGATGGCCTTCGTCGTCGGTCTTGATGGCGCCCAGCACCTTGGCCACTTCGGCGATCATCAGGCGCTGGCCATAGCGGGCCTTGAGCCCCTTGGCTTCGAGAAAACGGGAGTAGGCGCCCTGGATCTGGGACTTGAGTTCGGTGCTGAGCATGGATTCTTGCGGGCGCGAAAGGCTGGATAAATTTTCAGTACTTTAACAGGGCGGCTATCATAGCGCGCCTTGTTTCCGACTGGAGAAAACCCGATGACGCCCTTCGCCGCCCTCTACGCCGTCCACGTCCTCGCCGCCCTGGTGTGGGTCGGCGGCATGTTCTTCGCGTGGATGGTGCTGCGCCCCGCCGCGGTCCAGGCGCTCGATGCGCCGGCACGGCTGAAGCTGTGGGTGGAAGTGTTCCGCCGCTTCTTCCTGTGGGTCTGGGTGGCGGTGGTGCTGCTGCCGGTGAGCGGCGTGGGGATGATGCACATGCGCTTCGCCGGCTTCGACGGCGCGCCGCGCTACGTGCACATCATGATGGGCCTGTACATCGCCATGCTGGCGCTGTTCCTGCGGGTCAACGCACTGCAGCTGCCTGAACTGCGCCGCGCCGTGGCCGCCGAGGATTGGCCGGCAGGCGGTGCGGTACTGGCCCGCATCCGCCGCCTTGTGGGCAGCAACCTGCTGCTGGGTTTGTTCCTGATAGCGATCGCTGCGGCGCGCCCGAATTTCTAAAAACTATCTGCGTTGCCATTGCTGCGTTAAAAACAGGCTCAACGTGCTCATTTACACTGCGTAAACTGCGCTTTTCGCCTGTTTTTGCCTTGCACTGAGGGCCTCGCCTACGTTTTTAGAGGTGCCCGAGGACGCGGCACAGCGATTCTTCGAGCTTTTACTCGATACGCACCACATCGAACTGGCCGGCAGCCCCCGCGCTGCCCGGCTGGCCAGGTTGCCCCGGGCGGCCCTTGGCGCCGGCAGCGGTGCGGTAGAACAGGCAACCCTTGGCGGAACCGCCACTGCCCGCCGCGCCGGCTTCACCCGCCGGACCACCGGCGCCGCCTTCCAGACGCACCTTCACCTGCTCGACAGGGAAGTCCGTGGGCACTTCCAGGCGGATATGGCCACCCGCGCCGCCAGCCTGGCCGTCATCGCCGTTCTGGCCGTCATAGCCACGGCTGGCGCTGCCCCAGAGGCAGCCACCGGCATCGCCATCGGCGCCGGCGAGCCCGCTGTAGCCGGGCGTTCCGATGCCACCACGAACATCCAGGGTGATTTCGTCCACCCGCACCTGCTCCAGGCGCAGGCTCAGGTCGCGCCCGGCGCTGGCGCCTTTCTTCATGCTGCCGGCCGCGCCGGATGCGGTGATGTGACCACCGGTGCCAATCTCGCCCTGGCGCACCACCAGGCTGAAGGGCTGGTCGGACGGGGCAATGCCGATGCGCGCGTCGCGGCCCATCACCAGCTCGCCAATGCGCAGCTCGGTGACGCTGGCCGGGATCACCAGGGTGCCGTAATCGTTGACCACCACGCGGTCGAGGCTGAGGGAGCCGACCCGGGCCGGCAGTTTGAGCAGGCTGTTGGCATCGACGCTGACGCCGCTTTCGGCCAGGACGACAGGGCTGGCCAGCAGGGCCAGCAGGCAGTACTTACGCATGTTCGCGGCCTCCCTGGGAACGGGGCAGGCCGAGCAGGTGGAAGACGCCGAACAGCAGCAGTTGCAAGCGGTCGTTCCAGGGGCGCGGGCGAGCGCGCAGCTGGCTGTTGCACACCACCAGTTCCAGCAGGTGCAGGCCGAGCACCAGGGCGGCGACGGCGTTGAGCAGTGACGCGAATGGTCGGGCAAACGGTTCGATCAGATTGGCCAGCACCGCCAGCCAGAACACCAGGGCAACCAGCTTGCCCACCCCCAGGAAAAGTTTCATGCCACCCCCCTCTGTTTTTTTAGTCCGCCGACCTTACTCCTCGTCATCGTCGCTGCCAAATGGCGGGCAGAAAGAAGGGGCCACGAGGGCCCCTTCGGTGTTGCACCGGGTGTTCAGCGAGCGACGTGGATCTCCACGCGGCGGTTCTGCGCGCGCCCGGAATCCGTGCCGTTGTCCGCCACCGGCTGGCTTTCGCCCTGCCCTTCGGTGGTGACCTTGTCCGCCGGGACGCCCTGGCTGATGAGGTAATCCGCCGCACTCCTGGCACGCCGTTCCGAAAGCCCCTGGTTATAGGTATCGGAACCGACGCTGTCGGTGTGCCCCACGACCTTGACGCTGACCATGGCGGCCCCCGTCAGGCGTGTAGCGACATCATTCAGCTGTGTCTTCGCGTCACTGGTGAGCTCGGCGGAGTCGAAGGCGAACAGCACCTTGCCCTGGTCGCTGAGCACGATGACTTCGCTCTGCGGTGCGGGAGCCGGAGGAATGGGCTCCTCGGCCTTGACCACGGCCGGGTAGGTCTTCTGCGGACAGCCATTGTGGTTGACCTGGGTCCCGGCTGGAGTATTGGGGCACGTATCACGGCGGTCGAAGACCCCGTCACCGTCCTCGTCGCCATCCTGGGCGTAACAGATCAGACCGCCGACGATGGCACCTGCAACGGCGCCTCCACCAGCCCAAGCGGAACTCTCGATAGCACCCAGCCCACCGCCGGCCAGACCGCCAATCGCACTGCAAAGAGGCCAGTTCCCCTGGTTGAGCGGCGCGTCGCCCGTACTGGACGTCGAGGCGCAACCCGAGAGAACACTGCCGACCAGAAGAAGTAGAGCAGCCCGTGAGAAGGTTCTCATGGTGAGGGATCTCCTGTGTCACCGGTCCCATACCGGTAACACAGGAGTAAAGACCCGCCCGTCACGGCGCACAAGCCGCGCGCCGCAACGGCTGCGGGATTCAGCGGTCGATGAGGATTTCCACCCTGCGGTTCAGCGCGCGGCCGTCGGCCGTGCCGTTGTCAGCGACCGGCTGGCTTTCGCCCGCACCACTGACGCCGGCGATGCTGCCCTTGGGTATGCCGGTCGAGACCAGGTAGTCCGTCACGGAATGGGCGCGCTTCTCGGAGAGTTTCTGGTTGTAGCTGTCGCTGCCGACGCTGTCGGTGTGACCGGTGATGGTCAGCTTGGCGGTCGGGGCCTCGTTGCGCAGGCGGCTGGCGATGGTGTCCAGCTTGGCCTTGTCGGCCGGGTCCAGCGCGGCGGAGTCGAAGGCGAACAGCAGGTCACGGACGACGATGGTCTCGTCCTCGACCACCACCACTTCCTCGACCTCTTCCACTACGGCGGGCTCGGGCGGGCAGCCGTTCGCATCCACCTGTACGCCCGGCGGAGTGCCCGGGCACTTGTCGCGACTGTCCGGCACGCCATCGCCATCCTCGTCGCCATCGCCATGCGCCCAGCAGTAACCGGCAGCCAGGCCGCCGCCGAGCAGCGCGCCCCAACCCGCCCAGGAACTGCTTTCAATCGCACCCAACGCTGCACCGCCTACACCGCCTACTGCTGCACACTTGGGCCAGTCGGTCTTCTGCAGGCCGGCGCAACCGGTCAGCAGGGTCGACACAAGTAGCAAGGGTATTGCTGTCCTTGTGATGCTCATATGCATGTCTCCTCGTGATATCGGCCTTTGGAAACCGATAACCTGGGAGTAAAGACGGGTGATTAAAAAACCGCCAGCACTAGGCCAGCAGCGGGCGGCAGGCTAGTCTTCGCAAACTTGTCCGAGGATTTTCGATGACTGCCAGCTTCTCCTCCCGCACCCCGCAACAGGCCCTCGCCGCCCTGCTCGACCGCTATGCACCGGCCCGCCTGCTGCTGGTGGGCAACTCCCCGCTCCCGGCCCTGGAGGCCTTCGCCAGCGCCCACCCCGACAGCCAGGTGGTGCAGGTGCCCGCCGGCCCGCTGCCAGCCGAACAGGCGGCGCAACGCTTCGACCTGGCGCTGGTCGCCGACTGCCTGGAACACCTGCCCAAACGCACCGCCCTGGAGCTGCTGGGCGGCATCCGCAACCTCAACGCCAGCCGCATCGCAGTGCTGGTGGACCTCGGCGCCTGCGACTGGACCGACACCGACTTCTTCGCCCTGGCGCTGCAAGCCACCGAACGCTTCCAGCGCGATGACCAGGTACTCAACCTGTTCACCTACGACCTGCGCGAATACAAGCAGGTGCCCGATTGGCTGAACGCGAAGTTCTGGGCCAACCCCGAGAACTTCGGCAAGTACTGGTGGTGATGCCATGAGCGCAAGTACCTGCCCCTGCGGCAGCGGCAACCTCCTCGACCTGTGCTGCGGCCGTCACCACGGCGGCCACCCCGCCCCCAGCGCCGAGGCGCTAATGCGCTCGCGCTACAGCGCCTATGTGCTGGGCCTGGTGGACTACCTGGTGGAGACTACCCTCCCCGCCCAGCGCGAGGGCCTGGACCGCGAGGCGATGAAGGCCTGGAGCCTGCAGAGCACCTGGCTGGGCCTGGAGGTGGAAGCCTTCGAGCTGCTGGGCGGCAAGCCCGAGCACGCACTGGTCACCTTCGTCGCCCGCTGGCACGACCAGGCCGGCGAGCACAGCCACCGCGAGCGTTCGTCCTTCGTGCAGAACGACGGGCGCTGGTACTTCATCGACCCGACCGTGGAAACCAAGGCGGGGCGCAACGACCCCTGCATCTGCGGCAGCGGGCAGAAATTCAAGAAATGCTGTGCGGGGTACCTCTGACCGAGCGCCCCGCTCCGGAAGGATTCGCCAACCGACAACAAGGAGATGTCCATGCGCATGCGCACCCTGCTCGTCCCGCTTCTCGCGGGCCTCGCCGGCCTCGCCCAGGCTGCTGAAGTCCAGGTCAGCCTGGGCAGCCAGGAACGGGTCACCCGCCTGTTCGCCTACCCCAACAACTGCAACGTCATCTGTTACCGCGACTGGACCCTGGAGCAAACCGTCGAGCACTACCTCGGGCAAAGCCTGAAGCGCGACGGCATCGCCGGCGGCCAGGTCAAGGTAGGCCGCGATGACAAGGGCCTCTATGCCCGCTTCAGCGGCGTGCCCGCCGACTACGGCGTGCCCCTGGTGCAACTGCTGGACAACGGCGACCTCGCCTACAAGGGCGCCAGCCAGCTCAACAGCGACGGCAAGTGGCAGTACAGCTGGTACCTCTTCCTGCCCCTGGGCATGGCCCTGGAGAACCGCCGCAGCATCGAGCTGCTGCACTTCCCTCCGGACTATTCCCTGACCAAGGCCCAAGACTACCTGGAGTCGGCCACCACCGATCGCTGGGCCGACCTGCTGGTGCAGAACGGTGTCGCCACCGACGACACACCCGGCTACCAGACCATCATCGACATCGCCCCCATCGCCGCCCCCGCCAGCGCCGGCAGCGACCTGGAAGGCGTCTACAGCTACTTCACCCCCTACCAGACGCGCATGGTCGAGCAGCTCACCAAGGGCAAGCCGGCGCTGCCGATGGTGGCCTTCGGCGGCCCGGTGCGCAGCTGGATCAAGCAGCAGTACGGCACCACCATCGGCGTGCTCGGCCTCGGCACCATCAGCCCCACGCCCGAACAGAAGGTGCCGGTGCTGGGCAGCAACCACCCCAGCTACATCTGGTACGCCGCCGACCCGGAGAACTACGACGGCGACCAGGCCAAGGCCGACGCCACCGGGCTCAAGGTGATGGGGCAGGACCTCTCCGCCGCCTGCTGGCAGGCCGGCATGGGCAAGGACCACTCCGCCAACCCGAGCAGCACCCTGGATAGCTGCAAGCAGAAGTGGCAGGTGACCGACAAGGTGCAGACCTGCGAGCTGTTCTACACCTCCATCCGCAAGCTGGACGCGGACAAGGCCAAGGAGAAGTGCACGGCCTCCTGAAGCGCCGCCGCGCCTTCGCACCAATGAAAAGCCCGCCGATCGGCGGGCTTTTCACATCAGGCACTCACTCCTGCAGGCGCAGGTGCGAGATGTCCGGCGGCGGGCCGGCCGGAGCGGCCTTGGCCTGGCCCATGTCGCTGCCCACCGGGGCCAGGCTGAACTGGCTCAGGTCGACCTTGGGCGGCGTCGCGTCGGCCTTGGCGTCCTGCAGGTCGGCACCCACCGGGGCGATGCCGAAGTCCGGCGCCTCCACATCGATGAAGGCCGCCATGTACTCGTCGCGCGGGGCCACCTTGAGGCGCCCCACCGCTGCCGACTCGCCACTGGGCTGAGCGGCGGGCGCGCGCACCGGGGCGGCCATCGGCTCCTCCGGCGGCGGTGGAGCCAGCTCCACCTCCTCGATCTCGACGTCCATCGACACCACGTCCACCACCGCACCGGCACGCTCAAGCGTTGCACGATATTTCTCGGCGGCAGCCTCATCGAGGTTGTTCTTGATTACGATGCGCCTGCCAGAGAACAGCATGGCGATACGTTGCGCGTCAGCCTGAAAGAGCTTGGCCATGTTGGCCTGCACCAGCTCCAGCCGGGCTCCCGGAACCAGTTGGCCGGAGAAAGCGATCTCGTAGCGGCTCATGGTCACACTCCTGTCCGAAACAGACAGCAGTATGGCGCAGGTTTTTTTCTGCAAACAACAAGTTGCAGCCAAGCAGTTGCTTGTTACACTTGAGCGTCGATGGAGTAATGCAATGTTTTCTCAGGCGCAAACGATAAGAATTCTCAGCCTACTGATGTTACTGGCCCTACCTTTTTCGGGCATGACCGGATGTTCCACCTGGATGACCGGCGGCTTCCGCGATCCGGACGTACAGCTGGTGAAAGTCGATGTAATCAAGGCCAAGCTTCTCGAGCAGCAGTTCCTGCTGCGCTTCCGTGTGGACAACCCCAATGACGTCAGCCTGCCCGTGCGCGGCCTGGTCTATACCGTCCACCTCAACGACGTGAAGCTCGCCTCCGGCGAATCCAGCACCTGGTTCACCGTCCCGGCCAACGGCCACGAAACCTTCGATGTCCCGGTGCGTACCAACCTCTGGCGCCACATGAAGTACATCGTCAAGCTCCTGGAGAAACCCGACGAAGCCATTCGCTACCGCCTCGAAGGCGAAGTGAAGACCGGCCTGATGTTCGGCAAGAGCGTGCACCTCTCGCGCAATGGCGAGATAATCCCGGGCAACTACATCCCGGAGTGACGTTCCATGAGTCAAGAACCCCATGTCCATGGCCCCGACTGCAACCACGACCATGATCATGACCACCACGATCACGGCCATGTGCACGGCCCGCACTGCAACCACGGCCCCCAGGAGCCGGTGCGCAACCCGCTGAAGGAAGTGGGCCGCAACGACCCCTGCCCTTGCGGCAGCGCGAAGAAGTTCAAGAAGTGCCACGGCGCCTGATCCGCGCCAGCACGACCAAGGCCCGTCTAGCACGGGCCTTTTCGTGGGTGCCGGGAATCCTTTAGGCTGGCCGCCTGCTTCCTGAGGAGTCCCACCATGATCGACTTGTATTACTGGACCACCCCCAACGGCCACAAGATCACGCTGTTCCTCGAGGAGACCGGCCTCCCCTACCGGATCCACCCCATCAACATCGGCAAGGACGAACAGTTCCAGCCGCACTTCCTGAAGATCGCCCCGAACAACCGCATTCCCGCCATCGTCGACCACGCCCCGGCGGACGGAGGCGAGCCGCTGTCGCTGTTCGAGTCCGGCGCCATCCTGCTCTACCTCGCCGAAAAGACCGGCCGCTTCATCCCGCAGGACCTGCGCGGCCGCGAAGAGACCCTGCAGTGGCTGTTCTGGCAGATGGGTGGCCTGGGCCCGATGGCCGGGCAGAACCACCACTTCAACCGCTTCGCCCCGGAGAAGGTGCCCTACGCCATCCAGCGCTACGTGAAGGAAACCGCTCGCCTCTACGGCGTGCTCGACAAGCGCCTGGCCGACCGCCCCTTCGTCGCCGGCGCCGAGTACGGCATCGCCGACATGGCCATCTACCCCTGGATCGTGCCGCACACCTTCCAGGAACAGGACCTCGACGACTTCCCCAACCTCAAGCGCTGGTTCCAGAGCATCCAGGCCCGCCCGGCCACCATTCGCGCCTATGACCTGGTGGAAAAGATCAACCCCGCTGCCGCTAAAAAGTAGGGCCTCCGCCGCTTGCGCAGTGCGAGGCCGCTCTCTAACGTAGCGCGTTTGAAAACCGCTGCCTCTTCGGGAGATACCGCTCCATGGCCTCGCCTGCGCCCCAGCGCTTCCTGCCCCGCTTCTGCCTGGCCGCCGCCCTCGGCGCCATGGTCGCGCTCACTGGCTGCCAGTCCTGGCTCGACAGCCGCTATTCCGACAGCCTGCCGCCCACCTCCGGCTTCAAGCCGGTCAAGGGCCTGGCCCAGAGCGTCTCGATCCGCCGCAACCCGCTGGGCATGCCGCTGATCGAAACCACCACCTTCCACGACGCCCTGTTCACCATGGGCTACGTGCACGCCACCGACCGCCTCAGCCAGATGATCGGCCTGCGCCTCATGGCCGAAGGCCGCCTGGCGGAGATGGCCGGCCCCGGCGTGCTGGACGTCGACCGCTTCATGCGCGCGGTGAACCTGCGCAAGAGCGCCGACATCCTCTACAAGAACGCCTCCCCGCGCCTGAAATCCTTCTTCGAGGTCTACGCGCGTGGCGTCAACGCCTACCTCTTCCAGTACCGCGACAAGCTGCCGATGGACCTCGCCGAGTCCGGCTACAAGCCCGCCTACTGGAAGCCCGAGGACTCGGTGCTGGTCTTCACCCTGCTGAACTTCGGCCTGGCGGTGAACCTGCAGGAAGAGATCGCCTCGCTGGTCATGGCGCAGAAGGTCGGGGCCGACAAGGTCGCCTGGCTGCTGCCCACCTACCCGGACGAGAACCTGCCGTTCGACGAGGCCGACAAGCTCAAGGGCCTCAACCTCGGCGGGCAGATCCAGGGCCTCGCCGCCATCGACCAGGCCGCCGGCGCACTGGCGGGCCTCAACATGCTCGGCGTCGCCGCCTCGAACAACTGGGCCATCGCCCCAGAACGCACGCGCAACGGCAAGAGCATCCTCGCCAACGACACCCACCTGCCGCTGTCGATGCCCTCGTACTGGAACTTCATGCAGATCCGCTCGCCGAAGTTCCAGGCCGCAGGCGTCACCATCGCCGGCGTGCCCGCCGTGGTCGCCGGCTACAACGGCAAGCTGGCCTGGGGCATGACCATGGTCATGGCCGACAACCAGGACCTCTACCTGGAGAAGGTCAAGCGCGAAGGCAGCCGCCTCTACTACCTGGCCGACGGCAAATGGCAGCCGGCCATCGAGCGCAACGAGACCTTCTTCATCAAGGGCGAGCGGCCGATCCGCGAAACCCTCTACGAGACCCGCCACGGCCCGTTGCTCAACTCCGTGCTCGGCCAGCGCAAGCACCCGCTGCAACCGATCGAGATCAAGAGCGGCCTGGGCATCGCCCTGAAGACCGCGCAGTTCGAAAGCGACCAGACCCTGGACGCCTTCTTCGACCTGTCCCGCGCGCAATCCGTCGAGCAGGCCAGCGAGGCGACCCGCTCGATCCGCGCCATCGGCCTCAACCTGCTCACCGCCGATGCCCAGCACATCGCCTGGCAGGTCACCGGCCGCTACCCCAACCGCCGCGAAGGCCGTGGCCTGATGCCCTCCCCCGGCTGGGACGGCCGCTACGAATGGGACGGCTACGCCGACCCCATGCTGCACCCCTACGATCAGGACCCGAGCCAGGGCTGGCTGGGCACCGCCAACCACCGCACCGTGCAGGGCGGCTACGGCGTGCAGCTGTCCAACTCCTGGTTCTACCCGGAGCGGGCCGAGCGCATCGCCCAGCTCGCCGGCAGCGGCAAGCACGACACCCGCAGCACCATCGCCATGCAGTACGACCAGACCACGCCCTTCGCCGCCAAGCTCAAGGCGATGTTCGAAGACCCGGCCATGGCCCAGCCGCTCAAGCAGGCCATCGACGCCCTGCCCGCCGCCGAGCGCGACAAGGCCCGCGAAGCCCTGAGCCGCCTGCTGGCCTTCAACGGCGACCTGCGCCCGACCTCCACCGACGCGGTGTTCTACGAAGCCTTCCTGCAGGAAAGCGCCAAGCAGATCTTCCAGGACGAGCTCGGCCCCGAAGGCAGCCCGGCCTGGCAGGCGCTGGTGGAAACCGCCAACCTCTCCTACTCCGCCCAGGCCGACCACCTGCTGGGCCGCGCCGACAGCCCCTTCTGGGACGATGTGCGCACCCCGCAGAAGGAAGACAAGCCCGCCATCCTCGCCCGTAGCCTGGCCGCCGCCGTCAGCTTCGCCGAAGGCAAGCTCGGCGCCGACCGCAAGGCCTGGCAATGGGGCAAGCTGCACAGCTACACCTGGGCCACCGAAACCACCAAGCTCGCGCCCTTCATGAGCGCCAGCCAGCGCACCGGTATCAACGCCATCCAGGGCTACCTGGACCGTGGCCCGTACCAGGCCGGCGGCGACATGAACACGCTGAACGTCTCGGCCTACGAGTGGGGCAACAACTTCGACACCTGGCTGATCCCGGCCATGCGCATCATCGTCGACTTCGGCCAGCCGGAACCCATGATCGGGCTCAACAGCTCCGGCCAGTCCGGCAACCCGGCCAGCCCCAACTACGCCGACGGCATCGACGCCTGGCTCAAGGCCCGCTACATGAGCTTCCCCTTCCAGTCGCAGAACCTCGACAAGGTCTACGGCACCAAGCGGCTGACGCTCACCCCGCAAAAATGATCGCCGGGGCGGGAACTAACCGCCCCACGGCTGTCTATGTAAGCGGACTTACTCCATAGATCACATCATTTTCAGGGCGCCCTCACCGGCGCCCTTTCTTTTGCCCGCGAAAAGGCGGCACCCACCTACGAACGTAGCCCGGGAATTGGCGCAGAGGAAAACACCCAAGGCAGGAATTGCAGAGACGTAGGTTGGGCTGAGGCACGAAGCCCAACGCATCCAAGCCGATCCCAGCCTCGATGTTGGGCCTCGCACGCTCGGCGCCAACCTACGAATGCACCCCAAACGTAGCCCGGGCTTCAGCCCGGGAGATCGGCAAGAAGGGAAAGGGAAAAATCAGAAGCAGCGGCCCATGTATTGCACATGGGCCGCCGTCGAAGGTCAGGACGCCTTCGGCTTCACCGGTGCCTTGGGCTCCGGCTTCTGGAAGGGGTACAGGTGCTGGCGCAGGATGCCGTCCGGCAGCGGCTTGCCGAAGACGCCGTAGCGGGTCGGCCACTCCTTGGGCGGCAGCTTGAAGGTGCCGAACACCATGTCGACGATCGGCAGGTGGATCGCGTAGTTCTTGTAGATGTAGTCCGGGTGCCGGGCGTGGTGCCAATGGTGGTAGCGCGGCAGCACCAGCAGGTAGTTGAACCAGCCGCCGTCGATGCGCACGTTGGCGTGGGCCAGAACCGCCTGCACGCCCACCAGGATCACGTAAGCGTTCATCGCCTGGGGCGAGAAGCCCATCAGCATCAGCGGCACCAGCACCCCGGTGCGGGTCAGCAGGATTTCCACGAAGTGGATGCGCGAACCGGCCAGCCAATCCATCGAGGTGCTCGAGTGGTGCACCGCGTGGAAGCGCCACAGCCAGGGCACCACGTGGTACAGGCGGTGCAGCCAGTACTGGCCGAGGTCCGCCACCAGCACCGCGAGGATGAACTGCAGCCAGATCGGCAGCGACTGCACGCCCGCCTGGAAGGCCGGCGAAACCGCCCAGCCACCCAGCAGCGTGGACGAGGCGGTGACGAAGATCAGGATGAACTGCACCAGCATGTGGCTGACGAAGAAGTACGCCAGGTCGGTGCGCCAGTGCGGGCGCAGGATGTTCTGCTGCGGGTCCTTGGCGTAGAGCTTCTCCAGGGGGATGAAGACGATGGCCGAGACCAGCAGCGCCAGCACGAACCAGTCCAGCCCCAGGGAATAGGGCGTCTCGCCGATGGTCTCGAACTGGATGTTGCTGCCACCGAGGAACACCGCCAGCCCGGACGCGATGATACCGGTGAAGCCCAGGCGCTTGCGGCGGTTGAGCAGGATGTTCAGGGTGCCCAGGGAGAACGACGCCACCAGCCCCACCAGCAGCACGGTACGGGCGAACTGCTCGCTGTAGACCTTGCGGAACTCGGCGAAGGTCAGCCACTCGGGGAACAGGAAACACAGCACCGCGCACAGGCTGAGCAGCCCCAGCGCCGCCGACAGGTAACCGCTGATGCGCCCCTCACCGATCCGGAACGGATCATGACCGTGGCGCTGGAAATAGGCCTTGATAGCCTGCATTCGCACATCCTCCATGAAGTCGGCAGAAGAGCCGCTCCGAATCTTGACGTCCACACCTGACCCCAGGCCACCTGTTCCGACGAACGCCCGGGACTTCCGTGACCTGCGTCGCGATCCGGCGCCCCTTTCACGGGCCGAACCAACCGCGCCCGCCCATGCTCATAACCATGAGCCCACAGCGAGACGTGCCCATGGACCTGGTCGTCGCGAGGCCCGAAGGCCTCTACTGTCCGCCCGGTGATTTCTACATCGACCCCTGGAAACCGGTGGAGCGTGCCGTCATCACCCACGGCCACGGCGACCACGCGCGCACCGGCAACGGCCACTACCTGGCGGCCGCCGCCGGCGAAGGCATCCTCCGTGCGCGCCTGGGCGACATCCGCCTGCAGACCCTCGACTACGGCGAGCGCCTGGACCACGGCGGCGTCACCCTCAGCCTGCACCCGGCCGGCCACGTGCTCGGCTCCGCCCAGGTGCGCCTGGAATACCAGGGCGAAGTCTGGGTCGCCTCGGGCGACTACAAGACCGAGGCCGACGGCACCTGCGCGCCCTTCGAGCCGGTGCGCTGCCACTGCTTCATCACCGAATCCACCTTCGGCCTGCCCATCTACCGCTGGCAGCCGCAAGCCTCGCTGTTCGCCGAAATCGACGCCTGGTGGCGCGCCAACCAGGCCGCCGGGCGCGCCAGCGTGCTGTTCTGCTACGCCTTCGGCAAAGCCCAGCGCATCCTCCACGGCATCGACGCCAGCATCGGCCCGATACTCGCCCACGGCGCCATGGAACCGCTCAATCGGGTCTACCGCGAAGCCGGCATCGCCCTGCCGGAAACCCGCTACGCCGGTGACATCCCCCGCAACGACCCGCTGCTGCGCCAGGCCCTGGTGCTGGCCCCGCCCTCGGCCGGCGGCAGCACCTGGATGCGCCGCTTCGGCGACTACAGCGACGCCTTCGCCAGCGGCTGGATGATGCTGCGCGGCACCCGCCGGCGACGCGGCGTGGACCGTGGCTTCGTGCTCTCCGACCACGCTGACTGGCCCGGCCTGCTCTGGGCCATCGAGCAGAGCGGCGCCGAGCGGGTGTTCGTCACCCACGGCTCGGTCAACGTGCTGGTGCGCTACCTCTGCGAACAGGGCCTGGACGCCCAGGGCTTCAGCACCGAATACGGCGACGAGGACGAACCCGCCGCGGCCGCGGAGGCGTCCCCGTGAAGGACTTCGCCGAGCTCTATGGCCGTCTTGACGCCAGCACCTCGAACAACGCCAAGCTGGCCGCCCTGCAGGACTACTTCGCCAGCGCCGCCCCCGAGGACGCCGCCTGGGCGGTGTACTTCCTCAGTGGCGGCAAGCCGCGCCAGCTGGTGCCGGTGCGCCAGCTGCGGGAAATCACCCTGGCCATCACCGGCCTGCCCGAGTGGCTGTTCGAGGAGAGCTACCAGGCGGTGGGCGACCTGGCCGAAACCATTTCCCTGCTGCTGCCGCCCAGCGTCCATCGCTCCGACGAGGGCCTCGCCACCTGGGTCGAGGACCACCTGCTGCCCCTGCGCGGGTTGCCACCGGCGGAACTGGCCGCCCGCCTGCCGCCGCTCTGGGCGCGCCTCGACCGCCTGAGCCTGCTGGTGTGCCTGAAGCTGGTCACCGGCGCCTTCCGCGTCGGCGTCTCGCGCCTGCTGGTGACCCGCGCCCTGGCCAACCTCGCCGGGCTCGACCCCAAGCGCGTCGCCCAGCGCATGGTCGGCTACACCGACGCCTCGCGCCCACCCAGCGCCCAGGGCTACGCCCGGCTCATCGCCGCACAGAGCGAGGCCGAGCACCTGGAACGCGGCGGCCTGCCCTACCCCTTCTTCCTCGCCCACCCGCTGCAGGCGGACGTGGCGTCCTTTGCCGACCTGCTCGGCCCCCCGGCGAACTGGCTGATCGAGTGGAAGTGGGACGGCATCCGCGCCCAACTGGTGCGCCGCGACGGCCACCTGTGGATCTGGTCGCGGGGCGAGGAACTGGTCAGCGAGCGCTTCCCCGAGCTCCACGGCCTGGCCCACGTCCTGCCGGACGGCACCGTGATCGACGGCGAGATCCTGGTCTGGAAGGACGGCCGCGTGCAGCCCTTCGCCCTGTTGCAGCAACGCATCGCCCGCAAGCGCCTGACCCGCAAGGTGCTCGACGACGCCCCCGTGCGCCTGGTGGCCTACGACCTGCTGGAATGGCGCGGCGAGGATTGGCGCCAGCGCCCCCTGGCCGAGCGCCGCGAACGCCTGGAGCAGTTGCTGGAAGAGCTGAGCGACCCGGTGCTGGAGCTGTCCCCCGAGGTGCGCGGCGAAAATTGGCCCGACCTCGCCCGCCAGCGCGAAGGCGCCCGCGCCCTGGGCGTCGAAGGGATGATGCTCAAGGCCCGCGACGCGCTCTACGGCGTCGGCCGCACCAAGGACCAAGGCACCTGGTGGAAATGGAAGCTCGACCCCTACAGCGTCGACGCCGTGCTGATCTACGCCCAGCGCGGCCACGGGCGCCGCGCCAACCTCTACACCGACTTCACCTTCGCCGTCTGGGATGGCGATGACGCCAGCGCCGAGCGCGCCCTGGTGCCTTTCGCCAAGGCCTACTCGGGCCTCACGGACGAGGAGATGCGCAAGGTCGACGCCATCGTCCGCCGCACCACGGTGGAAAAGTTCGGCCCGGTGCGCAGCGTCACCCCCACCCTGGTGTTCGAGCTGGGTTTCGAGGGCATCGCCCTGTCCAAGCGCCACAAGAGCGGCGTCGCCGTGCGCTTCCCGCGCATGCTGCGCTGGCGCCAGGACAAACCGGTGGCCGAAGCCGACACCCTCGCCAGCCTCCAAGCCCTGCTGGCCGATGCCGCGCCGGAGCCCGAGGCTTGAGCCGCGCCCCCCGCCCCTCCTCGCGCTGGTTCGGCGACCGTGGCTGGCGCCCCTTCGCCTTCCAGAAAAGCCTCTGGCGCGCCGTCGCCCAGGGCCGCTCCGGCCTGCTCCACGCCACCACCGGCGCCGGCAAGACCTACGCCGCCTGGTTCGCCGCCCTCGATTTGCTGACCGGCGCCACGCCCACCCGCAAGGAGCGTGGCAAGGGCCAGGTGCTGCCGCTTTCGGTGCTGTGGATAACCCCCATGCGCGCCCTGGCCGCCGACACCGCCCGCGCCCTGCAGGCGCCCATCGACGCGCTCGGCCTGCCCTGGAGCCTGGGCCTGCGCACGGGCGATACCGGCAGCGCCGAGCGCGCCCGGCAATCGCGCAACCTGCCCAGCGTGCTGGTCACCACGCCGGAAAGCCTGACCCTGCTGCTGACCCGCGCCGACGCCGCCCAGGCCTTTGCCGGGCTGCGCATGGTGGTGGTCGACGAATGGCACGAGCTGCTCGGCAACAAGCGCGGTGTGCAGCTGCAACTGGCCCTGGCACGGCTGCGCCTGTGGAACCCCTCGCTCGCCACCTGGGGCCTGTCCGCCACCCTGGGCAACCTGGAGCACGCGCTGCAGGTGCTGGTGCCCAGTGGCGACGGCCTGCTGCTGCAGGGCGAGCAGCGCAAGCGCCTGGAGGTGGACACCCTGCTGCCGGCCAGCGTCGAGCGTTTCCCCTGGGCCGGGCACATGGGCTTGCGCATGCTGCCGCAGGTGGTGGCGGAGCTGGAAGGCAGCGCCAGCAGCCTGGTGTTCACCAACACCCGCGCGCAGTCGGAAACCTGGTACCAGGCCCTGCTCGCCGCACGGCCGGACTGGGCCGGGCTGATCGCCCTGCACCATGGCTCGCTGTCCCGCGAGGTGCGCGAATGGGTGGAGAACGGCCTCAAGCAGGGCCGCCTCAAGGCCGTGGTGTGCACCTCCAGCCTCGACCTGGGGGTGGACTTCCTCCCCGTGGAGCGGGTGCTGCAGGTGGGCACCGCCAAGGGCGTGGCGCGGCTGATGCAACGGGCCGGCCGCTCCGGCCACGCGCCGGGCCGCGCCTCGCGGGTGACCCTGGTGCCCACCCACAGCCTGGAACTGGTGGAGGCGGTGGCCGCGCGCCAGGCCATCGCCGAGCGCCGCATCGAAGCGCGCCTGAGCCCGGAGAAGCCGCTGGACGTGCTGGTCCAGCACCTGGTGAGCATGGCCCTGGGCGGCGGCTTCCAGGCCGAGGCGATGCTCGCCGAGGTGCGCAGCTGCTGGGCCTACCGCGCCCTGGGGGATGACGAATGGGCCTGGGCCCTGGCCTTCATCCGCCACGGCGGCCATTCCCTCACCGCCTACCCCGAGTACCGCCGCGCCGAGCCCGACGACAGCGGCCGCTGGCAGGTGCCCAGCGCGCAGCTGGCACGGCGGCACCGGCAGGGCATCGGCACCATCGTCAGCGACGCCAGCCTGCAGGTGCGCTTCTGGGGCAAGGGCGGCGCCGCCGGCTCCCTGGGCAGCATCGAGGAAGGCTTCATCTCGCGCCTGCGCCCGGGCGATGCCTTCCTCTTCGCCGGCCGCCCACTGGAGCTGGTGCGGGTCGAAGACATGACCGCCTACGTGCGCCGCAGCGCCGCGCGCAAGGCCGCCATCCCGCGCTGGAGCGGCGGGCGCATGCCCCTCTCCAGCGAACTGGCCGATGCCCTGGTGCACCAGTTGGGCGAGGCCGCGCGGGGCCGCTACGACAGCCCCGAGCTGAAACTGGTGCGCCCGCTGCTGGAACTGCAGCAGGCCTGGTCGGCGCTGCCCGACGAGCACAACCTGCTGGCCGAGCGCCTGAAGAGCCGCGAGGGCTGGCACCTGTTCCTCTACCCCTTCGCCGGCCGCCAGGTGCACCTGGGCCTCGCCAGCCTGTTGGCCTGGCGCCTGGCCCGGCAAAGCCCCGTGAGCTTCTCCATCGCCGTCAACGACTACGGCCTGGAGCTGCTGGCAGCCACCGAGGTGGATTGGGCCGCATGCCTGGGCCCCGGGCTGTTCAGCGAACACGAACTGCTCGACGACCTGCTGCACAGCCTCAATGCCAGCGAGCTGTCGCGCCGGCGCTTCCGCGAGATCGCCCGCATCGCCGGGCTGGTGTTCGTCGGCCGCCCCGGCGCCAGCAAGAGCACCCGCCAGTTGCAGGCCTCCAGCGGGCTGTTCTTCGACGTGTTTCGCCAGTACGACCCGGACAACCTGCTGCTGCACCAGGCCCGCGAAGAGGTGCTGCGCCAGGAGCTGGACCTGCCGCGCCTGGAAGATTGCCTGCGACGCATCCGCGAGCGCGAGCTGCGCCTGGTGGAAGTGCCGCGCCCCACGCCCCTGGCCTTCCCGCTGCTGGTGGAGCGCTTCCGCGAAGGGCTGAGCAGCGAGAAGCTGGCCGACCGTATCGCCCGCATGGTGGAGCAACTGGAGCGCGCCGCCGACAAGCCGCCGCGCCGGAGCCGGGCGCGATGAACGCCGCGCTGGAGGTGGAACTGGCCGGCACCTGTGTTCTGCTGCTGGCCGATCGCGCGCTGTACTGGCCCGAGGAAGGCTGCCTGCTGGTGGCCGATATCCACTTCGGCAAGGCCGCCAGCTTCCGCCGCCTCGGCCAGCCGGTGCCCAGCGGCACCACGGCGGCCAACCTGCAGCGCTTGGACCGGTTACTGCATGAGCACGGCTGCCGCCGCCTGGTCTTCCTCGGCGACTTCCTGCATGCCCGCCAGGGCGCCGAGGCGCCGCTCTGGCCGGTGCTCACCGCCTGGCGCACCGGGCATCCGCACCTGGCCATCGACCTGGTGCGCGGCAACCACGACCGCCACGCCGGCGACCCGCCTGCGGCCCTTGGCTTCAGCCTGCACCACGAGCCGCTGGCCCTGGGGCCCTTCGCCTTGCAGCACGAGCCCGAGCCGCACCCGACGCTGCACGTGCTGGCCGGCCACCTGCACCCGACCGTCCGCCTGCGCGGCCCCGGCCGCCAGAGCCTGCGCCTGCCCTGCTTCCGCCTCGGCGAACGGCTGAGCCTGCTGCCGGCCTTCGGCGAGTTCACCGGTGGCATGGACCAGGCCATGGATAACGCGACGCGGGTCTTCGTCTGCGGCGACGGCGGCGTCTGGCCCGCCTTCCCCGGCTGACGCCGCCTGGCTTGATGGCCTATGGATGGCCGCAGGATGTCGTCTTTTTTGCTGTTTTTCTGAACTTACGCGCCAGGGAGCACTCAGAACCTATGCATTGTTCATTGCTCCCTGGCGCCCACGTTGGCGCCTATTTTTTTGCCCAAAATTCGCCCACCGGCTGTCGTAGCCCTGGTGGCAACCGTCAGAAGTAGTAACCCAGGTTCAGGTTGGTACGGAAAATCCACTGGTTGCTACGGGAGGACGTGGCGCTGGTGAATCCGCTGCCGCTTTCCGCCCCGCCGAAGGGGTTGGCGTTGCGACCCCAGGTGCAGTCCAGCCACGCCACGATCGGCGCGGCGATGAACTGCACCCCGGCGGTGACCATCTGCGAGTCATCCCACTCGTGCCTGTCCTTGAGCATCCGGCTGTAGTCGTTGTAGAACCGCAGCTTCTTCAGCATCCCCATACCTGGTGTCGGCACCTCATAAGCGACGTTGAGGGCCAGCACCGACGCCCGCGCGGCGATGAGGTAGGCCGGCGTCAGGCCGTTGCCCCCCATCAGGATGACGTCGTCGCTGACCCCGGCCGGGTTCTGTGCATCGAATGCGTAGCGAATCCCTTGGGTGGTGATGGTCCAGGGCCCGGTGTTGAACACCGCATGCAGGCCGGCGGCCCAGTAGTCGCCGTCGTCGCCAGTGGTGCCGTTGTGCAGGCGCGCCGTGGCGAGCGAGCCTCCCAGCTCGGCCTTCCAACCCTCGCCTGCGGCGTGGTGAGCCACACGCAGGTTCACCTGGTCGCGCTTTTCGTTGTCCTGGCGCGAGTGGATGGCCGGAATGGCGTTGTCGTTCAGGTCGGCGTAGCGCCCCACTTCCGACGAGTAACGGAGGTCGCTGGGCAGCATGCGCGGGAAGTAGCCCGCCTGGATGTGCCAGCCGTCATCCTGGTAGACGTACTTGGCCCCCGCCCCGGCGCTCACGCCATAACCGAGGAAGAAGGGGATGTGGAAGCTCCAGCCAAACTGCGGGTAGGGCGCCAGGCCGAAGGGCTTGAGCGGCGCGCCCAGTTCCAGGCTGGAGGTATCGCTGAACCTGTAGCCGACGAAGCCGCGATCGATGGATCGCTTGCCATCATCCTGGAACCAGTAGCCCAGGTCGGAAAAGAAATCCCCGTGGGTGGCCTGTACATCGACGCGGAAGGTGTCGAACAGGAAGCGACCCTTGTTCTCGGAGGTCTTCCAGTGTTCATCGCGGTAGTTCACCCGCAGCGCCCCGCCGATATCCAGCGTGCTCAACCCATCGTCGCTGCGCAGGCTGACATGGGGGAAAGGCTTGGACGGTTCGGCCAGTGGCATGGCAGCGGCCGGGACCGCCAGGACGATATTCAGGGACAGGGGGAGCAGATACTTGTTCATTCCGACCTCATCTACGAATGCGCCAAGACGCGCTTCAAGCAAGCCGAAACCACCACCTGGGCGACCCGGCGACATGACCGTCGCCGAGCCGGAAACCCAGGTGCTTCGCTTATTGCCGTTTTTTGTTGTTGTGCGGCCTTTCCAGGCCTACAGGTCCAGCACCAGGCGCGCGCTGCGGGCGCCGGATACACACACCATCATGGTCCGGTTGGCGGCCTTCTCCGCCTGGGTCAACACCGCATCGCGATGGTCCGGCTCGCCTTCCAGCACCGCCGTCTCGCAGGTACCGCAAACACCCTCGCGGCAGCTGCAGTCCACCTCGACCCCCGACTCCAGCAGCGCCTCCAGCAGGGACTTGCCGCTCGGCACCTCGATGACCCTGGCCGAGCGCGCCAGTTGCACCTCATAGCCGCCTCGCGGAGCCTCAAGCGCCTGGGGCACGGCGGCAAAACGTTCGACATGGACGGCGTCGTGACCCAGGCTTTCGCAGAGGCTCTCGAACGCCTCGATCATCGGCGCCGGGCCACAGCAGTAGAAGTGCGCGCTGGATGGACGTTCGCCAAGGAAGGCCCGCAGGTCGACGGGGCCGCCCTGCTCGTCGTCGAAGTGCAGCGTCACCGGCACCTCGGTGACCGCTGCCAGCTCGGCGACGAAGGCCGCCTCCTTGCGCGAGCGGGCGCAGTAGAGCAGCTCCACCGAGCGCCCGAGGGCGCGCAGGCGGTTGAACATGCAGTAGATGGGGGTGACGCCGATGCCGCCCGCAACCAGCACCGAGTGCCCGGCACCTTCGTACAGCTGGAAGTGATTGCGGGGCGGCGAAATGGTCAGCGGCATGCCCACCCGCAGCTGCTGGTGCACATAGGCCGAGCCGCCCCGGCTGTTGCGGTCGTGAAGGACACCGACCACATAGCGGCTGCAGTCCTCCGGCGAGTTGAGGAGCGAGTAGCTGCGCACCAGGCCGTTGCCCAGGTGCAGGTCGATGTGCGCCCCCGGGGTGAAGGGGCTGAACACCTGGCCGCCCTGGGGCCGCAGCTCCATGCTGACGATGCCGTCCGCCTCGTAGCGAAGCGTATGGACGAAGGCCATCACCTTGCTGTGCTGTGTCATGGGCTACCTCCTCGAGGCGGGGTCGCAGCGGTACGGATCGAGGTCCGGGGTCATAGTTGTCGGGCCTCGATCAGCTCCACCTGGGTCCTGGCCAGGCTCTTTAGGTGGCGGCGCAGGCGTGCCAGGCCCAGGTCATGCTGGTAGAGGTTCTCCCGCTGGTTGGCGTCGGCCTCCATGAATTCGAGCATTTCCCGGTCCTGCTCCAGCACTGCCCAGTGGCGAGCCTCCAGGCGGTTCTTGTAGAGGAAGCGCCAGGTGTCGCGCTGCCAGCCGGTGAGCGCCCGGCAGCGCCAATGGAACACGGCGGCGAGGTCGTGCGCGATGGGCGTGTAGCTGCCGACGATATGGAAGTTGCCGCCCGGGCCGCCGGTCTTGGGATAGGGAATTTCCAGCCGCATCCAGTGCACACCGGAGTCGGCCCACTCGGTCCAGTCGAAGTTCACCCCGCGCTGGCCCTCCTTCTCGAAGATGAAGCCGGTGTCGGTATCGCGGGTGACGAACTTCGCCTGGCCTGCGCCTTCGGACATCGAGTGGGACTGCTTGTGCAGGTAGGTGCCGTGCATGGGGTCCATGACGTTGTCCAGCACGTAGCGGTAGTCGCCGCGCCATTCGGTGTAGCAAAGGAAGTGAGAGAAGCCCGGGTCGGTCAGTTGTTCCGGCAACACCAGCGGCGGTGCCTGCTCGACGTTCTGCGCCGAGTTGTAGAGCCAGACCGCACCCGCCGCCTCGGTGACATGGAACCAGCGGGTCGCCTGGCTGCCCTCCAGCTTGCAGCCGGGGCTGCCAGGCACGCGGGTGGCGACGCCATCACAGCGCACCTCCACGCCGTGGTAAGGGCACTGCAGGCGGTCGCCCAGGTTGACCCCGCGCGACAGTGGCGCCCCGCGGTGCGGGCAGTGGTCTTCCAGGGCGTGCAGGGTGCCGTCGGTGTCGCGCCAGAGCGCCAGCTTGTGGCCCAGGCGACGCAGGGAGACAGGCCTGTCAGCGATGAAGCCGACCGGGCAAATGGGAAACCAGAGGTTCTTCAGGCCATTGGCCAGGAGGTTTTCAACAGGGTCCACGGTACTCATATCGTTTTCCTCTTGGAGGGAACTCACTCACCCAGACGGGCCATCAGGGCGGCATAGGTCGCTTCGGTCCAGGGGACGCCGCCCGGGCAGGTGGGGCCGGCCTGGTTGAGGTAGCCCAGCAGGCCAGGCAGGTCGTGCAGGCCGGCGGCGTAGGCACGCTCGATGGAATCACCGAGCAGGTCTTCGAAGGTGTTCGGCTCGCGGGTACGGGCCTGGTGCGGTTCGAGGTAGCGGTCTTGCATGTCATGGGCCTCCATGGATGACCCGTTCACGAACGGCTGGGTGAACGGGGAAGTCGTGGGTTGGATGGCACTCACTCAGGTTCCGGTGCCCGGTTTCTCGGTAAGGAAGCGGCCTTGCGGCGCCTCGGCGCTCTTCTGCCGCCGCGTGTGGCCGTCGAGGCCACCGGCGATGGCCCACTCGGCGAATACGCTGGGGCCGGGCTCGAAGGTCCGCGCCTGCCACTCGCCGGTGAGCTGGTCCTCGTCGGCGTAGTACTCCACCAGGGCGCCCGCCGGGTTGCGGAAGTACCAGAAGTAGGCGGAGGACACGGGATGTCGCCCCGGGCCGATCTCGGTGTCCCACCCACAGCGGGCGATGTGCATGCCGCCACCGAAGACCTCGTGGATGTCGCGCACGATGAAGGCCACATGGTTCAGGCCGGCGCGAGCCTGGGGCAGTTGCAGAAGGAAGAGGTCGTGGTGGCCGCCCTCTTCTGCGCAGCGCATGAAAGCGCCACGGTCGGGATAGCGGTCGGAGCAGACGAAGCCGAAGCGCTCGCTGTAGAAACGCTCGCAGGCATTCACGTCCCTGACGAAGAACACCACGTGGCCGACCTCGATGGGCTGGGCCCGCTCGTAGATCGGGCTGGCCTGGTTGATCCGGCCCTTGAACTGCCAGGTGTTGGACTGGCCGCACTGGACCTGGATAGCGCGCTTGCGGGTGACCTGGAAGCGAATCGCCAGGCCGTTGGGGTCGGTGCAGCCGATGCGCCCCTCGCCTTCGGTGAAGCCGGGATCACCCGCGATGCGCTCGGCGTAGCGCTTGAGGTCGGCTGCACTCGCCACGCCCCAGACCACCTCGCGCAAAGTGGAGCCAACCTCGATGGCAGGTGGCAGGCCGGGCTTGTCCAGATGGACCAGGATCACCCGGCAGCCGTTGAGGGTCTCGAAGACGACCTGGTCCTGGCTCGCCAACACCTCCTCGAGCCCCCAGTCGGCGAAGAAGCGCCGGCTGCTGGCCAGGTCTTCCACGCCGTAGGTGATTTCGTCGATGCCCAATACGCTCATGGCGCTCTCCTCGTCAGTGGCTGCCGGCCCAGGCCAGCGGCTGTTCGTTCAGGCCCCAGTAGAGGCTCTTCTGCTCCATGTACTGGAGGATTCCCAGGCGGCCCTTCTCACGGCCCAGGCCACTGTCGCGCCAGCCGCCGAAAGGCGTGGAGATGGAGAACTGCTTGTAGGTGTTGATCCACACGGTGCCGGCCTGCACCGCCCGCCCGAGCCTCCAGGCACGCTGGAAATCGCGTGTCCAGATGCCGGCGGCCAGGGCGTAGCAGCTGTCGTTGGCGTCCTCGATCAACGCGTCCTCGCTGTCGAAGGGCATGGCCACCAGCACCGGGCCGAAGACCTCCTCCTGGCAAAGGCGCGCGGCGTTGCCCAGGCCCTCGATCAGGGTCGGGGGGTAGAAATAGCCGCGCTCGAAGGCCGCGCCCTGGAGGCGCGCGCCACCGGTGCGCAGGCGACCGCCCTCCTCCAGCCCCAGTTGCACGTATCGCTCGACCGACTCGCGATGCTGCGCGGTGATCAGCGGGCCCATCTGGGTTCGCTCGTCCGCCGGGTCGCCCACCCGCAGGGCCGCGGCACCGGCCACCAGGCGCTCCATGAAGGGCGCGTACAGCTCACGGGCGACGAACAGCCGCGAGCCGGCGATGCAGGACTCGCCGCTGGAGCTGAAGATGCCGTAGAGCACCCCGGCCACGGCGTGGTCCAGATCGGCATCGGCCAGGACCAGGGTGGGCGACTTGCCGCCCAGCTCCATGGACACCGGCATCATCTTGTCGGCAGCGATGCGGGCGATGTGCTTGCCGGTGCGGGTGCCGCCGGTGAAGGACACGCGCTTGACCAGCGGATGCCGGGTCAGCGCGTCGCCGATCACCGAGCCCTTGCCCGGCAGTACGCTGACCAGGCCGGGCGGCAGGCCGGCATCGATGCAGATGCGATTCAGCGCCAGGGCCGCCAGCGGTGTGACCTCCGCCGGCTTGAGTACCACCGCATTGCCGGCGGCCAGCGCCGGCGCCAGCTTCTGCGCCTCGGAGGCGATGGGCGAGTTCCAGGGGGTGATGGCGGCCACCACGCCCATGGGTTCGTAGACGCTCAGGGTGACGAAGTCGCCCCGGGAGGGGGTGATGGTTTCCTCCAGGGTTTCGCAAGCAGCGGCGAAGAACTGGAAGGTAGCCGCCGCGCTGGCCACCAGGTTGCGCGTCTCCCGAATCGGCTTGCCGTTGTCCAGGCGCTGGAGCTGGGCCAGGGCCTCGCTGCGCTCGCGGATCAGCGCCGCGATGCGGTAGAGCACCGCCGCGCGCTCATGGGGCTTGCGCTGGGCCCAGCCGCTTTCGCGAAAGGCCCGGTCGGCGCCGACGATGGCCGCCTCCACATCCTCCAGGCTGGCGGCATGGAGCTGGGCGATGGCTTCGCCGGTGGCCGGGTAGAGGCTGTGGTAGAGGTCGCCACCGCCCTGACGCCACTGGCCGGCAATGCAGATGGGTTGGATCGGGTCGAGGTCAATCACGGTCGTCGTCCTAGATCGAAATCACATGGGCGTGGTTGCCCAGCGCGCGTACCACGCTGAACACGGTGAGCGCCGAAGTCTTGGGGTTGGCCGCCAGGGGCTTGCCGCGCAGGGTCAGCTCGAAGCCGCCGAACGCACCGCTGGCCTCTACGTGGTGCACGTTCTCGCTGCCGGCGGGATCGGCGATCAGGCGAACCTGGGTACGGTCCAGGCCAAGACCGGCCAGAGACAGGGTGGCGGCGACGTTGGCGTTCTTCGGGTACAGCCGCGCCGCCTCGCGGGCGCTGCCCTCGAAGATCACCCGTGCTGCCTCCAGGCGCTCCAGGTCGCAGACCGCCTCGCCCGCCGTACCGAGCCAGGCGCGAGCCGGCTTGCGCCCGGTGTAGCGCACCGACTCCAGGCCGCCGAGCTTGGCGGCCGACAAGGCGTCGATGCCGCCGATGGCGCCCGGTAGCAGTTCGATTCGGGTGCGCCCGGCTTCGGCGGCAGCTTCCAGGCGCTCCACCAAACCCGGCTCGGACAGCGCCCCCACCGACACCACCAGGCAGGGAATGCCCCGGGCCAGTGCCGGCAGCACGTGCTCTTCGATGGCCCGGTGCCCCGCGCACTCCACCAGCAGGTCGGGGCGAGCGCCGGCATTCAGTTCGGTGAGCACCCGGGGCGGTTTGCGCAGGCCCGCCAGGCGCTGGCGAACCAGCCCCTGGGACGCCTGCGGGACTATCACCGCATCGACGCACAGCTGCGGGTCGCTCTCCAGCAGTTCCAGGACACCGACGCCGATGGCGCCGCAACCGATCATGGCGATATGCAACATGGCTCCTGCCTCAGACGACGGCCTTGATGGCCTTGGTTTGGTTGACCGGCGGGCCGGCGAAGAGGGTCTTGAAGCGCCCCACCGCGAGCATGTCCACCTCGAGCAGGAAGGGGCCGGGCTCGGCCAGGGCGCCACCCAGCACGCGGCTGAAGTCCTTCAGGTCGCTGACCCTGGCGTGGCGCAGGCCGAGGGCAGCCGACAGCTGGGCGTAGTCCGGCGTGTGCAGGTCGACGTAGCAGCGACGGCCACCGTAGGCGGCATCCTGGATATTGCGGATCACCCCGTAGCCCTGGTCGTTCATCAGCACGACGACCATGTCGGCACGCTCCTGCACGGCGGTGGCCAGCTCACCCAGGTTGAGGATGAAACCGCCGTCGCCGGCCAGCACGAAGGTCTTGCGCCCCGGTGCCGTCGCCGCCGCGCCCACGGCGGCGCCGATGCCCATGGCCAGGCCCTGGCCGATGCCACCGCCGAGGGCATGGACGCCAGCGCGCGGGCTGAAGATCTTCAGGTGGCGGTTGCCCCAGGTGCTGTTGGACACGGTGACGTCGCGAACCCAGTTGAAATCGCGCCCCACCAGCGCTTGCAGTTGCTCCACCAGGGCGGCATAGGGGCCGAGGCCGTCCACCAGTTGGGCGCGGGCCTGGTTGCGCGCGGCCGCCAGGTCGGCGGCGAAGCTCGGGTCCACCGTCAGGCGCCCGTCCAGTCGGTCGGCCAGGCCCTTGAGGACCGGCTCGGCGTCGCCACAGACGAAGAAGTCGCTGGGGTAGCCGCGGCCTTCCGCCGTGGCATCGGCGTCGGCGCGGTAGAGCGGGCGGGGCAGCCCGAGTTCGTACTTGAGGGTTTCGTTGCCACGCAGGCGCGAACCGACCACCAACATGGCATCGCAGCCTTGGTAGAACTGCTCAACGGGTGGGTTCAGGTTGAAGGCACCGAGGGATCGCTCGTCATCCTCTGCGACGATGCCGCGCCCCTGGGTGCTGGTGACCACGCCCACGCCCAGGTCCAGCAGGCGCCTGACCTGCGCACCGGCATGGCGGGCGCCGCCCCCGAGCCAGAGCATCGGGCGCCTGGCCCTGGCAAAGCGCTTGGCCAGCTCGTCCAGCGCCTGCTCGGTTGGCTCGACCACCGGCACCGACAGCGGCGAGAGGCCCGCCGGCATGTCGATCAATGCCGACTGAATGTCGATGGGGATTTCTACGCTCACCGGGCCAGCGGGCGCGGCCAGGGCGGTTTGCACGGCCTGCTTGAGGGTGCTGAGGGCGGTGTCGACGCTGCGCACGCGGAAGGCTGCCTTGGAGATGGCCTTGAGCATGGTCAGTTGATCCGGCGCCTCGTGGATGTAGGCCAGGCCATGGTCCAGGTAGGGGGTTTCGATCTGCCCGGTGAGGTGCAGCAGCGGCGTGCCCGCGGTCAGCGCCTCCACCAGGGCACCGGCGGCGTTGCCGGCGGCCGTGCCGGTGCTGGTCAGGCACACGCCCAGCCCGCCGGTGGTGCGGGCATAGGCGTCGGCCATGTTGGCGGCACCCGCCTCGCCCCGGGCCATAACGAAGCGGATGTTCCCGCGCTGGGCGAAGGCATCGAGGATCGGCATGTTGTGGATGGAGATCACCCCGAAGGCGGCCTTGACCTCGCACTGTTCAAGGAACGCGGCGATGGCCGCACCGACGGTGACTTGGGTTTCGTTACGCATGACGGGACAAACCTCCGGAAACATCGATGTGACTGCCCGTCGTGTAGGCCGACAGGGGCGATGCGAGGAAAACGATGGCGCGGGCCGCCTCGACCGGCTGGCCCAGGCGCCCGAGGGGAATCTGCTTGCGTTGCGCCAGCTCGCCGCTCCAGCGGGCCCAGTCCTGGTCGCGGTCCTCACGGGCTTCGAAGCGGCGGCGCCACTGGCCGGACTCCACCAGGCCGATGAGGATGCCGTTGACCCGGATGCCCTGGGGGGCGAACTCGAAGGCCAGGGAACGCACCAGGTTCTTCACCCCGGCACGGGCGGCACTGGTGGCCACCATGTGCGGTTCCGGCTGGCTGGCCAGCAGCGAGTTGACGCAGACGATGGCGGCATCCGGCTGCCCCAGGAGCTGGGGCAGGAAGGCGCGCACCGGGTGGATGATGGAGAAGAACTTGAGGTGCAGTTCTTCGGTCCAGGCGGCGTCGGTGGTGTCGGCGAAGGTGGAGACGCGGCCCTGACCGGCGTTGTTCACAAGGATGCTGGCAGCGCCCAGCGCTCGCTGGCTGGCCTCGGCGAAGACAGCCACCTGGGTGGCGTCGAGCACATCGCAGGGCCACACGAACAACCGCGCCTCGGGGAAGCGCTGGCGCAGGTCGCTTTCGGCGTTCTGCAGGCGCTCACGGTTACGGCCACAAAAGGCCACGGCGGCGCCGGCTTCCAGCAGCAACTCGACGGTGGCCAGGCCGATACCGGACGAGCCGCCGGTGACGACCGCCACGGCGCTGGAAAGGTCAAACCGGCTCATGCTGCTTGCTCCAATGGTGGGAAGCCACCTTGTCGCGGCCGTCCGGGGTGTAGTCGAGCAGGCGGGAGAGTTCGTCTGCGTGATGGCGCACGCTGCTCACCAGGCCATCGAGAAGGTCAGGCTCGATGCGCCCCGAGGGGATGGTCGCGCCAACGGCGGCCACCACCCGGCCGCTGTGGTCACGCACCGGTGCAGCCACGGTAGAGATGGTCGCCTCGAAGAAACCCTCGCCTTGGACGAAGCCACGCAGGCGGTCGGCCTGCACCAGGTCGAACAGCTCCAGCACGGTTGCCGGGGTGTTCGGCGAGAAACGCTCCAGCCGCTCTTCCGGGTACAACTCGCGCAACTCGGTGAAGGGCAGGTCCTGCAGCAGGATGCGGCCGAGCACCGTGGCGTGGGCCGGCAGGCGGGTGCCGACACTGACCGTGCTGGAGAGCGGGGTGGAGGGCGAAACCTTGGCCACGTAGACAATGGAACGACCGTCGCGGACCACCAGGTTGCACGGGTAGCGGACCTCTTCGCAGAGCTGGTTGAGCAGCGGCTGGCCCAGCTCGGTGAGCTCCAGCGAGGCCAGGTACTCGAAACCCAGGCGCAGTACCGCCATGCCGAGGCGGTACTCGTGGCCGTTGCGTTTTACGAAGCCCATGGCTTCCAGCGTGGCCAGCAACCGGAAGAGGGTGGAACGCGGCAGCTTCAACCGGCGCGCCAGCTCGGGGGCGGTCAGGGTGCGGTACTTGCGGCTGAACTCGCACAACAGCAACAGGCCGCGCTCCAGGCCGGGCACGATGTATTTGTCGGGCTGGTCGTCAGGCTTTTGCATGGGCGGTTCCTTCAAGGACGAGGCGTTGCGCATGGGCGATGCGGCCGGCGACCACCTCGGGTTGTTCGATGGGGCTGGCGTGGCCGGCTCCGGGAATCAGCGAGAACGACGCCCCCAGGGCCCGGGCGATGGCACCGCAGTCCTCCGGCGCGGTGATGGCATCCTCCTCGCCGACGTGCACCTCGCAGGGCGCCGTCGGCAGACCGTTGCCCAGCAGGTCGTCGCCACAGAGCAGCGCCACCGCCTGGCGGTAACCGGCCGGGTTCAGCCGGGCCATGTTCCAGCGCACCCAGGCCAGGGCGTCCTCGCTGGGGTTGAGGCCCAGCAGCCGGGCGGCACGCTCGCGGGCCAGGCCATGGATGCCGAGCCGTTCGAGGCTGTCCAGACGCTGCCGGCGCACCCGTTGCCCGGGCTCCCGCAGGGCCTCGGCGCCGTAGCCGCGTGCCGGGCTGAGCAGCACCAGGCGGGCAACACGCCGGGCGCCGCTTCCGCTGGCATAGGCGGTGGCCATCAGCGCCCCCAGGGAATGCCCCACCAGTACGCAACGATCGACACCCAGGGCCTGCAGCAGCGCCTCCAGCCGGGCGGCGTAGTGCTGCGCCCTGGGCTGCCCCTCGGGCAGCGCCGTGGACCGGCCATAGCCGGGGGCATCCCAGGCGATCACGCGGTAGTCCCCGGCCAGGCGCTGGGCGCAATGCAGCCAGGACGCCGCACCGGAACCGATGCCATGCAGGAGCACCACCACCGGGCCCTGGCCGCACTCGCGGATGGCCACCCGGGCTCCTTCGGCGACGGTCACCAGCCGCTCCGGGAAGCACTGTTGCAAGCGAGTCGTGGGGATGGGGGGCTGCGCCATGTCCATCACGACCTCAGCGCTTGATGCTCGCCAGAGGGTGCTCCGGCGGGTAGGTCGGGGTGATGGGCTTCTTCGCGCCGAGCATCACGCACATCAGCGCGTCTTCATCGCCGATGTTGATCTCTTCGCGGTACACGCCCGGCGGCACGGAAATCACGTCGCGGTCGGTGAGGATGGTCTCGAAGCGCTCGCCGTCTTTCTCCAGCACGACCTTGAGCGTGCCGCGCAGGACGAAGAAGACTTCCTCGACGTCGATGTGCAGGTGCGGCGGGCCCTCGTGGCCAGCCGGGATCACCATGGTGGAGAAGGTGAAGTGCTCGGAGGGGATGGTGTTCGCATCGCTGGCCACACCGGTGCCCCCCGTACCGATGTAGCGCATCTGCGCCCGGCGGAACTTGGGGTCGTAGTCGGCCTGGAACTTCAGCGCATCCCAGTCGTAGCGGCGGGTGGCGTAGCGCGCGATGCGGGAGTTGCACCACTGCTCGAAGCTGGCGCCTTGGGGGCGGTCCCAGGATCGGGGCGCATTCTGGTTGAGATCGGTCATGGAGTCCTCCTGGTCAGGGCATGACGAACCCGCCGTTGACCGGCAGGGTTTGTCCAGTGATGAAGCGGGAAAGATCGGACAGGGCGAACAGCACCGCGCCGCAGACGTCCTCGGGCAGTTGGCCCCGCTGGATGGCGCGGCGCTCGCGGTACAACTGGTGCCGTGCGGCGGGCACGTACTGGGTGGCTTCCACCTCCACCAGCCCGGGAGCGATGGCGTTGACGGTGATGCCATCGCCACCCAGCTCGCGGGCCAGGCTGCGGGTCATGGCGATCACCGCGCCCTTGCTGGCGGTGTAGGCCAGCAGGTTGGGCGCGCCCCAGAGCGGCGTGTCGGAGGCCAGGTTGACCACCGCGCCGCAACCGCTCCGGCGCAGGGCCGGCAGGCAGGCGCGGGTCATCAGCCAGGTGCCGCGCACGTTCACCTGCAGCACGCGGTCGAAGGTCTCGATGGACAGTTCTTCGCAGCCCTTGCCGCCCGAGTCGGTGACGGACGCGTTGTTGACCAGCCCGTCGAGGCCGCCGAGGTGCTCGACGGCAGCAGCGACGCAGCGGTCGATGCACGCCGGGTCGGCCAGGTCCAGGGGCAGGCCGCTCACGGCCAGGCCCTGGCTGGCCAGCGCATGGGCGGCCTGCCGGACGCGGTCGTCGAGGATGTCGGCGATCACCACCCGGGCGCCGGCGCGGGCCGTCGCTTCGGCAAACGCCAGGCCGAGGCCGCGGGCACCGCCGGTGATCAGTACGCGACGTTCTTGCAGCAGGGTGTTCAGGCTCATGGCGCTCACACCGTGCTCAGGTTGGCTTTGGGCAGGTAGTGCAACACCCGCTTCTCGGCCCAGACCACCGCGCCATAGGCCAGCACGCCGATCAGGGTGAGCATGACGATGGCGACGAAGACCCCGGCGGTGTTGCCCTGGCCCTCGGAATCCACCAGCAGGAAACCGAGGCCCTTGTTGCCCCCCACCAGCTCCCCGACGGTGACGCCGATGACCGCCAGGGTGGAGGCGATGCGCAGGCCGGAGAACAGCGGAGCCATGGCCGAGGGGAATTCCACGAGACGGAAGATCTGCCAGCGGCTGGCGCTCATGGAGCGGACCAGGTTGATCATGTCCGGATCGACGGTGCGGATGGCCGAGAGCACGTTGATCATCACCGGGAAGAACACGATCAGCACGGCGATGAGGATCTTCGGGTACACGGTGTAGCCGAGCCACATCACGAACAGCGGGGCGAAGGCCACCTTCGGTGCGATCTGCAACGCCAGGATATAGGGCGAGAGCATCGCCTCGGTGGTGGGCGACAGGCCCAGGGAGACACCGATCGCCACCCCCAGCAAGGCACCCAGGCCGAAGCCGACGATGATCTCCAGGGTGGTGACGGCGGTGTGTTCGAGGAGGCCGGCGTAGCGCCACATGGCCACGCCCTCCTCCATCACCCGGCTCAACGGGGGCAGGACGAACTCGGGCATGCCGAGCAGGCCGGGGCCCCATTGCCAGGCGGCGAGGAACAGGGCCAGCAGCACGACGCTGCCGAGCATGGGTTTGTTCAGGCTGTTCATCGGGGCACCTCAGGGCTGGGTGGCCGGGTCGTCGGGCTCGACGAAGCGGTTGGTGTAGAGCGCGTCCAACGGGGTTGCACGGCCGACGATGCCTTCGCCGACGTAGAAGGTGCGCACGCTGTCCATACGCTGGGGGTCGATGCGCCCGAGGGGCTTCTGGTTGGCGTAGACATGCTCGATATAGAGGCGCAGGACCTTCTCCAGGCTGGCCTCTCTGCCCCTGTAGCTGGGCACCGCCTCGACGAAGGTGGCGGCGGCCCGCCTGGGGTCCTCGATGATGTCGCGCATGCCCATGAGGGTGGCCTTGACCACTCCGGCGACCACGTCCGGCTCCTTCTCGATGGCATCGTCGGAGGCGAGGATGGCCTGGGCCATGCTCTCGAAGACTTCGCCGGCCGGCATCAGCTTGACCGCGAGGCCGGCCTCCTCGGCATTCACCACCCAATCCGGTACGCCGGCCATGGCCTGGGACCGGCCGGAGGAGAACAGCTGCCAGACACCGGACGGGCCGGCCGCCTGGATCTCGACATCGGACTTGGCCAGGCCCGCTTTGCGCATGGAAGCCAGCAACGCGTAGTAGGTGGTGTCGGAGTAGGACATCACGGTCAGGGTCCGGCCCTTCAGGTCCTTGACGCTATCGATGCCCGCCTGGGCGTTGGTGGCGATGAGGGTCACCCCACGGGCCCCCAGCATCGCGACCGCCTTTACCGGCACGCCATTGGCGCGGACGATGATCGGGGTATCACCAATGGCGCCGCCGATCAGGGCATTACCGGCACCGATCTGCTTGGCCACATCCACACCGCCCTTGCCGGCGACGAAGGTGACCTTGAGGCCCTGCTGGAGGTAGTAGCCCTTGTGCTGGGCGATGATCCATGGCGCGAAGGCCGGTAAGTTCGGCGGCGCCGGCAGCAGGTAGGTGATCTCCCTGGGCGCGGCCTGCACGAGGAGGCTGGCGCCGAGGGCGGCGTAGAAGAACATGGCACGGGTCAGTTTCCTGAACATCTGCAACTCCACTCGAAGAGATGGAACGGGCTCAGTGCAACTCGGCGCTCTCGCCGACCTTCAACAGCGTCATCAGGCGCCCGACCAGGGGGCCGATCTCCGGGAGCTTGCGGCGTTCGAGGGGGTTTTCCCGCAGGGGCAGGCTCACCTCGATCTCCTCGATGATGGCGCCCGGGCGGGCGCTCATGACCAGGATGCGGTCGGACAGCGCAATGGCTTCAACGAGGTCATGGGTGATGAGCAGGGCCGTCTTGCGCTGCTCGTGGAGCATCTGCGCCAGGTCCTGCTGGAGGATCATCTTGGTCTGGGCGTCCAGGGCGGAAAAAGGCTCGTCGAGGAACAGCACCTGGGGGTCGGTGACCAGGGTGCGGGCCAGGGCGGCCCGCTGGCGCATGCCCCCTGACAGCTGGAACGGGTAGTGGTCACCGAACCCGCCCAGATGGCACTTCTGCAGCATCTGTTCGGCAGCAGCGCGGCGCTCACGGGCCGGGCGCCCCTCGATCTCCAGCCCCAGCTCGATGTTGCGACGGATGCTGCGCCAGGGCATCAGCAGGTCCTTCTGCAACATGAAGGAGACACGCCGTACCGGGCCCGTCACCCGCTCGCCACCGACGAACACTTCGCCCTCGGTGGGCATGTACAGGCCGGAGCCCATGTTCAGCAGGGTGCTCTTGCCGCAGCCGGACGGCCCGATGATGGATACGACCTCGCCACGCTTGAGACTGAGATCCAGGCCACTCACGGCGACAGTGGGGTCCGCTTTGCCCTTGCCCGGAAAGTGCTTGGTAACACCTCGGAATTCGATCTCGGCACGGACCTCTGCGGTTTTGGGCGTTGCTTGCAAATATTCAACGCCGCGGACATTCAACGCGGTGGCTCTCATGTAATTCTGGCCTCACATCCGTTTCATATAAGAAACATCGTTTCTCCTATGAGACTCTGCAGAAGCCGTGCCACTAAATAATCGCAATAAAATCCGTGAACGTTTCGCTTATTAACCCTTAAAAATCAATTAATTATAAAAAATCAAATAAAACCATCAGAAACATTTCTGATTAACAAGTAGGAACCAATTTAAATTGCAAAATGAAAATTCCTACAAATATAAAAACCCAATAGAGCACGTTCGACTGCTACTGCTTCGTTCGGTAACAAGCGTTGCCACTCTACCCATTGAGTAAGTTTCATATATAAAACTGGGGCGCATATCACTGATAATTCAACTGCGGATAGTTGCTCGTGCCGTTACGACAGTTCCTAACTTTCCCCTTATATAAAGAGGTCGCAGATCGAATCGGCACAGGGGTCTTGAATGCCGGGATGGCGATGAGGCCTCGAGGAAGAGGGAAAGGGAAAGGGAAAGGGAAAGGGAAAAGACGCCGCAGCCCCCGGAGAGACAGCCGAGCGTCCTCCGGGAGCCGGGCGAGGCCGGCCTCAGGACAACACGCTGCGGTCGAAGGTGAACACGCCGCCTTCCGCCGGGCAGTGCTCCAGCACCTTCTGCGGGCGGCCCATCTTCGGGTGGTTCTGCTCCCCGGTATCCAGCACCCAGCCCTGCCCCTTCATCTTCTCCAGGCGCCCGCGCAGGGTGGTGTGCTGCACCGCCTGGCCGAGGCACGCCTGGAAGGCGCCCAGGGCTTCGGTGACGGTGAAGCGCCGGGGCAGCAGGTGCAGCGGCAGCGAGGTGTAGACCGACTTGCCGGCCAGGCGCTCGCGGGCCTGCTGCACCAACTGGTCGTGGTCGAAGGGCAGCCCGCTGGCTGCCTCCAGTGGCAGGAAGCGCAGGTCGGTGTCACTCAGCTGCGTTTCCGGCTCCAGCAGGGCGAGGTAGAAGGTCGACAGCGACCAGCCGCGGGGGTCACGCCGGGCGTTGCCCACGGTGGCCACCTGCTCCAGGTGCTGCGGGCGCACCCGCGCCTTCTCGGCCAGGGCACGGGTGGCGGCGGCGTCCAGGTCGGGGTCGTCGCAGCGGCCGTTGACCAGCACGCCCGGCAACGCCCACTCCCCCTCGAAGGGCCCCTGGGCCCGGCGGATCAGCAGCAGCTCCAGCCCCTGGGCCTCGTTCAGGCGCAGCGCGACGATGTCGACGCTGGCCAGTACCTGTGCAGAACTCATTGCAGCTCCCTATAGATATCCAGTTCCCCCTGCACTTCCGGCAGGCACCAGGCCGGCGGCAGCGCCAGGCCCTCGCGCAGGTGCAGGCGAATGGCCGAACTGTGCAGCAGCAGCGTCTCGTCCGCCACCAGCAGGCCGAAGCGCTCGCGCAGTTCCGCGCCACGATGGAAGCCCGCCACCTGGGGCAGGTTGTCCTCGCCTATGACCAGGGCGATGTCCTCCGGCGCTACACCGTACTCACCCGCCAATGCCTGCAACAGGTCGTAGCTGTACACCGCCGTCGCGCCCGGGGCCAGCCGCGCCTCGATGGCGTCGCAACGCACCCGCGCCGGGTCGATGCGCGCCGCCAGGCGCTCCAGCCAGGCGCAGCGCAGGGCGAAATCCACCATGCGCTTGCCATGGGCGTGGCGGTGGCTGGGCACCAGCAGCACCTGCTCGGCGCACTCCAGCACGCGATGCACCACGCTTTCATGGCCCGGATGGGGCGGGTCGAAGGCGCCGCCATACACCGCCAGGCGGAAGCGCACCGGGGCCGGGGACGCGCTGCCCGCCGGGTAGGCCCGCAGGCTGGGATCGGGAAAATCCTGCCGACTGTTTCTCATCGCTGTCCTCCTGCGATCAAAGAGTGCTTGACGACATATTACACGAGATGGAATATGTAGCCAGCCGCAACCGAACGAGGAACGCAGCCATGAAAATCGCCAGCTTCGATGTCGACGCCCAAAAAGGCTTCACCCCCCTCTGCCCCGCCGAACTCCCGGTACCGGGTGGCGACGAGATCGCGGCGCACCTCAACCTGCTGGCCCGCCGCGCCGAACTGCGCATCGGCAGCAAGGATGCCCACAGCCCGCAAGCCGCCTGGGTCGTGCCCAGCCACGCGGAGATGCTCGCACCGCTGCCCCTGGCCAACGCCGACATCACCTGGGTCAGCCACTGCGTACCGGGCACCCCCGGCTTCGAGCTGCTGGACGAGCTGCCCCAGCCGCTGGACTACGACTACTTCGTGTGGAAAGGCGTGGAGCCCGACCTGCACCCCTACGGCGCCTGCTACCACGACCTGGCGGAACGCCGCAGCACCGGGGTGATCGAATTCCTCCGGCAGAACGCCGTCAGCCATGTACTGATGGGCGGCCTGGCCCTGGACTACTGCGTGAAGACCACCGCGCTGCAACTGCGCCGCGCCGGCTTTGCGGTTATCGTCTACCTCCCGGCGTGCCGGGCAATCGCCGAAGCCACGGCCGAAGCCGCGCGGCTGCAGATGAACGAACTGGGCATCGCGCTGTGCGCAAGCGAGGCCGAACTGGACGCCTTGCTGAACAGCATCGAGAAGGAGATCTGATCATGGCCGAGAGCGTGTTTTCCGACCGCATCGTGCAGAACCTGCTGGACACCGATTTCTACAAGCTGACCATGATGCAGGCGGTGCTGCACAACTACCCCAACGCCGAGGTGGAGTGGGAATTCCGCTGCCGCAACGCCGAGGACCTGCGCCCCTACCTGGCGGAGATCCGCTACCAGATCGAGCGTCTGTCGGAGATCTCCATCACCGCCGACCAGTTGGCCTTCCTGGAGCGCATCCCCTTCATCAAGCCGGACTTCACCCGCTTCCTCAGCCTGTTCCGCTTCAACATGCGCTACGTCCAGGCCGGCATCGAGGACGACCAGCTGTGCATCCGCCTGCGCGGCCCCTGGTTGCACGTGATCCTCTTCGAGATCCCGCTGCTGGCCATCGTCAGCGAGGTGCGCAACCGCTACCGCTACCGCGAGGTGATTCTCGAACAGGCCAGCGAGCGCCTCTACCAGAAGCTCGACTGGCTCAAGGGCGAAGCCAGCGCCAGCGAGCTGGAAGGCTTCCAGATCGCCGACTTCGGCACCCGCCGGCGCTTCTCCTACCGGGTGCAGGAAGAGATGGTGCACATCCTCAAGCGCGACTTCCCCGGGCGCTTCGTCGGCACCAGCAACGTGCACCTGGCCCGCGAGTTCGACATCAAGCCCATCGGCACCATGGCCCACGAGTGGCTGATGTCCCACCAGCAACTGGGCCCGCGCCTGATCGACAGCCAGATCGCCGCGCTGGACTGCTGGGTCCGCGAGTACCGCGGCCTGCTGGGGATCGCCCTGACCGACTGCATCACCACCGATGCCTTCCTCAAGGACTTCGACCTGTACTTCGCCAAGCTCTTCGACGGCCTGCGCCACGACTCCGGCGACCCGCTGGAATGGGCCGAGAAGTGCATCCGCCACTATGAAAAGCTCGGTATAGACCCGCAGACCAAGACCCTCGTATTCTCCGACGGCCTCGACCTGGCCAAGGCGCTGAAGCTGTATCGCGCCCTGCACGGTCGTATCCATGTCAGCTTCGGTATCGGTACCAACCTGACCTGCGACATCCCCGGCGTCGAGCCCATGAACATCGTCATCAAGATGACCGCCTGCAACGGCCAGCCGGTGGCGAAGATCTCCGACACCCCGGGCAAGACCCAGTGCCGCGACGAGAACTTCGTCACCTACCTGAAACACGTATTCCGCGTATCAGACGCGCGCTAGCGCCAAGGAACCGCCATGAGCAATCGCCAGAAAGAGATAGCCGCCGCCCTGGATGTGGTACCCCCCTTCGCCGATGAAGCCGCCCTGCAGGCGGAGATCGAGCGGCGCAAGGCCTTCATCAAGACCTGCCTGCGCAACGCGCGGCTCAAGGTGCTGGTGCTGGGCATCAGCGGTGGCGTGGATTCGCTGACCGCCGGCCGCCTGGCCCAGGTGACGGTGGAAGAGCTGCGCGCCGAGACAGGCGACCCGGACTACCGCTTCATCGCCGTGCGCCTGCCGCACAACACCCAGCACGACGAGCACGATGCCCAGGAGTCGCTGAAATTCATCCGCGCCGATGTCGAGGACACGGTGAACATCGCCAACAGCGTGATCGGCCTCGGTGAGCAGGTCACCCACCTGCAGGCGCTGAGCGACGCCCGCCGTGATTTCGTGGTCGGCAACATCAAGGCGCGTATCCGCATGGTCGCGCAGTTCGCCATCGCCAACGCCAACGACGGCCTGGTGATCGGCACCGACCACGCCGCCGAGGCGGTGATGGGCTTCTTCACCAAGTTCGGCGACGGCGCCTGCGACCTGGCACCGCTCTCAGGCCTGGTGAAGAACCAGGTGCGCGCCATCGCCCGCTACCTGGGTGCGCCGGACAACCTGGTGCAGAAAGTGCCGACCGCCGACCTCGAAGAGCTGCGCCCCGGCAAGCCGGACGAAGAGGCCCATGGCGTCAGCTACGCCGAGATCGACGCCTTCCTGCACGGCGAGACCGTGCGCCAGGAGGCCTACGACATCATCGTGCGCACCTACGACGCCACCCAGCACAAGCGCGACCTGCCGCTGGTGCCCTGAGGCGCTACACCACCGGAGCGGGCGGCGGCTGGTCCGGAAGGGTCGGTTCGCCCGGTTCGTGGGGCTGGGTGGGTTCGCCCGGCTCCTCGGGGCTGTCCGGCCCCGGCACCTGTTGCAGCACCAGCGACGGGTCGCTGCGGGCGAGAATGGCGTCCAC
Organism: Pseudomonas sp. zfem005; assembly: GCF_032621735.1. NCBI lineage: Bacteria > Pseudomonadati > Pseudomonadota > Gammaproteobacteria > Pseudomonadales > Pseudomonadaceae > Pseudomonas > Pseudomonas sp. zfem005. The sequence continues at coordinate 31,678 of NZ_JAVYJE010000012.1, read as the reverse complement.
CAGTGCGCTGGCACTGGGCGTCAGGGCTTCGATGATGATCTGGGAGCGCATGGCAATCCTCCGGCGTTCACAGTGGCTTCAAGCAGTAGAGCCCCGCGATTGCCGAAGAATTCCGCCTATTTCCGTCCCTGCCCCGTAGCCCGGGCTTCAGCCCGGGGCTCTTCCCGAAGCGCTCTCAACGCGGGTCGTTGAAATGCACGGTGATGGAGACCAGCACCGGCTGCTCCTCGTCGCCCTGGCGGTACTCCGGTTCAAAGCCATAGCCCAGCCAGACCTCGCTGCCGTTCTTGACCACCAGGTCCGAGCGCTCGTCGCCGGTGCCTTCCAGCCCTTGCAGCCACGGGGCGGTCTGCTCGCGACGCTGGCCCAGGCGCACCTGGCCATCCAGGCTGAAACGCCAATTCGCGCCGCGTTCGCCCACGCCCTGCATCCAGCCGAGGAACAGGCTGTCGTTGTAGCCGCCCAGCTCCCAGCAGCGCACTTCGCGCAGGCGGTCACCGAGGAACACCAGCATCATCGAATTGCCATACAGCAGCCCGCGCCGCTTGCCGTACATGGGCAGCTCGGCCGTGGGCTTGCCCAGGCGCTCGACGAACTGCGCGCGGGTGGCGCTGGCCGGCAGGCCGAATGCCCCGGTACCGCTGAGCACGGAGAGCTCCGCAGCCTGCAACAACGAGCAAACGCCCAGGCCGAAGGTGAACAGGAGGGATTTGAGCAGGTTCATTCGTCAGGTTCCTTTGACTGGACAGAGCCATGAAAAAGCCGGGCATGGGCCCGGCTTTGGTCGCAACGCAGGTGGATCAGGCCTTGGGCAGGGTCACGCCGGTCTGGCCCTGGTACTTGCCACCGCGGTCGCGGTAGGAGACTTCGCAGGCTTCGTCCGATTGCAGGAAGAGCATCTGCGCCACGCCTTCGTGGGCGTAGATCTTCGCCGGCAGGTTGGTGGTGTTGGAGAACTCCAGGGTCACGTGGCCTTCCCACTCGGGTTCCAGCGGGGTGACGTTGACGATGATGCCGCAGCGCGCATAGGTGCTCTTGCCCAGGCAGATGGTCAGCACGTCACGGGGAATGCGGAAGTACTCGACCGTGCGGGCCAGGGCGAAGGAGTTCGGCGGAATGATGCAAACGTCGCTGTTGATGTCGACGAAGCTCTTCTCGTCGAAGTTCTTCGGGTCGACCACGGCGGAGTGGATATTGGTGAAGACCTTGAATTCGGCGGCGCAACGCACGTCGTAGCCGTAGCTGGACACCCCGTAGGAAATCACCCGGCTGTCGTCCGCGCCGCGCACCTGGCGCTCGACGAAGGGCTCGATCATGCCGTGTTCCTGGGCCATGCGGCGAATCCACTTGTCCGATTTGATGCTCATGGCGGGGGTCCTGTGAAGGTGAAAAATGATCGCGAATCTTACCGGGCGCGGGCCTTTCGGGCAAAGGGCAGCGACCGGTAGCGTGGCCTGGCGCCCAGCGCCGCCCAGCGGGGCTTGTGGCGGCGACGCCGACTGCGCCACTGTTGGCCCGCCCTTGTGGAGAAAGGACCCACCATGACCCCCTGGCTGATCATTCCCGGCCTGTTCTTCGCCGTCTTTTCCTTCTCGTTCTTCAAACGCCGCCGCGCAATCGGCCGGGAACGCTTCATCCGCGAGTTCCGCCCGGCCCCCTGGCTGTTCGATGAACTGCGCAAGCGCCACCCGCAACTGAGCCTGGAAGACTGCATGCTGGTGAGCGCCGGCCTGCGCCAGTACTTCCTCTGCTACCTGAAGAGCGGCTACGGCTACGTCTCCATGCCCTCCCAGGTGGTGGACGACCTGTGGCACGCCTTCATCCTCGACACCCGCGAATACAAGCGCTTCTGCCAGAAGGCCTTTGGCCGCTTCCTGCACCACCGCCCGGCACGCACCCTTTCGGGCAATGCCCGCCAGGCCGACGCCGGCCTGCGCCGCTGCTGGTGGTACGCCTGCGAGCAGGAACGCATCGACCCGCGCAAGCCCGGCCGCGTACCGCTGCTGTTCGACCTGGACAGCCGCCTGGGCATCCTCGGCGGCTTCCTCTATGTGGCCGACTGCCAGGGCGTACGCCGCAACGACAGCGGCGACGCGGGCAGTGGCGTCATCTACTGCGGCGGTGATTTCGTCGGCGCCGACTCGGGCTACGGCTCCAGCGACTTCGGCGATGGCAGCGGCACGAGCGGCAGCCATCACGGCGGCGACTCATCGAGCGATGGTGGTGGTTCGGACGGCGGCGGGGACAGCGGAGGCGGATGCGGCGGAGGCTGTGGCGGCGGGGGCGACTGAGCCCCCACCGCTGTGCGACATCAGTCGTCGCTGATGGTGATGGTCGGCATGGCGCCGGCGCCCATGCCGGACAGGGCGATGCGCGCGCCGACGCTGCGGGCCATCTCCTGGTAGATCATGGCGATCTGGCTTTCCGGGTCGGCGACGGTGGTCGGCTTGCCGCCATCGGACTGCATGCGGATGGCCATGGACAGCGGCAGGGAGGCCAGCAGCTCGACGCCGTACTGGGTCGCCAGCTTCTCGCCGCCGCCTTCGCCGAACAGGTGCTCGGCATGGCCGCAGTTGGAGCAGATGTGCACCGCCATGTTCTCCACCACGCCCAGCACCGGGATGTTGACCTTGCGGAACATCTCCACGCCCTTTTTGGCATCCAGCAGGGCCAGGTCCTGGGGGGTGGTGACGATCACGCTGCCGGCCACCGGCACCTTCTGCGCCAGGGTCAGCTGGATGTCGCCGGTGCCCGGGGGCATGTCCACCACCAGGTAGTCGAGGTCGTCCCAGGCGGTCTGGGTGATCAGTTGGATCAACGCACCGGAGACCATCGGGCCGCGCCACACCACCGGGGTGTTGTCATCGGTGAGGAAGGCCATGGACATGACTTCCACGCCGTGGGACTTGATCGGCACGAAGAACTTCTGGTCACGCACCTCGGGGCGGGTGCCCTCGGCGATGCCGAACATGATGCCCTGGCTGGGGCCGTAGATATCGGCGTCGAGGATGCCCACGCGGGCACCTTCGCGGGCCAGCGCCAGGGCCAGGTTGGCGGCGGTGGTGGACTTGCCCACACCGCCCTTGCCGGAGGCGACGGCGATCACGTTCTTGACGTTGGCCAGGGCCGGCACCTGGGCCTGGGCCTTGTGCGGTTCGATCACGCAATCGACCTCGACCTTGGCCGAGTCGATGCCGTCCTGGTTCTCCAGGGCCATCTGCAGCATCTGCGCCCAGCCGCTCTTGAACAGCCCGGCGGCATAGCCCAGCTCCAGGCGTACGTGGACCTTGCCACCCTGGATGTCGACCTCGCGCAGGCAGCCGGCGCTGACCGGGTCCTGGCCAAGGTGGGGATCGGTGAACTGACGAAGCGTGGCTTCCACCACGGCGCGGCTGACAGGCATGGAAGACTCCGGGAAAAAGACCGAGCGAAACAGGCGGGCATCTTAACCCAAAGCCCATGCAACAGATGAAAATGCCCCGCCACGCCTATATAGTTACCGACTTTCCCCGTGTTCCCAGTGCAGCCGATCACCATGACCGAAGCCCGCAAGATCCTCGTTACCAGCGCCCTCCCCTATGCCAACGGTTCCATCCACCTCGGGCATATGGTCGAGTACATCCAGACCGATATCTGGGTGCGCTTCCAGAAGATGCGCGGCAACCAGGCCATCTACGTTTGCGCCGACGACGCCCACGGCTCGGCCATCATGCTGCGCGCCGAGAAGGAGGGCATCACCTCCGAGCAGTTGATCGACAACGTGCGCGCCGAGCACACCACCGATTTCGCCGACTTCCTGGTGGAGTTCGACAACTACCACTCGACCCACTCGGACGAGAACCGCGCGCTGTCCAGCAGCATCTACACCCGGCTGCGCGACGCCGGCCATATCGCCACGCGCCCGGTGACCCAGTATTTCGACCCGGACAAGCAAATGTTCCTGGCCGATCGCTTCATCAAGGGCACCTGCCCGAAATGCGCGGCCGACGACCAGTACGGCGACAACTGCGAAGTCTGCGGCGCCACCTACGCGCCCACCGAACTGAAGAACCCCAAGTCGGCCATTTCCGGCGCCACTCCGGTGCTCAAGGAATCGCTGCACTACTTCTTCAAGCTGCCGAACTTCGACGCCATGCTGAAGCAGTGGACCCGCAGCGGTGCCCTGCAGGAGTCGGTGGCCAACAAGATCGCCGAATGGCTGGACGCCGGCCTGCAGGAGTGGGACATCAGCCGTGATGCGCCCTACTTCGGCTTCGAGATCCCCGATGCTCCGGGCAAGTACTTCTACGTCTGGCTGGACGCGCCCATCGGCTACATGGCCAGTTTCCAGAACCTCTGCGCGCGCCGCCCGGAGCTGGACTTCGACGCCTTCTGGGCCAAGGACTCCAGCGCCGAGCTGTACCACTTCATCGGCAAGGACATCGTCAACTTCCACGCCCTGTTCTGGCCCGCCATGCTCGAAGGCGCCGGCTACCGCAAGCCGACCGCGCTCAACGTGCACGGCTACCTGACGGTGAACGGGCAGAAGATGTCCAAGTCCCGCGGCACCTTCATCAAGGCGCGCACCTACCTCGACCACCTGAGCCCGGAATACCTGCGCTACTACTACGCGGCCAAGCTGGGCCGCGGCGTGGACGACCTCGACCTGAACCTCGAGGACTTCGTGCAGAAGGTGAACTCCGACCTGGTGGGCAAGGTGGTCAACATCGCCAGCCGTTGCGCCGGTTTCATCCACAAGGGCAACGCCGGCCGCCTGGTGGCCGCCAACGCCGCGCCGGAGCTGTTCGCCGAGTTCAAGGCCGCTGCGCCGAGCATCGCCGACGCCTTCGAGAACCGTGACTTCGCCCGCGCCATGCGCGAAATCATGGCCCTGGCCGACCGCGCCAACGCCTGGATCGCCGACAAGGCGCCCTGGGCCCTGGCCAAGCAGGAAGGCAAGCAGGACGAGGTGCAGGCCGTGTGTGCTGCGGGCGTCAACCTGTTCCGCCAGCTGGTGATCTTCCTCAAGCCGGTGCTGCCGAACCTCTCCGCCGCTGCCGAGCAGTTCCTCAACGTCGCCCCGCTGACCTGGGCCGACCACGAGACGCTGCTGGCCGACCACCAGCTGAACGCCTTCACCCCGCTGATGACCCGCATCGAGCCGGCGAAGATCGACGCCATGGTCGCTGCCTCCAAGGAAGACCTGGCCGCCGCTGCACCGGCCCCTGCCGGCAACGGCGAGCTGACCAAGGACCCGCTGGCCGCCGAGATCGGCTTCGATGCCTTCGCCGCCGTCGACCTGCGCATCGCGCTGATCGAGAAGGCCGAGTTCGTCGAAGGCGCCGACAAGCTGCTGCGCCTGTCCCTGGATATCGGCGACGAGAAACGCAACGTGTTCTCCGGCATCAAGAGCGCCTACCCGGACCCGAGCAAGCTGGAAGGCCGCCTCACCCTGTACGTGGCCAACCTGGCCGCGCGCAAGATGAAGTTCGGCGTCTCCGAAGGCATGGTCCTGGCCGCCGGCCCCGGTGGCGAGGAGATCTACCTGCTCAGCCCCGACAGCGGCGCCAAGCCCGGCCAGCGCGTGAAGTAATACGCGCCGGCCATCACGAAGCGCCTGCCCGCTCACCGGCCAGGCGCTTCGTCGTTTCAGGAACCGATAAACCACGCGACACCACGCAAGGAACGCACATGATCAAGCACTGGACCCTGCCCCTGCTGCTGGCCCTCACCGCCCTGGCCGGCTGCTCCCAATCAGAAGGTGAAGGGAGCGGCGGTGCAGCCGCCTTCCGGGGCGAAGCCTCCAAGCCTGGCGCCTTCCTCGCCTACGAGCACCAGGTCACCATCCACCTCGCCGCCGAAAACGTTGCCCCGCGCCTGGCCGCCGCCCGCGAAGCCTGTGGTGACGGCCGCTTCGGCACCTGCGACCTGCTGGCCATCGAGCAGAGCCAGGGCGACTACCGTGCCGGCCAGCTGGTGCTGCGCATCGTGCCCGAAGGCGTGGAGAAAATGGTTGCCCTGGCCGCCGAAGGGGGTGAACTGGCAAGCCGCAACACCCGCGCCGAAGACCTGGCCCAGGCCGTGGGCGACAACGCCCGCACCCGCGAGCGCCTGGAGCGCCAGTACAAAACTCTCGAGGAGTTCCAGGGGCGCAAGGACCTGGCCGTCGCCGACCTGCTGGCCCTGGCCCGCGAAATGGCCGAGCTGGAAGTGCAGCTGGCCGCCACCAGCCAGGAAGCCGCCCAGCAGCAGCGCCGCATCGCCACCAACCTGCTGACCCTGGACTTCACCACCGACCAGCAACGCCCGAGCCGCCTGTCGCGCATCGGCGACACCGCCTCCGGCCTGCTGGACAACGCCACCGAAGGCACCGCCCAGGCCCTGGAGATGCTCGGCTACGGCATTCCCTTCGTGATCATCATGTTCCCCCTGGCGCTGCTGGTGCGCTGGCTGTGGCGCAAGGCCACGCGCCGCAACAAGGCCGTCGCCCAAGGCTGAGCTAGCCTTGCTGACAAGGGCCGCGACCGTGCGGCCCTGTACCGCTCCGGCAGCATCCCGGATAATGCGCGGCCTTTTCGATAGACCCGACGCCCCTGACCATGACCGACTTCATCCTCGCCCTGCTCGGCGCAGCGCTGGTCAACAACCTGATTCTCGTCCTGCCCCTGGGCACCGACGCCCTGCGCCAGTCCCGCAGCCGCAGCCTGGCGCTGGCCGGCGGCCTGCTGCTGGTGCTCGCCACGCCGCTGGCCTGGGCCCTGGACCGGCTGCTGGCGCCCCTCGGCCTGGGCTACCTCGGCATCGCCCTGCTGCTCCCCGCCCTGCTGCCGCTGGCCTGGGCGAGCCTGGCCCTGCTCGCCCGCCTCGCGCCGCACCTGCCCCGTGACGGCCTGCTGCCCCTGCTGCTGGGCAACGGCGCGGCACTCGGCGCCATGCTGCTGGCCGCTGCCGGTGATTTCGCCAGCGCCCTCGGCCTGGGCATCGGCGGTGGCATCGGCTTCTGGATCGCCCTGCGCCTGTTCGACGACCTGCTGCAACGGGTGGAGGCGGCCGACGTGCCCGCGCCCTTCCGCGGCCTGCCGGTGATGCTGATCTGCGCCGGGCTGATGGGCGTCGCCCTGCTCGGCTTCAACGGCATGGTGGCCTCATGAGCCAGGCGGCGCTGATCCAGCGCATCGACGCCCTGCTGCCCCAAACCCAATGCGGCAAGTGCGGCCACCCCGGCTGCCGGCCCTACGCCGAGGGCATGGCCCGGGGCGAGGCGATCAACAAGTGCCCGCCCGGCGGCAACGCCACCATCATCGCCCTGGCCGACCTGCTGCAGGTGCCGACACTGCCCCTGGAGGCCCCCGGCGGCCAGGTGCCGCCACAGCTGGCGTTCATCCGCGAGGCCGAGTGCATCGGCTGCACCAAGTGCATCCAGGCCTGCCCGGTGGACGCCATCGTCGGCGCCGCCAAGCAGATGCACACGGTGATCGCCGACGAATGCACCGGCTGCGAGCTGTGCGTGGCGCCCTGCCCGGTGGACTGCATCGACATCCTGCCCCTGGCGGAACCGGCGGCCGCCGAGCAACGCCAGCGCGCCGACCAATTCCGTCATCGCTACGAACAACGCAACCGCCGCCTCGCCCGCGACGAAGCCCGACGCCTGGCCGAGCGCGAAGCCCGCGCTGCCAGGGCGGCACAGGCGCAGGCGCGGCAACCGGTGGCGACGCCCACGCCCAGTGACCCGGTGCAGGCCGCCATCGAACGGGTCAAGGCGCAGAAGGCCGCGGCCGGCATCCAGACCGAACGGCAGAAACGCCTGAAGATCGAGGCCGCGCTGGCCAGGGTCGCCCTGGCCAAGGCCGAGAAGCAGCTGGAGGTCTACGGCACCTCCGATATCGCGGCCGAAGTGGAAGCGCTGCGCGTCGCCAACGCCAAGGCCCAGGCCGCACTGGAAGCGGCCAACGAAAGCACGCCGACCGCCCTGGACCAAGCCGCCTACAAGAAGGCCAAGATCGCCGCCGCCATGGGCCGCACCCAGCTGGCCAAGGCGGAGAAGGCCTTTGGCGATGAGCCGGACGCCGAGCAGCGCAGCCAGCTGGACGCACTGCGCGCCAGCGTGGCCCAGGCCGAAGCCGAGCTGGATCGCCTGCAAGGCGCCCAGCCGGCCGCCGCCCCCACACCGGGCATGGCCGCACTGAAGCAGGCGAAGATCGCCCTGCTCAGCCGCCGTACCGAACTGCGCAGCGCCGAGGCCCGTGGCGCCGCCGAAGCGGAACTGGCACCCCTGCGACAGGCCCTCGCCGACGCCGAGCAGGCGCTGCACGCCGCCGAGGACGCCAGTGGCAAGACCCCGCCGGACCTGCAACGCATCGACAAGAACCCCATCGACCCGGCCCTGCGCGCGCTGAAGACCGAGCTGGCCATGGCCCGCGCCGAGGTGAGCAAGCTGGAGCGGCGCCAACCCGTCGACGACCAGGCCCTGGCCCGCGCCCGGGAACGCCTGGCGCGGGCCCAGGCGCAGCTCGACGGGCACCCGGGAGCATGACAACGCAGCCCGGCTTCGACCCGCGCCCAGGCATGCGCCTGGTGCTGCTGGCCTGCCTGCCGGGCCTGCTTGCACTGCTCTGGCAGTACGGCTGCGGCACCCTGGTGCAACTGGCCATCGCCATTCCCACCGCACTGGCCGGCGAGGCCCTGGTGCGGCGCCTGCGCAGCCAGCGCATCGCCCCTACCGAGGCCCTGTTCGGCCTGGCGCCCCTGGCCGAGGGCGGCGCCTTGGTAACCGCCGTGTTGCTGGCTCTGGCGCTGCCACCCTATGCGCCCTGGTGGCTGGCCCTGTGTGCGAGTGCCTGCACCATCCTGCTGGGAAAATCGCTGTTCGGTGGCTTCGGCCACAACCCCTTCAACCCGGCGATGCTCGGCTTCGCCCTGGCCCTGCTGGCCTTCCCCGCCCACTTCACCCACTGGCCCGCCGCCGGCCAGGTCCACGGCCCCTGGGGCGCCTTGCAACAGGTGTTCGGCTTCGGCAGCGGCCTGGTGGATGGCTGGAGCCAGGCCACGGTGCTGGACACCCTGCGCCACAACGACCGCCTGACCATCGACGAGCTGTTCGCCGGCCACGGCGCCTTCGGTGGCGTCGGCGGGCACGGTGCCGAGTGGGTCAACCTGGCCTTCCTCGCCGGCGGCTTGATCCTGCTGCAACAGAAGGTGATCCGCTGGCACGCACCGGTGGGCATGCTCGCCGCGCTCTTCGTCGCCGCGCTGCTGTGCTGGAACGGCAGCGGCTCGGACTCCAACGGCTCGCCCCTGCTCCACCTGTTCTCCGGCGCCACCATGCTGGGCGCCTTCTTCATCGTCACCGAGCCGGTTTCCGGCCCTGCCAGCGACCGCGCGCGCCTGCTGTTCGGCGTGGGCGTCGGCCTGCTGGTCTATGGGATCCGCACCTGGGGCGGCTACCCGGACGGCCTGGCCTTCGCGGTGCTGGCGATGAACCTGCTGGTGCCCACGCTGGAACGGGTCGCCGCACGCGGGGTACGCCCATGAACGGCCGCTCGCTGGCGGTGTTGCTGGCGCTGGGCCTTGGCGGCCTGGCGCTGCTGGTCGCCTCGTACCAGGGGCTCGGCCCGCAGATCACCGCGGCCGCCGTGGATGCCGACGAACGCGCGCTGCTCGACCTGTTGCCGCCCGGCAGCTACGACAACCACCCCCTGCGCGAACCGATCGCCCTGCCGGACGCCGAGACCCTGGGCCGCCCCGCGCCCACCGCCGCCTGGCTGGCGCGCCATGAAGGCAAGGTGGTGGCGTTGCTGCTGCCGGTCACGGCCGCCGGCTACGAAGGCCCGATCCGCCTGCTGCTGGCCATCGCCCCGGACGGCCGCCTGTTGCGCAGCAAGGTGCTGGAACACCGCGAGACCGCCGGCATCGGTGACCGTATCGAGCCCGCCCGCAGCCCCTGGCTGGCAAGCCTGGAAGGCGTCTCACTGGATAGCCGCCCGGGGGAGTGGCGAGTGAAGGCCGATGGCGGCGCGTTCGACCAGATCGCCGGCGCCACCATCACGTCCCGCGCCGTGGTCGCCGCGACCCAGCAGGGTTTGCGCTACTTCGATGCCCACCACGAGCAGCTGCTGGGGGCTGCGCCATGAAGCCCGCCATCGCCCTGCCCCTGCTTGGCCTGGCGCCCCTGTTGGGCGCCAGCGATCTACTGGTCAAGGCGCTGGGCATCGCCCTGGCTGCCCTGCCGCTGCTGACCCTGTTCGGCCTGCTGCTGCCTGCGCTGCGCCGTGCACTCTCGGGCCATGCCCTGTGGTTCGGCGCTCTGCTGCTGGCCGGCGTGCTGGTGGGCCTTGCCCAGTTGCTGATGCAGGCCTTCGCCTTCGAGCTGCATCGAGCCCTGGGCCCCTTCCTCGCCCTGCTGGCGCTGCCCTGCCTGCTGCTGGTGGCGAGCGAGCCCGCCGGCCCCAGCGCCGGCCTGCGCCAGGGGCTGCTGTTCGCCGCGTGCGCCCTGTTGCTGGGTGCGCTGCGGGAACTGCTCGGCCACGCCAGCCTGCTGGCCCACGGCGAATGGCTGGGCCTTGGCGCCCTGCACTGGCAGGCGGCTGCCGACGGCCTGCCGCTCTTCGCCTCGGCGCCGGGAGGCCTTATCCTCCTGGGCCTGCTCCTGGCGCTCGCGCGCCTCAAACCCTAATCAGAAGCCGTCGACCATGAATGCCGCCAAACGCCTGGAAATCTTCCGCCGCCTGCATGAGGACAACCCCGAGCCCAAGACCGAACTGGCCTATTCCTCGCCCTTCGAGTTGCTGATCGCGGTGATCCTCTCCGCCCAGGCCACCGACGTCGGGGTGAACAAGGCCACGGCCAAGCTGTTCCCGGTGGCCAACACGCCGGAGGCCATTTATGCCCTGGGCGTGGAGGGGCTGTCGGAGTACATCAAGACCATCGGCCTGTACAACAGCAAGGCGAAGAACGTCATCGAGACCTGCCGCATTCTCGTGGAGAAGCACGGCAGCCAGGTGCCGGACGAGCGCGAGGCGCTGGAGGCCCTGCCCGGCGTCGGCCGCAAGACCGCCAACGTGGTACTCAACACCGCCTTCCGCCAGCTGGCCATGGCGGTGGACACGCACATCTTCCGCGTCAGTAACCGCACCGGCATCGCCCCCGGCAAGAACGTGCTGGAGGTGGAGAAGAAGCTGCTCAAATTCGTACCAAGGGATTACCTGCTCGACGCGCACCATTGGCTGATCCTGCATGGACGTTATGTCTGCGTGGCCCGCAAGCCGCGCTGTGGCGCCTGCCGGATCGAGGACCTGTGCGAATACAAGGCGAAAACCTCGGACGATTGAGGCTTCATTGAACAGCTCGATGCTTCGATTGAAAAAATCTTTTTTACCGGCCCCTGCTTTGTCGCTATAAGGTGCGCCAATAGCGCCCCGCATCGTGGAGTGACCGTATGAGCACAGCCAAAGAAGAGATCGAGACCGAGGAAGACTTCGTCGTCGAGGACGCTGATGATGGCGAGGCTCCGGTCGAGGTTGCCAAGACCAACCTGACCAAGCGCCGCATCATCGACAACTACCTGGAAGAGCGCCGCCTGCAGAAGCAGTTGTCCGATTACGATTTCGACCTCTGATGTGAAGCCACCCGAAAGCCCCGCCGATGCGGGGCTTTTTGTTGGCCGGGTTTCACCTAGGTTGGCGTCGAGCCTGCGAGGCCCAACGGTGCCGGGCTGAACATCGCTGCGTTGGGCTTCGTGCCTCAGCCCAACCTACAGACGAAAAAAAGCCCCACATTGGCGGGGCTTCTTCAGGCGCCTGGCGCTCAGTCGTTGCGCGAGGGCGAGAGCAGTTCGATCTTGTAGCCGTCCGGGTCTTCGACGAAGGCGAGGATGCTGGTGCCGTGCTTCATCGGGCCCGGCTCGCGGGTGATCTTGCCGCCACGGGCGCGGATGTCTTCGCAGGCCTTATAGACATCGGCCACTTCCAGGGCGATGTGGCCGTAGCCGGTGCCCAACTCGTACGTGTCCACACCCCAGTTGTAGGTCAGCTCGATGACGCTGTTCTCGGCTTCGTTGCCGTAGCCGACGAACGCCAGGGTGAACTGGCCGTCCGGGTAGTCCTTGCGACGCAGCAGGGTCATGCCCAGGACTTCGGTGTAGAAGGCGATGGATGTGTCCATGTCGCCGACGCGCAGCATGGTATGCAGCAGTCGCATCTCGGTTTCTCCTCATTGGCTTGAAACGACAAGCCCCGGCTCGTGACCGGGGCTTGGAAGGCAGCTTAAAGCCGCAAGCCCGAAGCGGGAAGTCTTCCCGCTTCAGGCTCTCGGCTTCCAGCTCAGAACAGCTTGCGGCCCTTGCCGGCGGCGATGCGCATGCGCAGGGCGTTGAGCTTGATGAAGCCCGCCGCGTCCGCCTGGTTGTAGGCGCCGCCGTCTTCCTCGAAGGTCGCGATGTTGGCATCGAACAGCGAGTCGTCGGACTTGCGGCCGACCACCACGACGTTGCCCTTGTACAGCTTCAGGCGCACGACACCGTTCACGTTGGTCTGCGAGGCGTCGATCATCTGTTGCAGCATCAGGCGCTCGGGGCTCCACCAGTAGCCGGTGTAGATCAGGCTGGCGTACTTGGGCATCAACTCGTCTTTCAGGTGGGCCACTTCGCGGTCCAGGGTGATCGACTCGATGGCGCGGTGGGCGCGCAGCATGATGGTGCCGCCGGGGGTCTCGTAGCAGCCACGGGACTTCATGCCGACATAGCGGTTCTCGACGATGTCGAGGCGGCCGATGCCGTTCTCGCCACCGATGCGGTTCAGCTCGGTCAGCACCTGGGCCGGGGACATGTCCTTGCCGTCGATGGCGACGATGTCGCCGGCGCGGTAGGTCAGCTCGATGTAGGTGGGGGTGTCCGGCGCCGCTTCCGGCGACTTGGTCCACTTCCACATGTCTTCTTCGTGCTCGGTCCAGGTGTCTTCCAGCACGCCGCCTTCATAGGAGATGTGCAGCAGGTTGGCGTCCATGGAGTACGGCGACTTCTTCTTGCCGTGGCGCTCGATCGGGATGGCGTGCTTCTCGGCATAGTCCATCAACTTCTCGCGGGACAGCAGGTCCCACTCGCGCCAGGGGGCGATCACTTTCACGCCCGGCTTCAGCGCATAGGCGCCCAGCTCGAAGCGGACCTGGTCGTTGCCCTTGCCGGTGGCGCCGTGGGAGATGGCGTCGGCGCCGGTCTCGTTGGCGATCTCGATCAGGCGCTTGGCGATCAGCGGACGGGCGATGGAGGTACCCAGCAGGTACTCGCCTTCATAGATGGTGTTGGCGCGGAACATCGGGAACACGAAGTCGCGGACGAACTCTTCGCGCAGGTCGTCGATGTAGATTTCCTTGACGCCCATGGCCTGGGCCTTGGCACGGGCCGGCTCGACCTCTTCGCCCTGACCGAGGTCGGCGGTGAAGGTCACCACTTCGCAGTTATAGGTATCTTGCAGCCACTTGAGGATTACCGAGGTGTCCAGGCCACCGGAATACGCCAGGACAACCTTCTTTACGTCCGCCATGCCATCAACTCCACGGGGTTGTGCGAAAAACCCGTGATTCTACTGACCCTGGCGGCCAAATTACAGTGGCGCGACAGGCAATGACGACCAAGCGACAGATTCTTTCGTCGAATCGACCCGGGCGGGCTCAGGACGCCGCGCCCTGGGTGGCCTTGTCGGCCTCGGGGATGATCGGTGCAGGGGCCGCTGCCGGCGTTTCGGCGGGAGGCGGTGCTTCGGCTTCGCGAGACAGGGCGAGGGTGACGCGACGGTTCTTCGCCCGGTTGGCTTCGTTGCTGTTGGGCACCAGCGGGTAGCGCTCGCCATGGAAGCGCATGACCATGTGCGACTCGGGAATGCCGTTGGCCTTGAAGTAGTCGAACACCGCCAGGGCGCGACGGCGCGAGAGGTCGCGGTTGGTCAGGCGATTGCCGGCGTTGTCGGAGTGACCGTCGATCTCGACGTGGTTCACGCTGGGATCGGCCTTGAGGTAGTCGAGGATGATCTCCAGCCGCGCACGGCCCATTTCGTCCAGCGCCGTGCCGCCGCCCGGGAACGAGACCTGGGCGCTCTTGATCTGGTCGAAGTTCACCGGCAGCAGCTTGGTGGTGCAGGCGAGGTAGTCGTTGTAGGCCTTGTTGAAATTCACCGGCAGCAGGCGCACTTCCATGGCTTCGCCGCCCTGCAGGGTACGATGGCGTACCAGCGGGCTGCGGCCTTCCAGCAGGCCGGTGAGCAGGCGCCCACCCTGGAGCTGGCTGCTGTTGAACGGGACTTCGCCATTGCCGACGCTGACGGCGCCCAGGTTGATGTCGCCACGCCCGGGCTGCCAGGGGGCGGCGGCGGCCAGCAGGGTGGCCGAACCGGCGCCCATCCAGCGTTCGCGGGCCTTGAGACGGAAGGTCACCTGCTCGCCGGCGCGGCGCACGAACTCACCGCTGCCGAAGTCGGTGATCGGTTGCGACAGGCGGCACTCGAACTTGTCGCCCTCGACCGCCCACTCGGCCTTCTCCAGGCGCGTCTGGAAGGTGATGGCCATGGCCGGAAGGCTGGCGAACAGGCTGAGCAGGGCGACATAGCACTGGCGCACGACGGCGGGCTCCACGGGAAATTTCTGCACTCCCTAGGGCTATCGGTGGCGGCCTGCAAAACTTGAGTGGATTCGCCGTATCCGTTCGTTGCCCGCAGCGCCGCCGCAGGGTCTTCGCTGTCACACCGTGAAAAAACCGCCGACGCCTTGAAACACAAGCCCCGCGTGCCCCGAAAAAGCTTTTCCGGTAGCATGCACGACGAGTTTTGCCCGCCTGGAAGCCCCCCATGTCCGACCGTTTGACCTTGCTGCGCCCCGACGACTGGCACATCCATCTGCGCGATGGTGCCGTGCTGTCCCACACAGTCGCCGATGCCGCGCGCACCTTTGGCCGCGCCATCATCATGCCCAACCTGGTGCCCCCGGTGCGCAACGCCGAAGAGGCCGATGCCTATCGCCAGCGCATCCTCGCCGCACGCCCGGCCGGCAGCCGCTTCGAGCCGCTGATGGTGCTCTACCTCACCGACCGCACCCGCCCCGAGGACATCCGCGCGGCCAAGGCTTCCGGCTTCGTCCATGCCGCCAAGCTGTACCCGGCCGGCGCGACCACCAACTCGGATTCGGGCGTCACCAGCATCGACACCATCTTCCCGGCCCTGGAAGCCATGGCCGAAGTCGGCATGCTGCTGCTGGTCCACGGTGAAGTGACCCGTGGCGATGTCGACGTGTTCGACCGCGAGAAGATCTTCATCGACGAGCACCTGCGCCGCGTGGTCGAGCGTTTCCCGACCCTGAAGGTGGTCTTCGAGCACATCACCACCCGCAACGCCGTGCAGTTCGTGGAGGCCGCCTCGGCCAACGTCGGCGCGACCATCACCGCCCACCACCTGCTGTACAACCGCAACCACATGCTGGTCGGCGGCATCCGCCCGCACTTCTATTGCCTGCCGATCCTCAAGCGCAACACCCACCAGGAAGCCCTGCTGGATGCGGCCACCAGCGACAGCACGCGCTTCTTCCTCGGCACCGACTCGGCGCCCCACGCCAAGCACGCCAAGGAAGCCGCCTGCGGCTGCGCCGGCTGCTACACCGCCTACGCAGCCATCGAGCTGTATGCCGAGGCCTTCGAGCAGCGCAACGCCCTGCACAAGCTGGAAGCCTTCGCCAGCAAGAACGGCCCGGACTTCTACGGCCTGCCGCGCAACACCGACAGCATCACCCTGGTCCGTGAAGAATGGACCGCCCCCGCAAGCCTGCCGCTGGGCGAGCAGACCGTAATCCCGCTGCGCGCTGGCGAGAAGCTGCGCTGGCGCCTGCTGGAGAAAAACGCGTGAGCGAAGACCTGTACGACGACGAGCTCGACGGCAGCCTGCCCCAAGGCCCTCGCCACCCCATGGCCGCCCGCTTCCGCGGCTACCTGCCCGTGGTGGTGGACGTGGAGACCGGCGGTTTCAATGCCGCCACCGACGCCCTGCTGGAGATCGCGGCGACCACCATCGCCATGGACGAACAGGGCTTCCTCTACCCGGACCACACCCACTTCTTCCGCATCGAGCCGTTCGAAGGCGCCAACATCGAACAGGCGGCGCTGGAGTTCACCGGCATCAAGCTCGACCACCCGCTGCGCATGGCGGTGAGCGAAGAGCACGCGCTGAATGAAATCTTCCGGGGCCTGCGCAAGTCGATCAAGGCCAGCGGCTGCAAGCGCGCCATCCTCGTGGGGCACAACAGCAGCTTCGACCTGGGCTTCCTCAATGCCGCCGTGAACCGCACCGGGCTCAAGCGCAACCCCTTCCACCCCTTCTCCAGCTTCGACACTGCCACCCTCGCCGGCCTCGCCTACGGGCAGACCGTCCTGGCCAAGGCCTGCCAGGTGGCCGGCATCGAGTTCGACGGCCGCGAAGCCCACTCCGCGCGCTACGACACCGAGAAGACCGCCGAGCTGTTCTGCGGCATCGTCAACCGCTGGAAGGAAATGGGCGGCTGGATGGAAGACGACGACTGAGGTCGCCGTTATCCACAGCCCCTATATAAGAAAGCCCGGCCAATGCCGGGCTTTCTTTTACCTGGGCTTTACGTTGCCCCGTAGTTTGGCGCCGAGCGCAGCGAGGCCCAACGTCGCGGAGCCCGGAATCGCACCACCGGACCTGGCACCTCGCCCTGGTTTAACGCCCGGACCGCTCTGGAATGCAGCCTGACGGACGGACTTTGACAATCATTCTCATTCTGATTAGTATCGCTTTCCATCAAGCCCACTACCGAGCGTTGAGCCCACCCATGTACGTCTGTCTCTGCCAAGGTGTCACTGACGGCCACATTCGTGATGCGATCTATGAAGGCTGCTGCAGCTACCGCGAGGTCCGCGAGACCCTCGGCGTTGGCACCCAATGCGGCAAATGCGCCTGCCTCGCCAAGCAGGTGGTGCGTGAAACCCTCACCGAAGTACAGAGCAGCCAGGCCGCCCTCGCCTATCCCGCGACCTTCGTGCCTGCCTGATACAAATCAGTTTTGAAGAACCGGACCTGGCGTCCGGTTTTTTTATGCCAACAATTCAAGCAGTTAGCGCCAAGACGCGGAATCTAAACATTCTTATTCACATTCAAATTATCTTACTAATCAATAACTTACGTTGACTTTGCCGGGCGACTGGATAAAATTCGATCACTTCCACCCCTTTGCACGGCAGGACTCCACATGAAAGGCGACAAGAAAGTCATCCAGCATCTCAACAAGATCCTCGGCAACGAACTTGTGGCCATCAACCAGTACTTCCTGCATGCCCGCATGTACGAGGACTGGGGCCTGGAGAAGCTCGGCAAGCACGAGTACCACGAGTCCATCGACGAGATGAAACACGCCGACAAGCTCATCAAGCGCATCCTCTTCCTGGAAGGCATCCCCAACCTCCAGGACCTGGGCAAGCTGATGATCGGCGAGAACACCAAGGAAATGCTCGCCAGCGACCTGAAGCTGGAACTGACCGCCGTACCGGACCTGAAAGCCGCCATCGCCTACTGCGAAAGCGTCGGTGACTACGGCACCCGCGAACTGCTCGAAGACATCCTCGAATCCGAGGAAGAGCACATCGACTGGCTGGAAACCCAGCTGGGCCTGATCGACAAGGTCGGCCTGGAGAACTACCTGCAGTCGCAGATGGACGAATAAAACGTCCGGACATGAAAAAGCCCCGCATCTGCGGGGCTTTTCTTTTGGAGCGGGAGCGGTATCAGGCGCTGGCGCCGGACTTGCTCACTGCATCCTTGATCAGTTGCTGCAGCTCGCCCTTGTCGAACATCTCGGCAAGGATGTCGCTACCACCGACCAGCTCACCGCCCACCCAGAGTTGGGGGAAGGTCGGCCAGTTGGCGTAGGTGGGCAGGTTGGCGCGGATTTCCGGGTTCTGCAGGATGTCGACATAGGCGAACTTCTCGCCACAGCCCATGACCACCTGCGCGGCACGCGCGGAGAAGCCGCACTGCGGGGCATTCGGCGAGCCCTTCATGTACAGCAGTACGGTGTTGTTGGCGATCTGCTCTTTGATGGTTTCGATGATATCCATGGCTACCTCGGCTGAACGTTCCGACTCGTCGGTCGGCAGGATGGCGGCATTGTAACGGAAGTCCGAGCACAACGCTCGGGCTTGCCCCTACGACTTTCAGGCGGCCACCACCTCCACCGGCACCCCATTCAGCGCGGCATTGCCGGAGACCGCATCCAGCTGCCGCTCGTCGGTCAGGTCGTTGGCGCTGGCCCCAGGCTGCTCGCTGGCGATGCCCATCATCACCCCGGGCCGTGCATGACCCCAGCCATGGGGCAGGCTGACGACGCCGGGCATCATCTCCTCGCTGGCCGCCACCTCCACCTCGATCATCCCCACCCGCGAACGCACCCGCACCCGCTGCCCGTCCACCAACCCGCGACGCTCCAGGTCGCCCGGATTCATCAGCAGCTGATGACGTGGCTTGCCCTTCACCAGGCGGTGGTAGTTGTGCATCCAGGAGTTGTTGCTGCGCACGTGGCGCCGGCCGATGAGCACCAGCTCGCCTTCCGCCGGCAGCTGCTGGGCGGCGAAACGGCCCAGGTCGCCGAGGAAGATCGACGGTGCGCCGACCACGCGCTTGTCAGCCGTTTTCAAGCGCCCCGCCAGGTTGGGTTTGAGCGGGCCCAGGTCCAGCCCATGGGGGAAATCACCCAGGCGCTGCACCGAGAGCTTGTGCTCGGAACGATCGCCATAAGGGCCGAAGCGCAGGCCCATGTCGATCATCTGCTTCGGCTCCAGGGTCGGCTTCAGTTCGACACCGGTGCGCGCGGCGAAGGCCTGGGCCAGGCCGACGAAGATCTCCCAGTCGTGCAGGGCGCCCTGGGGCTTGGCCAGCACCGGCTCGTTAAAGCGGGTGACGTTGCGCACCGCGAAGACGTTGAAGGTGGTGTCGTAGTGATCGTGCTCCAGCGGCGCGGTGGGCGGCAGGATCAGGTCGGCGTAGCGCGTCGTCTCGTTGATGTAGAGGTCGATGCTGAGCATGAAGTCCAGGCCGTCCAGGGCCTGCTCCAGGCGCCGCCCGTTGGGGGTGGACAGCACCGGGTTGCCGGCCACCGTCACCAGCGCGCGGATCTGCCCGTCACCCGGGGTCAGCATCTCTTCGGCCAGGGCTGAGACGGGCAGCTCGCCGCCGTATTCCGGCAAACCGGAAACGCGGCTCTGCCAGCGGTTGAAATGCCCGCCGCCAGTGGTCGCCACCAGGTCCACCGCCGGCTCGGTGCAGAGCACGCCGCCGACGCTGTCGACGTTGCCGGTGACCAGGTTGATCAACTGGATCAGCCACTGGCAGAGGCTGCCGAAGGCCTGGGTGGAAACCCCCATGCGCCCGTAGCAGACGGCGCTTTCTGCGGCGGCGAAGTCCCGCGCCAGCTGGCGGATGGCCGCGGCGTCGATGCCGCAACGGGGACCCATGGTCTCGGCGGTGAAGCCGCTGATGGCGCGGCGCACGTCATCCAGCCCGTCGACGGCCAGGTGGGTGCCGCGGCCCAGGTTCTCCTCGAACAGGGTGTTGAGCAGCGCCAGCAGCAACGCGGCATCCTGGCCGGGGCGCACGAACAGGTGCTGGTCGGCGATGGCCGCCGTCTCGCTGCGGCGCGGGTCCACCACCACCAGGCGGCCGCCCCGGGCCTTGAGGGCCTTCAGGCGCTTCTCCACATCGGGCACGGTCATGATGCTGCCGTTGGACGCCAGCGGGTTGCCACCGAGGATCAGCATGAAGCCGGTGTGGTCGATATCGGGGATGGGGATCAGCAGGCCATGGCCGTACATCTGCTGGCTCACCAGGTGATGGGGCAACTGGTCCACCGAGGTCGCGGAGAAGCGGCTGCGGGTCTTCAGCAGGCCGAGGAAGTAGTTGCTGTGGGTCATCAGCCCGTAGTTGTGCACGCTGGGGTTGCCCTGGTACACCGCCACCGCGTTGTTGCCGTGACGGGCCTGGATCTCGGCCAGGCGCTCGGCAACCATGGCGAAGGCTTCATCCCAGCCGATGGGCTGCCACTCGCTGCCGGCGCGGCGCATGGGCTGGCGCAGGCGGTCGGGGTCGTTCTGGATGTCCTGCAGGGCCACCGCCTTGGGGCAGATATGGCCACGGCTGAAGCTGTCCTGGGCATCGCCCTTGATGGAGAGGATGTGGCGGGAGCCGTCGTCCCGGTCCTCGGTTTCGATGGTCAGCCCGCAGATGGCTTCGCAGAGATGGCATGCACGGTGGTGAACGGACTTGGTCATGGCCTTGCCTCATGTTCTTGTGTCGAGACGACCGGTCGGGTCGCAAGAGCAGAACTATGGAAGCAGATCGATCGGTCGGCCAGTAGATTCAACGATATGAATCGGCAGGCATCAGGCCTGCCGATTCGCTTCGCGGGTCAGCGGATGGACTGGATGGTGCCCTTGTTGCCGGTCACCTTGGCGCTCACTTTCTTGAAGACGAAATAGTCCTGGATGGTGAGCTCGTAGCGCGGCGCCACGATCAGGTCGGCACCCGAGGACTTGACGGCCTTGAACGCGGCAGCGGATTTCACCGCCGAGATGGGATCGGGCCCGAAAGGCAGGCTGCCCCCGGCATCACCGCCATAGACCACGCCATCGGCGAACTGGGAATCGCCGCCGAACTGCAAGAAGTGGAACAGGATGTTCACTTCGGACTGCCCGCTGATCGGCTCACCTACCGCCACGTCGGCCTTCAGGCCGGTCTTGACGTTGCCGTTGAGCGGAGCGCTCGGCTGGCTGACGTTGTAGGTGCTGCAACCGGTCATACCGCCAATAGCGACGACCAGGGCGGCAGGTGCGAGGAACTTCTTCATTGATATCTCCATGATCAGAACATGCTGGCCGGGCCCAACATCCGTAAGCGGACCCTGCCCCCGAAACCGAGTGATTTCGAGGTGGCACACGCTAGCAACGCGCCCTGAGTCGCATAAGTTCATGCAGGCTGATTTGTCCCCTGGAAATTTCCCAAACCCCACCTTTTCGCCGAACTTCCTCGCACTCGGCCAGGCGTTCGTGCCATCCCCTTCGGCCGCGATCCCAGACCGCACGCCTTGCCTATCGGCCAGGGTGGTTCCCACCACCCCCTCGCCCAGCCGCCGACAAAGACGCCGGCACCTCTCTGGCACGGGCCCCTCGAGGCACTGGTTGGCAGAGTGCGACAATTCCTTATAAGATCGCGCCTCCCCCTATTCCGTCGCCCCGTGCGGCTTAGCCCGCCGGTCCCGCCTGCTTTTCCCTGAAAAAACCGACCAGGACCCGCGGCCAGAGGCAAAAAAGGTAGTCAGCAATGAGCGCAAGGCACTTTCTCTCCCTGATGGATTGCACCCCCCAGGAGCTGAGCAGCCTGATCCGTCGAGCCATCGAGCTGAAGGACCTGCGCCACCGAGGCGTCCCCTACGAGCCCCTGAAAAGCCGCGTGCTGGGCATGATCTTCGAGAAGGCCTCCACCCGCACCCGCCTCTCCTTCGAGGCCGGCATGATCCAGCTCGGTGGCCAGGCGATCTTCCTCTCGCCCCGCGACACCCAGCTGGGCCGGGGCGAGCCGATCAGCGACTGCGCCATCGTCATGTCGCGCATGCTCGATGCGGTGATGATCCGCACCTTCGCCCACAGCAAGCTGGTGGAGTTCGCCGCCAACTCCCGCGTACCGGTGATCAACGGCCTGTCCGACGACTTGCACCCGTGCCAGTTGCTGGCCGACATGCAGACCTTTCAGGAACACCGCGGCGCCATCCAGGGCAAGACCGTGGCCTGGATCGGCGACGGCAACAACATGTGCAACACCTATATAGAAGCGGCGATCCAGTTCGACTTCCGCCTCAACGTCGCCTGCCCGGAAGGCTTCGAGCCCAACCCGGCGTTCCTCGCCCAGGCCGGCGACCGCGTGCAGGTACTGCGTGACCCGCGCGAAGCGGTACGCGGCGCCCACCTGGTGAGCACCGACGTGTGGACCTCCATGGGCCAGGAAGAAGAGACCGCGCAGCGCCTGGCGCTTTTCAAGCCCTACCAGGTGAACCAGGCGCTGCTTGCGCTGGCCGATGAAGCGGTTATCTTCATGCACTGCCTGCCGGCGCACCGGGGCGAGGAAATCAGCATGGACCTGCTCGACGACCCGCGTTCCGTGGCCTGGGACCAGGCAGAAAACCGCCTGCATGCGCAAAAGGCGCTGCTGGAATTCCTCGTCGAACACGCGTCCCGAGCATGAGCCACGAACTGCTTCTAAACCTGCGCAACCTGAGCTGCGGCTACCAGGACCAGCGCGTCGTACAGAACCTCAACCTGCACCTCAACGCCGGCGACATCGGTTGCCTGCTGGGGCCATCGGGCTGCGGCAAGACCACCACCCTGCGCGCCATCGCCGGTTTCGAGCCGGTGTTCGAAGGCGAGATCGAGCTGGCCGGTGAGGTCATCTCCAGGGCCGGTTTCACCCTGGCCCCGGAAAAACGCCGCATCGGCATGGTGTTCCAGGACTACGCGCTGTTCCCCCACCTCACCGTGGAAGAGAACGTCGCCTTCGGCATCCGCAAGCACCCCGAGCGAGCGCGCATCACCGGTGAGCTGCTGGAGCTGGTCAAGCTCGGCCAGTTGGCCAAGCGCTACCCCAACGAACTCTCCGGCGGCCAGCAGCAACGCGTCTCCCTGGCCCGCGCCCTGGCCCCCGAGCCGGCGCTGCTGCTGCTCGACGAACCCTTCTCCAACCTCGATGGCGAGCTGCGCCGTCGCCTCAGCCTCGAGGTGCGCGACATCCTCAAGGCCCGTGGCACCAGCGCCGTGCTGGTCACCCATGACCAGGAAGAAGCCTTTGCAGTGAGCGACCAGGTCGGCGTGTTCAACAACGGCAACCTGGAGCAGTGGGACACCCCCTACAACCTCTACCACGAGCCGGCGACCCCCTTCGTCGCCAGCTTCGTCGGCCAGGGCTACTTCATCCGTGGCCAGCAGGTGTGCCCGGACACGGTGCAGACCGAACTCGGCCTGATCCGTGGCAACCGTGCCTACGCCTGGCCGGAAGGCAGCGCGGTGGACGTGCTGCTGCGCCCCGACGACATCGTCCCGGCGCCCGAGGGTGAGCTCAAGGCCCTGGTGACCGGCAAGACCTTCCTCGGTGCCGCCACCCTGTACCGCCTGCAACTGTCCACCGGCACCCAGCTGGAAGCCATTTTTCCCAGCCACGCCGACCACCAGCCCGGCCAGCACGTGGGCATCCGCGTGGCCGCCGATCACCTGGTGGTGTTCCCCGCCCATGGCAGCGTCGCCGCCCAGGCCGCGATGCAGGACGAGGGCGTGCGCCGCTACAGCACCGCGAGCTGATCGCGGCCGCTGTGCTTGGCCTCGTAAAGCGCCATATCGACCCGTAGCAGGCTTTCCTCCCAGGATTCGCCGGGTCGATAGGCGCTGACCCCCAGGGACAGCGTCAGCTTCAACCCCGGGCATTCGTCCCAGTGCGCCGCACGCACCTTGGCCTGCAAGCGTTCCAGCATCACCTCGGCCCCCGCCTCGTTGGTGCGCGAGAGCACCAGCAGGAACTCCTCGCCCCCCAGCCGCGCCACGAAGTCCACATCCCGCACCGACTCCTGCAGCATCTTCGACAGCTGGCGCAGCACCGCGTCGCCACAGCCGTGGCCATAGCGATCGTTGACGTTCTTGAAGTAGTCCAGGTCCACCAGGCAGAGCACGAAGCCGTAGTCGCCCCGATCGGCCAGGGCTTTCTGCTGGGCGAGGATTTCCTTGGTGAAGCGGCGGTTGTAGAGGCCCGTGAGTTCGTCGGTGATGGCCAGCTTCTGGATGCTCTCCAAGGCCAGGCGCAAGTCGTTGTTGCGCTGCACCAGGCTGCGCCGCAGGCCGTTCATCTCCAGGGAGAGCAGGCCGACGCCGGTCAGCAGCACGAAGAACTCCACCGCCTGGATCGCCTCGCTGTGCAGGTCCAGCTCCCGGCCCGAAGCGACCAGCGAGCTGATCAGCAACGCGTAGCACACGGCCGTCAGCAGGATCACCAGCAAAAAGCCGCGCAACAGCAGGCGGAAGGTGCCGAACATCAGCACCAGCAGCACCGTCATCAAAAACAGCAGGCGCAGCTCGCCGGCATGGTAGGCGGTGGCGAAGATCACGCAGATCGCCCAGCTCATCAGCGGCAGCGTCAGGCTGGGATCATGGAAGCGCAGGTTGAGGTTGCTGCGCACCAGGGCCAGGAACGCCAGGCAACTGAGCCCGACCAGGCCCGTGAGCAAGAGCATGCCGCCCAGGCTCAGGCCCAGGTAGCCGGCGGCATGCGCCGACCAGCACAACAGCAGGAACAACAACGATGCACCACTGGCCAGCGATACCCTTCGCAGGCGCAGCAGCTGATGTCGGGAGGGCTGCATGGGCTCCCCTTCTATAACGATGAATGGCCGGGAGTATAGACAGGCGTCGGAACTCCGCCGCCAATCAGGGCGTCGTCACACCATAGCTGCGCATCAGGGCATCCAGCCGGCCCGAGGCGCGGTAACGCTGCAGGCCCGCCTCGAACAGGGCGTTGTAGCGGGCGCTGGCCTCAATGGCGGGCGAGAAGGCCAGGTAGATGGGCACGTCCGGGGCGCGGCAGCCCGCCGACTGCAGGCGGTCCTGCTGGCGGGTACGGGCCAGCAGGTTCTCCATCACCCAGCTGTTCTCCACCGTGGCGTCGAGGCGGCCGAAGCGCACCTTCTCCACATTCATCTCCAGTGCCTGCTCGCCGGAAACCACCTGCACCCGGTCGCCCTTGGCGCGATGCATGCGGACGTAGGCGTCGATTTCCTGGCCATAGCTGTAGCTGTTGATGGTGCCCAGGCGCACCTGCGCCAGCGAACCCAGCCCCTGGTAGCGCCAGGGCGCACCCTGGGCGACGTAGAAGCACATGCGCGAAATGCCAGGCGCGGTGGGGGTATAGAGGAAGTCCGGGGCATCCTGGATGCCGGCGCCTATCACCGCGTTGAGCTTGCCGGTGCGCGCGTCGCTGATGGCCCGCGCCCAGTTGATCACCCGGTACTCAACCTGGATGCCGGCCTCGGCGAAGATATCCCGCGCCAGCTCGACGAAGATGCCGGGCTTGGCCGACTCGGGCGCGCAATTGATGGGGCACCAGATATCCCCGGCAATGACCAGGGTCTCGGCCCGCACGGGGCCGATGGCGAGAAGGGCGAACAGGCCGAGAACCAGCCTGCGCCATGGTCGATGAACACGTGCATCCCTGACAGCCACGTCAAACTCCCTGCGTTGCTTACCGCTCCAGTGTGCAGCTTACGCCTCGGAGGCCTCGCTGCGTACCCGCTGGACGGCATCCAGCCATCCGTCGTAAAGCTTGGTCCGATGCGCGGTCGCCATGTGCGGGGTGAAGCGCTGCTGGCGGTGCCAGTGCCGGGCGATCTCGTCGAGGTCGCGGTACAGCCCCGCCTTCAGGCCCGCCAGGTAGGCCGCGCCCAGGGCCGTGGTCTCGGTCACCTCGGGGCGTTCCACCGCCACGCCGAGGATATCGGCGAGGAACTGCATCACCCAGTTGTTCTCCACCATGCCGCCATCCACCCGCAGCGCGCTGGGTGCGGCCGCGCCGTCCTGGCTCATGGCCTCCAGCAGGTCGCGGGTCTGGTAGCAGACCGATTGCAGGCCGGCGGTGACGATCTCCTTGATCCCGGTGTCGCGAGTCAGGCCAAAGATCGCGCCACGGGCGCGCGGGTCCCAGTAGGGGGCACCCAGGCCGGTGAAGGCCGGCACCAGGTACACGCCGCAGGCATCGCCGGTCTGCTCGGCCAGGGCCTCGGTGTCGCGGGCATGGCTGATCAGCTTGATGCCGTCGCGCAACCACTGCACCGCCGCGCCGGCGACGAAGATGCTGCCCTCCACCGCGTAGGTGACCTTGCCGTCCAGGCGATAGCCAACGGTGGTGAGCAGGCGGTTGCGTGAGGTCACGGGCGTCTCGCCGGTGTTCTGGATCAGGAAGCAGCCGGTGCCGTAGGTGCTCTTGACCATGCCGGGCTGGAAGCAGGCCTGGCCGATCAGCGCGGCCTGCTGGTCACCGGCCATGCCCAGCACCGGGATGGCCGCGCCCAGCAGCGGCGCCTCGGTGGTGCCGAAGTCGGCGGCGCTGTCGAGCACCTCCGGCAGCAGGCTGGCGGGGATCTCGAACAGCTTGAGCAACTCCTCGTCCCACTGCTGGGTGTGGATGTTGAAGAGCATGGTCCGCGAGGCGTTGGTGGCATCGGTGCGGTGCGCCTTGCCGCCGGTCAGGCGCCAGAGCAGGAAGCAGTCCACGGTGCCGAAGCGCAGCTCGCCCTGTTCCGCGCGGGCACGGGCGCCCGGCACGTTCTCGAGGATCCAGCGCAGCTTGGTGGCGGAGAAGTAGGGGTCGATCAGCAGGCCGGTGCGACGGGCGACTTCGTCTTCGTGGCCGGCCTCCTTCATGGTCGAGCAGTAATCGGCGGTGCGGCGGTCCTGCCAGACAATGGCCGGGTGGATCGGCGTGCCGGTGGCGGCGTCCCACACCAGGGTGGTCTCGCGCTGGTTGGTGATGCCAATGGCGGCGATGTCCGCAGCCGGCATGCCGCTCTTCTGGATCGCCTCGCGGCAGACCTTGAGGGTGGTCAGCCAGATTTCCTCACCGTCGTGCTCGACCCAGCCGTCCTTGGGGAAGTACTGCTTGAACTCCTGCTGGGCGCGGGCCACGGGCAGGCCCTGGGCGCTGAAGACGATGGCGCGACTGCTGGTCGTGCCCTGATCGATGGCAAGTAGGTACTGGGCCATATGCAGGCTTCCTTGTTGTTATGGGGGCGTCACTCGCGGCCGATCGCCGCGAACTGCGCCTGGGTGTGCTGGGCCAGGGTGTCCGCACTCAGTTCCACTTCCAGGCCGCGCCGCCCGGCGCTGACGTGGATGCTCGGGTGCGCCCGGGCCGATTCGTCGATGAAGGTGCGCAGGCGCTTCTTCTGCCCCAGCGGGCTGATGCCGCCCACCAAGTAGCCGGTGGCGCGCTGGGCCGCATCCGCCGCTGCCATGTCCACCTTCTTGGCCCCGGCCGCATGGGCCAGCGCCTTGAGGTCGAGGGTGCCGGCCACCGGCACCACGGCCACCAGCAGCTCCCCCTTCTCGGTGGCCGCCAGCAGCGTCTTGAACACCCGCGCCGGGTCCAGGCCAAGCTTCTCCGCCGCTTCCAGGCCATAAGAAGGCGCCTTGGGATCGTGGGTGTAGCTGAGCACCTTGTGCTCGGCCTTGGCTTTCTTCAGCAGATCGATGGCAGGGGTCATGTTCGATTGTGAAAACAGGAGGGCGAATTGGGCGTACCTTAGCTGAAAAGTCGCCGTTCGGCAGCACGTCGCTATAATGCGCGACAAAAATCCGGAAGCCGTTCCCATGACCTTGGCTCCTCGCCAGCAGGAAATCCTCGACCTCGCCCGCGACCGTGGCTACGTCAGCATCGACGAGCTGGCCCAGGCCTTCGCCGTGACCCCGCAGACCATCCGCCGCGACATCAACCAGTTGGCCGAACAGGGCCTGCTGCGGCGCACCCACGGCGGTGCCGCCAGCGAGTCGTCGAGCATCCAGAACACCGCCTACGCCATGCGCGCCGGGCTGATGCGCGACGAGAAGCAGCGCATCGCCGAAACCGTGGCGGCGCTGATCCCCGACCATGCCTCGCTGTTCATCAACATCGGCACCACCACCGAAGCCATCGCCCGCGAACTCATGGGCCACAAGGGCCTCAAGGTCATCACCAACAACCTGCACGTGGCCGCGCAACTGGCCGACCGCGCGGATTTCGAGGTGCTGGTGGCCGGCGGCACGGTGCGCAGTGACGGCGGCATCGTCGGCCCCTCGGCGGTGGACTTCATCCAGCAGTTCAAGGTGGACTACGCCATCGTCGGCATCAGCGGCATCGACGATGACGGCAGCCTGCTGGACTTCGACTACCAGGAAGTCCGCGTCTCCCAGGCCATCATCGATAACGCCCGCCAGGTGCTGCTCGCCGCCGACTCCAGCAAGTTCGGCCGCAACGCCGTGGTACGCCTGGGCTCCATCGCTCTGGTGGACCGCGTGATCACCGACCACGCGCCCTCCCCCGCCCTGGCCCGCCTGATGGCCGAGCACAAGGTCCACCTCGACCTGGTCTGAGCCGCGCCAGCGCGCCCCTCCTTTCGTCGCCCACCCGCTCGCAGCCACGCATGCGGGCTGGCGGTTTCATGCGTATTCGACTAGCATTTTTCGGAAACGAACATTCAAAGTTCACTTTCGACTTACGGTGCCGCCTGCATGAACCCTCCGATGAGCCGCCAATCGCCCATTTCCGAAGTCTATGACCTGGCCGTCGTCGGGGGCGGCATCAATGGCGTGGGCATCGCCGCCGATGCGGCCGGGCGCGGGCTGTCGGTTTTCCTTTGCGAAAAGGACGACCTCGCCCAGCACACCTCCTCCGCCAGCAGCAAGCTGATCCACGGCGGCCTGCGCTACCTCGAGCACTACGAGTTCCGCCTGGTGCGCGAAGCCCTGGCCGAGCGCGAAGTGCTGCTGGCCAAGGCCCCGCACATCGTCCGCCCCATGCGCTTCGTCCTGCCCCACCGCCCGCACCTGCGCCCGGCCTGGATGATCCGCGCCGGCCTGTTCCTCTATGACCACCTCGGCAAGCGCGAGAAGCTGCCGGGCTCCCGCGGCCTGAAGTTCGGCGCCGGCAGCCCGCTGAAGGCGGATATCGCCCGCGGCTTCGAATACTCCGACTGCTGGGTCGACGACGCCCGCCTGGTGGTGCTCAACGCCATGGCCGCCCGCGAGAACGGCGCGCACATCCACACCCGCACCCGCTGCGTCAGCGCCCGCCGCAGCAAGGGCCTGTTGCACATCCACCTGGAGCGCGCCGACGGCACCCTGCTGTCGATCCGCGCCCGCGCCCTGGTCAACGCTGCCGGCCCCTGGGTGGCGAAGTTCATCAAGGACGACCTCAAGCAGAAGTCGCCCTACGGCATCCGCCTGATCCAGGGCAGCCACATCATCGTGCCCAGGCTGCATGACGGCGAGCACGCCTACATCCTGCAGAACGAGGACCGCCGCATCGTCTTCGCCATCCCCTACCTGGAACGCTTCACCCTGATCGGCACCACCGACCGCGAATACCAGGGCGACCCGGCCAAGGTGGCGATCAGTGCCGAGGAAACCGCCTACCTGCTGGATGTGGTCAACCGTCACTTCAAGCAGCAGATCAGCGAGAAGGACATCCTGCGCACCTATTCCGGCGTGCGCCCGCTGTGCGATGACGAGTCCGACGACCCTTCGGCCGTCACCCGCGACTACACCCTGTCGCTGGAAGCCCACCCGGGCGAAGCGCCGCTGCTCTCGGTGTTCGGCGGCAAGCTCACCACCTACCGCAAGCTCGCCGAATCGGCCCTGGCCCAGCTGGCGCCGTTCTTCCCCAACGCCAAGCCGAGCTGGACCGCTAGCCAGCCGCTGCCCGGTGGCGAGCAGATGAGCAGCCAGGCCGAACTGGCCGAGGCCCTCTGCGCCCGTTTCGGCTGGCTGCCCGACAGCCTGGCACGGCGCTGGGCCGGCACCTATGGCAGCCGTACCTGGAAGATGCTGGAAGGCGTGCAGAACCTCACCGACCTGGGCGATCACCTCGGCGGTGGCCTGTACAGCCGTGAAGTGGATTACCTGTGCCGCGAAGAATGGGCCACCGGCCTGGACGACGTCCTCTGGCGCCGCACCAAGCTCGGCCTGTTCATGACCCCCGGCCAGCAGGAACGCCTCGCCCAGTACCTGCTCAACCGCCCCAAGGCCGATGCCGCCTGATCTGCTCCTAGGTACGCCCTGCAACCCGGGCTGAAGCCCGGGCTACGGAATCACCTTACTACCCGTCACGGTAGGTAGCCTGGGCTTCAGCCCGGGGAGCCTGGCACGAAGTGGGGGGGTGACCGTGGGGCGTCTATTGGTGGGCTGAAGCCCACCCCCTCTCACAGCTCTCGAGCGAAGAACTCACAGCTGCGCCACGTGCCCATCCACCTGCCGATGGGCCAGCAAGTGCGGCAGCACTGCCGCCAGCAGGGGCTCCTTGAAGGCCTCCTGGAAGCGGTGGGCCAGCCCCGGGATCAGCTTCAGTTCCGAACCCTTGATATGCGCCGCCACGTGCACGCCATGCATCACCGGCAGCAGCGGGTCGGCGGTGCCGTGCACCACCAGGGTCGGCACGCTCAAGCGGTTGAGCATCTCCACGCGGCTCGGCTCGGCGAGTATCGCCAGCATCTGCCGCTGCACGCCCTCGGGGTTGAAGGCACGGTCATAGGCCCGCGCGGCCTGCTCCAGCAGCTGGGTGCGATCGTCCGCCACATCCGGGCTGCCCAGGGCGGCCAGCAGGTCGGCCTGCTGCTCCAGTGCCACCTCGCGGCTCGGCGCCTCACGGCGGGCCAGCAGGGCGATCAGCGCATGGCTCGGCGCCGGGAGCCCCTGGGCGCCGGAGCTGGTCATCACCAGGGTCAGGCTCAGCACCCGCTCCGGGGCGATATCGGCCACATGCTGGGCGATCATCCCGCCCATGCTCGCGCCCAGCACATGGGCCTGGCGGATATGCAGGGCGTCCATCAGGCTCAGCGTGTCACCGGCCATCTCACGCAGGCTGTAGGGCGCCTGCACGGGGAAGCCCAGGCGGTAGCGCACCGCTTCGTAGGTCAGGTTGGCGGCGGGTTCAGGGTGGGTCCAGGCGGAAAGGCCGACGTCGCGGTTGTCATAGCGGATCACCCGGAAACCCTGCTCGCAAAGGGCCGCCACCACCTCGTCCGGCCAGTGGATGAGCTGGCCGCCCAGCCCCATGATCAGCAGCAGCGCCGGGTCTTTTTCATCGCCGATGCTCTGGTAGGCCAGCCGCACTTCGCCCAGGTGCACGGTCTCCGTCGGCACCTGCGTATCGCAGCGCGTGGAGGCAAAAGCAGGCAGGCCGCACAGCAAGGCGGCGAGGAAAATGAAAAGACGCATGATGAAAATCCAGAACGCAAAACCCCAGTGAAACGCGATTCTGATGAATCTCTTTCGTGCGCACTGCCACAGAACCGTGACAGTTTCATGAAGGGCGCCCAACGGTCATTGCGGGTCTCTGCAATGGCATTTCCAAAAGCCCTGTAGCGCTTCCGTTACAGCGTAACGGCAACGCTACAGGCGCTGCAGGCCCGGGCTGACGGGAGTCAGACTGCAGCGGGCGCGGCCGGGTTCGCCCTGTTGTAGCGAAATCCCTACAGCCGCTTCGCCGCGCCTCACCCCAAACACTCCCAACCCATTGATAACCCTGTATTTACTGCCCCTGGCACCGCCCTTGCTATCCCTTGCTCCAGGACCATGACCGAGGATTTCCCATGTTCAGCAAGCACGACCAGATCCAGGGCTACGACGACGAACTCTTCAGTGCGATGCAGGAAGAAGAACAGCGCCAGGAAGACCACATCGAGCTGATCGCCTCCGAGAACTACACCAGCCAGCGGGTGATGGAAGCCCAGGGCAGCACTACACCAGCCAGCGGGTGATGGAAGCCCAGGGCAGCGGCCTGACCAACAAGTACGCCGAGGGCTACCCGGGCAAGCGCTACTA
This sequence comes from Pseudomonas sp. zfem005, assembly GCF_032621735.1. Lineage (NCBI taxonomy): Bacteria > Pseudomonadati > Pseudomonadota > Gammaproteobacteria > Pseudomonadales > Pseudomonadaceae > Pseudomonas > Pseudomonas sp. zfem005. The sequence goes on along the minus strand of NZ_JAVYJE010000012.1, from coordinate 63 downwards.
CGGTGGCTGCGAATACGTCGACAAGGTCGAGCAACTGGCCATCGACCGCGCCAAGGAACTGTT
>NZ_JAVYJE010000011.1:0-295900 GCF_032621735.1 Pseudomonas sp. zfem005 | reverse complement strand
CCAGAGCCTGGCGGCGGTGCCTTCCTGGGCGCGGGCGATGGTCAGCACGCCCGATGCGTTGGCGATGATCTTCACGATCTCCCAGGCGTTTTCCTGGCCCGACACATCGACGCCCACCAGGGTCGCCATGTAGTAGTCGCCCACGGCCAGCCCAGTGAGAAGCGCGGCGCGGTCGGTCTCGATAATCATGCTGGTGGCGTCGCTCGCCAGCTCGGCCTGCAGCGACGCAGTCCAGTTGTTCAAGAACTGGGGTTTGGCCATCAGATCCATCCTACGATCCCCGCCGACAGGGCGGAGGCGATGTGAGTTACAGGGTTCCAGGCGCAGTAGGGCCTGGGCCCATACAGCTTGTTGCGGTCGGGGAACGTGACGATCGCTGCCTGGTGGCTCTCGTTCATGACCAGCGGACCGAGCGGCGTAGTCGGGCAGGCAGCGCCGATGTAGCGGTGCACAGTCTGGGGCGCCCCCGTCTCCTGCAGGCTCACGTAGAGCCCGATCAGGTTGTTGGAGAACGCCACGATGTCCGCATGATCGCCAGCCAGGACGCCGCCAATGGAGTCGCGGGGCATCAGGCGTTCGCGCAGGGTCAGCGGCCCGACCGCGTCCACCGGCGACTCCTCGCCAGAGAACGTCTGGCTGTAGATCGTCTCCCCGTTGAGGGTGCCCGATGCCGTCACCGTGCCCGGCGGCGACTCGTTGAACAGGCTGGCCAGGTCCGCCTCACAGGCCAGCGTGCTGTCGACCTTCAACTGCCAGAGGAAGCGCGACCGCTTCGTGCCGCCGTCGACGGTCATGTGCTGCTCGGCCTCCTCGCGCCGGTACAGCAGGCACGGAATCGGCAGGCCGGACTCGTTGAACCAGGCCGCCCAGATCCGGTCGATGATCTCCCGCGTCTCAGTGCCCTGGGCGGATATGGGGCCTGAGGTGCCATATTCCACCACCAGGTCCGACTCATAGCCCGAGGTGCCCAGCGTCTCGGCCCGGGTGTAGAGCACGGTGACGTTGGCGGCGAACGGCGTAGCGGCGCCGCCGGTGACCTCCACCAGCAGGAACCCCACCGGCATCGGCCGCTCCAGCGGACCGTAGGCCACGTCGCGCATGTACAGCATCAGGATGGCCTTGCGCCCATCGCTGCTGATGTCGATCGGCGCCGGCCACTGGAACACCGGCGCTTCGCCCTCGCCGAAATCCAGGCTGGGCGTCGACTGGCCGTTGTCCGCCGGCCAGGTGACGCTGATCGACTTGGTCTGCGGGGGCTTCCCTACCTCCCCCATTCGACGTGCCTGGGCCCCAGCCAAATCGATGATCCAGCGCGTCCCGTCAGGCGAGCAGTAGAGCCAGCCGCCCAGGTCCTTCCCGTAGAGGGAGGTCCCGCTGAGGATCGCCTCGTTCCACCACTCACGCCCCGCAGCTTCGTCTGCTGCCAACTGCTCCGGGGTGCGGACCACCTCGGGCGTATCTGGCACGTAGATTCGGTAGTTGGTACTACCGGTCAGCGGGTGCTCCTTGGTCTGTCCATTTGGCAGCACGATCTCCCCCTGGCTAGGATTGTCGGCGGGTCTAACCAGGCCATGCCAACACCAACCACAGACGTTGACCCTGTCGGTCAAAACCCCTTCGATATTGATCATGTGCGCTTGGGCTCCGCCAGGATCACCTGGTGGTCCGCCACGTTGTCCGCGTCCTTGAACTTGAGGACATGCACAGGGGGGATCTCCCAGGTGAATATGCCTTCCGAGCTGGTGATGACCAGGTCGGCGTAATAGGTTCGGTCGGGGACCGTGGCCAGCCCTTCGACCTTGGTCTGCTCGGTCAGGGGCCAGGCCACGCCCTCCCCTGTCCCGCCCGTCTTCGCCGGCTCAACCCAGACGCCGCGCCCCCGGGTCGCCGGGCGCAGCCCCTTGCGCTCAAGGGTGTTGAGCTCTTGTGTGCGGCGGCGGCTGGTCTCCAGGCTGTTCAGGTCGCGCTTCAGTGAGCTCGCACGGGACGAGCTCACCCCTGCGCGGATAGCGGCGCGTTCTTGAGCAAGGGTCATTTACAGCTCCAGGAGGTCGGTGGGCACGGCGACCCGGTAGGTCTGCGCCTGCTCCACTTCGTATTCGTCGCGGTGGTCTTCGGGCTGCTCGGGCGCTTCCAGGTCGAAACGGCGCTCGAACGGGTCCTGTTCCGAGTTGTAGTTCGTGTAGTTGCCGGAGAATCCCAGCAGGTCCTCGTCGTAGGGCGGGCTGTCGACATGGCCGGAAAGCTGGGTCGGCAGCTGGATCAACACCGGCACATCGCCGGAGGGGGTGCTGGCGGGCGCGACCGGTACCGTCAGCGGGTCCGTGTCATCGCCGCCACCCTGGCTCACCGCGAACTGAATCGAGGTGATGGCCGAGCCGCTGTCCAGGTCCCACTGGTGCGCGATGCTGAACATGCGCGCCTGGCAGACGATGTTGCGCCCCAGGATCACGTCCTCTACCCGCCCGGTGTGCTCCAGGCGAATAGCCAGGCAGTCCGCCGTCGGGAGCTGGTAGCCGAACCGGTTGCCCCGGTGGGCGCCGAGGATCTTCACCCGCCCGACGTGCATCAGGCAGCTCAGGGCCTGGGCCCGGCGCTCGTCCTCGCGCAGATCCACCACCCAGTCGCCCAGGGCGTCCTGCACTGCATCGGCATCCGGCCCAGTGAAGGTCGCATCCTCGAAGGACTCGGCGCGATCGCTCTCGGTCTCGATCGCCACCCGCTCCCGGTCGATCACCTCGCCAGCCTGGGCCACGCTGGCCGGCGCCTCGATGCGGAGCTTGTACTGCTCCGTCACCGGCTGAACCCAGCGCATGGCGCTGTCCCAGGTGGCGCGCACCAGCAGGTCCGGGTAGTCGTTGCGCCAGGCTGAGGGCGGTGTACACAGGGCGCCAGCCCCGGAAGGCGGCAGACGGTCCCACTGGGCGTTGATGATGGCCTGGTAGCCGGCCGTCTCGCTGGCCTGGGTGACCATGGCAATGTCGGGCATCTCCGTGCCGTCGTGGCGCCAGTTGAAGCAGAAGCCGTCGATCTCGGTGAGCCCCACGAAGGCCGGGTGCTCCCAGAAGAAGGGCTGGTGGCGCTCCCGCAGCCGCGGGAATCGGTAGTCGCCCTCGATCTCCACCACGTTGATCCGCTCGCTCAGCTCCACCGGTATCCACTCGATGGACTCGAACAGCACCGTGCCGGCCGGGACGATGAAGTGCGGCTCAGGAGTCGGCGCCCACTCGGTCACCTGCAGCGCGCCCTCCAGGCTGAGCTGCAGGCTCGCCGGACGGGTGCTCATCCGCTCGGATGCATAGTCCCAGCGCGAGCGCCCTTCCACCTCCTCGAACACATCCGCCGACCACAGGCCGCCGGTGATGGCGTCGATGCCTGCCACGTCCATGGCCTCGACGATCTCATTGAGGCGGTCGCTGCACTCGCAGGAGAGCACCCGGGTCTGCAGGTTGAACTGCGGGCCGGTGATCTGCCCCCGGAAGCACAGCGCCACATCCCAGCCGGCGCCGTTCCAGACCATGAAGGACAGCTCTACCTTCTGGCCCTGGTAGCTGGCAGGGTTCACCGCCTCGCCCAGGAACTGCAGGTCGAAGTCGGCGATGCAGCGTGCGCCCTCCTCCCTCTGGATGCTGATGGAACCCGCCAGCAGGTGGCTGGAGTCCACACCGTTGAGCATCAGCCGAACCGACCACAGCACAGACACCACGGGATCGATCGTCACCGGCGCCGGCGGAGCGCCCACGACAAGGCCGCCGTTCAGCGGAGCCCCGTTGAGCGGCGAGCCATTCAGTTGCATCAGACTTCCTCGGCGGTGATGGTCCAGTCGTGGGTGTTGGCCTGCGGGTCCATGGACTCCGGCGGCGGTTCGCAGAACACCGTGAATTGCGGCATCCAGCAGACCTGGTACAGCGTGGCGCCAGGTACTTCGGTGATGGTGAAGGCATTTCCGGCCATGGCGACCGGGGTCGTCACCCAGTCGCGCCCCAGCAGCGCCAGCGCCCAGGGCGCCATGTCCGGCCTGGCCGTGCCGACGATGGAGCCGGTCAGCGAGGTGGTGCTGACCGAGAGCTGCTTCGTGCAGCGCAGCTCCAGCGGCTGGCTGAAGTCCAAGGCCGAAAGCCCCGGCCCCATCCAGCCGCTGCCGCGCAGGCTGATCGACATCTTCCGCCAGTGCTGCATCTTCACCGCCGCACCGCCAGAGCGGCGCACCACAGTCGATCCGCCAATCGGCGAATACTCCTGCGACACAGGCCCGCTCCAGCCCTTCAGCGGAATACCGCCGAGCATGACGTCAGGGATCATGGTTGGTCCTTATCGGGTAGAGGATTTGCCACGCATACGCGCCAGGCGGCGCAGTTCCTTCGCGGTGTCGTGCGTCACTGCGGACGGGAACGAAGTGCCGTCAGGCAGGTTGATCTGGAGCGAGCCATAGTCGGCCAGCGAGACGCCAGAGCCAGCCAGCGACGAAGGCGAGATCAGCGGAATGCTCGGCCTGGCGCCGGCGGTTGCCAGGCCGCCCTCAGCGAACCCTCGGCGCAGCCTGGTAGTGAGCGACGACATCGTGTTCTGGAAGCCGTTGCGGCGGATCGTCTCCAGGAACGAAAGCGCCCCAGGCTCGTTGACCACCTCCTTCGGCTGCACGTGCTCGTCGGCGTGCACCACGCCCACCGGCAGATACTTCCCACCAGGCCCCGTCCAGCCGCCGGCGGAATAGCCCTCCGGGAACTGGCTGTAGCCGGTGCCGTCAGCGCTGACGTAGTACTTCCCGCTCTTCTCCAGCACCGGCGTAACCGGAACCGTGAGCTGCTGCTGGAACTGCTGCGCCAGCGTGGCGATCTGGCTCTGCACGACAGTGGCCGCTTCGGCATTGAGCTCGGGCGTCACCTCCGAGGGCGGGAACTGGCTGAAGCTGGTTCCATCCTGGAACGCCTGCGGCTTCTTGAGCTGCGGCTCGACCACCATCTCCTTGCTGACGTCAGCGCCGAGCTTCTCCGCCTCCTTCTTGGTGGTCTCGCTCTCCGTCGGGAACGACACCTTGCTGTCGCCCTGCAGCGCCATTGCCTGCTGCTGATCCGTACCAGTGACCAGCGGGTTGAGCTGGAACTGGAAGATTTTCCCGGCTTTGGTGGCCAGGTCCTGCATCTGAGCGAGGACCTTGTTGGCCTCCTCGTCGGACATCGACACGGTGATCTGGACGTTCTTCAGCTCATCCAGCCCCTGCTGCAGGTCGGAGATCTTGGCGCGGATTTCCTCCAGCGACTTGTCGGCCTTGGCCTTCTCCAGGTCCGTAGCCGCGAGCTCGATTTTCTCGAGTTCCTTGGCGAAGCCGCGAAGCCCAAGCGTATTGCCGCCGGCCTCCTCGATGGCGAGGATCACCTTCAGGGCTTCGTCGGCCCGCTTCTTCGCCGTGGCGAAGTCGCCCTTCTGCAGGGCCTGGCTGGCGGACACCTTCAAGCGCTGGGCGGTGCCGTAGGTGTTCTTCGCCTCGGGCGCGCCGCTGAGAGCGGCCTGCGCATCGGCATACTTTTTCTCGATCGAGGCGCGCTCGTCGCGGATCTTGCCGAGCCGGGTAAGCGCATCCCTTTCCAGCTTCTCCTGGGTCTTGATGTTCTTTTCCAAGCCTTTGACGAACTCGGCTCGCTCGCCCTCCGCCTCGGTCCGCGACTTGCGCAGCTCCTCCATGTACTCGGCGTTCGCGGCCTTGGTGTCGGCGTTGCGTTGCTCCTGGAGCTTCCGCTCTTCCTCCGTAGATCCGGTCATATCCTTGATGAGCTTGGCGCGGTAGTCCTGCCACTCTTTCAGCTTCTGCTTTAGCTCATCGTCGGTGTACAGCAGGTCCAGCACACCGATCCCTTCAATCGCGTTCTCAAGCCTACGGATCTCCTGTTCCGCGCGATCTACCTCAGAAATCTGGCCAAAGAGGCGAGCGACGCTATAGGTCGCACCGTTGATTCCCTCGGTCAAGTTGGACAGGGCAATAGTCCCCCAGCTTCCGAGGCGGATAAAGGCCGCACCAATCGTGTTCAGATTCTCAGCGGTCTTCGGCTCACTAATCGTGTCCCCCAACTCCTTCATCTGATCGATCAGCGGCTTGGTCTTAACCCCCCCAAGCGCCAGATTGATGCGGTCTTTCAGCACCACAAATTGACCGCCCACGGTTTGCGGAAGCTGCTGAGCCTCGTCGGTGAGCCTCTGCCATTGCGGCAACAAAGCATCAACGATCACCGAGGCAGTCAACTTTCCCTCGGCCGCCATATCGCGCAGAGACTGGACCGGGACTTTCATTCCATCAGCCAGAGCCTTCAGGAGACGCTGCGAGTTCTCCGAAACCGCGTTGAACTCCTCCCCCCTGAGTACGCCTGAACCGAGAGCCTGCGAAAACTGCTGGATTGTTGACGAGGCTTCGCTAGCGGTTGCGCCACTGATCCGGAGCGACTTCGCAACAATATCGATCACCCTCCCAGTGTCTTCTTGGCTCCGCCCCATAGCCTTGAGGGGTACGTTTAGGCGCGCATAGAGCTTCACGGTGTCTTCGAGCGGAACCATGTTCGTAGTGGCGATTTCCCGGGTGATTTCCTGGGCTCGGTTGAATTCCTCTTGGCTCGATGTTGCCAGTCGCAGCTGGGCGTTCATGTTTTGCACGCTGTCAGCAGCCTGGACGTAGGCCCGGAAGGTCTGTGTTGCAGCAAGCCCAGCACCAGCAAGGCCTGCATATTGCCCAAGCGAGACGCCAGACAGTCGACTCGAGGCGCCCTTTTGTTGCTCGCCATTCAGGCGCGCCAGCTCTCGACGAGCCTCCTCCACCTGGTTGGTGTAGTTCCGTTGAGCAATGGCCAACTCGTTGGCCGTCAGGGTGCCCGAGGCCTTGAGAAGGCGGAATTGCTGTTCCAGCTTCTGGATGGCTGTAGTTGCCTCGCGAGCTCGGTTTACGCCGAAGTCTGCACGGGCAGCATCGATAGAGTTCTGGCGCTGAACCACCTGCAGGCGCTTCTGCTCAGTCGCAAGGGCGCGAATCCCATTCCGGGCAGCGTCGGCACGTCCAGCAGATAGGTTGGTGGCCAGTTCTTGAGACAGGCGGCGCTGCTCGCGCACAAGATTCGTTGTGTCGACGCCGGCGGCTTTCAGCTCCTTCTGCATCACCCTCAGACGGTTGGTCTGGACTGCCTCCTGGCGCTCCAGCTTCTTCAACTCAGCAGTAGCAACGCGGTAGGCGTTCTGCAGTTGCTCGGACGGGTACTCGGTGCGAATCAGTTCAGCGCCAAGCTCCCGCACCCGCGCACGGGCGTCGGCAGTCGCCTTGCCCATGGCTTCCAGGCCATCTTCCAGGCCGCGAAAGGCATTCACCTGTCGCAGAGGCTTCTCCACCGCCTTGACGAGCTCGGCGTACTCCTTCCGGAAGCCGGCCACTTCCTTCACGGCCGAATCAAGGTCGGCCGTCAGCCGGAATTCGATCTCGGTAGTCATTTATCAACCTTCAAGGCGCGGAGAAACAGGCCCCATGGATACCGGAGCACGTCGTGGTGGCCGATACGAACCAGGGCGCAGATGAGGGAGTCGAGTTGCTTTACCGGGCTTCCATGCGCTTCTGCTGCCGGGCCAGCATTCCGAAAAAATCCGGATTGGCCTCCTTGCAGGCGCTGATCACCTGGCGCAGCTCACTTGGGCGCATCAGCTCGATCTTCTCGGCGGTCAGGTTGGTAAAGGCCGGCAAGTCCACCAGGGCTATCTCCTCGAAAAGCGCCGCCCCGAGAAGGTCGTTGTCCGGGGAGCGCCCCATCAGCGCTCGCACATCAGCAACGGTGAGCTCGCGCACGATGACCTCGTGCTCGCCAAATTTGCGGGCCACAAGCCCAGGCTGTTCCGACATTCTTTTCTCCAGAAAACAAAAAACCCGCCGAAGCGGGTTTGCGGGGTGCGTTGATCAGTAGATCTTTTTTCGGACCTTCAGGAACCAAGGCTCCTTGGTCAATTCGTAAGACCCAACGTAGAACCTGTTCTTATTCTCGCAGTCGACGTACACCACAATTTCATTAGGAGGAGAGCTCTCCTTCTCCGAAAGACCTACGTAGGTGACGCGATCGCACTGACCTGACCTTGCGACGTGATTTGCGGCGGCTCTCTCGCGCTCCTTGATTCGGTCGACACCATCCTCTCCCCACGCGTCATAGGTCCGAGGGTAATTAGCGCGGCTGTAGTTGCTGAGAGCGTCCTCATCAATCGGCGCGGCCTGAGACTCTGAAGTAACGGCTAAAGACCCCGAGTTGCCGTAGTAAGCCTTCACTGCGAAAAGCCCAACAGCCACGAACGCGGCCAATCCAATCCATTCCTTGATAGACCTACCGGCAAGCATGGTTCTCTCCTGTTCAATTTGACAGGAACGTAGCAGAGCTGATCGACAGGCTCCCAGATCCACAGGTTCACTGTTCAAAACCACAGCTTCACAGCGCGCTACCGCTACCGATAGATTCAGATCACCATTGAATGGCAGGGACAGCCAATGTCAAACCGCCCTCCGAACACAATCACGACGCTCACCATCTGTTACGAGGACTACGGTGGGGAGATCACTCAGCGCGGCGTATCCGTAACAGACTTCGACGAAGAGCAAATGGATGGTTTCTGCCATCTGCGCGAGCAACGCCGGACCTTCCGGTATGACAGGGTGCTCTCCTGCGTAAACGCGAACACAGGCGAAGCTGTTAACAACATCAACGCGCACCTGATGTCGCACTACAAGCAGACACTGAGGTACACGCTCGACCTGCTGTATCGCAATCACCCTGACGCTCTGAAGGTCCTCCTGTACGTAGCCAAAGCCGACGGCCAGGTGCGCGCACCCGAGCTGAAGGTAATAGCCGGCTTCCTCAAAGTGCTCACGCGAGACTTCCGAATAGACGAAAGCGCCGCCAGGGAACTGCTATACGCTTTCGATGCGCCAAGCCTGCACGGTTTCAAGGTCTCCACCGGCAAGGTTGCTTCACGCGGGAACGCATCAACAACCAGAAGCTTGCTGCTTGCCTGCAGAGCCATCGTAAACACCGGGAAGACCGTAACGGCGGTCGAACAGGAAGCACTCGACTATTTGAGCAAGCGTCTTCCGATGGAGTAACAGGGCCCCCACCCAAAACCCAGCACCACCATTGAAAGCCCCGCCCTTGAGCGGGGCTTTCCGTTTCCGCCGATCAGGCCGGAGCCGGAAGCTCCTTCTTGATGCGGAAATACTTCGAGGTGCCGGCACCGATCTTGGTGCCGTCACGCAGCACCTTGGCCGTGGCCTCGAAGCCGCCGAAGTCCTCGGTGTTGATCCAGTCCATGGTGGTGGCCAGGTTGAGGCGGCACTGGAAGAAGCGAGCCTCGACGCGCTTCTGGGTGCCGGCGGCGTTCTCGCCCTCGAAGAGGAACTCGAAGGTCTTGCCGCTGTTGGTCAGGGCCTCGATCACGTCCATCGCAGCGGAGCTGTAGTCGACGCTGACCTTGTACGGCGTGCCGGACGGCGATGCCTTGATGGCGGTTTCCAGTGCGCCGCCGGCCACAACCTCGATGCCGGAGCCGGTCATGACCCAGTCGTCGAACTCGTCGAAGTCGGTGGTGCCGGCCTCGTTGCTSACGCCRGMGAYGGTCAGCGGCATCTGCGCSARRGCGAYGGTGCCATCGACGGTGGCGRTGTGRRTYTCRCCGGTGAWGGTGSTYGCRGGSACRKTGGYRTGMTCACCCCAAACCAGAGCWGCSAGRACCCAGGTRTAGATCTCGCGGAAGTTGATGGTSAGGGTYACCGMGGTCACWCGRTCCAGGCTGTCGTATTCGCCGCCCTGCGGGGTGGTGGTGTCGGGCARGGTCARGYTRTTGGTTTCGGTGGAGGTCTGGATAACCGAGGTCAGMCCRACCTTCTGGAARGGMASAYYGGAACCGRYCTCGCGCGCCTTCAGAAAGCCGCCGATGACGACCGTCTCTTTGTAGATAGCCATGGCTTACTCCTTGMTGGTGGCCGGGGMGGCCTGGTTGAKGACGRCSGCGCCGATCTTCCCGGACTGCTCCAGGAGCAGCTTCTGGCGCTTCGTGACCTTGATCGTGTCGCCGGCCTTGTAGTCGACGCCCTTGTGGGTGTGTTCACCGGCGAGCTCTACCTCGACCAGTTGCAGGGGTTTTTCAGTGCTCATCGGCGGATTCGCTCCTGGATGATGGTGGTGAAATGGATGGGGATCAGGACGCCGGCGTGGGTCTGGCCATTGCCGGGCGGGAACGGTTCGGAGGCTCCGAGCGACCAGGTGGTGACCCCCTTCGGGTAGGCCTTGCTGAAGGTGCCCTCGGGCGGCGGAAGCAGGGCCTGGAGGATGTCCAGCTCCATGGCGTCGACAGCGTCCTCCCAGCCCTCCCACGAAACGGCGACCAGCCCGATGACGAAGAAGCCGGGGAAGGCCTTGAGGCCGCCCGCCTTCTTCTCCGACGGGCGCCCTGGCGCGCGCTGGATCAGGGCAAGCTCCCGTGGGAGCTTCTCCTGCTTCAGCACTTCGTTGAGCCAGCCGGTCCTCACGGTCTGCCCGATGTTGGTCAGGTAGCCGCTTGCCGTGGTGATGCCCTGGACTTGCGTGATCAGCGCCTGGCGAGTGGCGGTCAAGGTGTTGATCATGGCGCCTCCGTGCACGAGACGGTGACCATGTAGCCGTCATCCAGGACGGTTTCGTCCACGATGAGGCGCTGCGTCGAGCAGCCCTGCTTCACCTCGAAGGCATCTCCGCGCTCGGCAGAGCGCAGGGACAGCTTCTCGAAGGTCAGGGCGATCGGGACGCCGATGATCATGCCGTTGGGGCCAGCCAGCTCGACCTCGCGCTGGACCTGCAGGGGGATGCAGTCAACAGGCACCCCCTCTACCGGCACGTAGCGGCCGATGGCGTCAGCCAGGCGGCGCGAGCCGACCCGGTGCAGGCGCTCCTGCGCCCTCTCGAATCGACCGCGCATGGTCAGTTGCTCAGGCGGCAGGCAGCAGTGCCGTTGGCTTCGGCGGTGACCAGCTTGCCGTAGGGCACCGAAGAGGCGGTGCCGGCCGCGACCAGGCCTCCGTCCTTCAGGCTGACAGCAGCACCAGCAGCGAGGCCGGTGGCGCAGGGCAGCCAGAACACGCCGGTAGCTTTGGCGGAAAACACTTCGCCGGCCGCAGCATCGACGAGAGCCACGACGGCGAGAGTGCCGATGGCGTAGGGCTTGCCGGATTCCACGCCGCCGCTGGGCGCGATGAGGTCGAGGACGTCACCGTCCTGGTGGTAGTTCTTGGCCATGGTGTCTTTTCTCCTGGCGCTGATGGGGCGGAAACAAAAAGCCCCGCCAAGTGCGGGGCTCTTCGGGGGTGTCGCGCCTTAGGCGCCGTTGGCTTTCTGCAAGCCGCGGAAGTCGAGCGGAGCCACGCCGGCGTCGATGCGGACCTTGGTGGCAACGCCGTCGACGGTGAAGCCCTGCTGCTGCTCCATGTACGGGGTGTCGACGCCGTTGAGGTAAGCCACCTCGATCGTGTCGGAGCCCTGCTGGGCCGCCAGATACCAGGCGGTGGCCGAAGCATCGTCCAGACGCGGCTCGCCGATCACCTCGGCGAAGTTCTGGATGGGGTTGGTCACACCGGCGTTGACCTGGGCGGTGGGCACCGAGCTGGAGTTGATCAGCTGGCGAGCCTTCGACTCCAGGGCAACAGGGGTCAGCACGTAGGCCGGGCGGATGTTCAGCGGACGAGCCGCGCCGGATTCGGTGCTGGTCTTCTGGGTGCGCATCAGCGCGCGGGCCTTGTCCAGGCTCTCGACGCTGAGCGCAGAGCCGGCGCCGGTCTGCAGGTTCTTGTGTGTGGCGGCATGGAACAGCGCGACGCCATCGGACAGGGGTTCGTTGTCGATCAGGACGCTGTAGACCAGGTCGCCGATGGTGGCCTTGGCCGCCATGCCCATCTTGCGCGGGATGTCGGTCAGCAGGTTCATGTCGTCGTTGATGATGGCCTGGCGGGTGATGCTGAAGATCTCGCCGTAGGTGGCCAGGGCGATCTGCTGGCTGTTCTCGCCGACGGTGACGTACTTGTACTCGGCCCCCTCACGGACCTGGCGCAGCGAAGGGAACTCGCCCAGGCCGATGCGCTTCACGGTCTTGAAGTCGCTCAGCTCGCCGCGCTTGGTCCACAGCTGGAAGGTTTCCTCAGCCAGGTCCCAGCCCTGCAGCATCGACTTGTTGGCCACATCCATCAGGATGATGCCGAAGTCACTGGTGGTGTGGGTGAAGGCCAGGCCCACCATCTGCATCGGGTTCAGGGTGGCTACACCCACGCCGCGATCCACCAGGGAGGCGCGGGCCAGCTCGCGCAGGCTCATGTGGTTGTAGTTGTTGCCGGCCTCGATCTCGATGTGGCCGGCGCGGGCCATCACGGAGGCGCGGACGGAGTCACCCACCAGGTTGCCGTTACCGGCATGGATGTGAGCGTTCGGGCCGGCGGTGCGGCTCGGCGGCGCAGACGGGGTGGTGCCTTCGGCCAGGGCGGTCAGCAGGCGCTGCTGCGCGGCCTGGACGGTGACGTTGCTGTCCAACAGCAGGTCGTTCATCAGGGACGCGTGAGCCTCGCCGAATTGGTTGAACACGGCGCGAATGCCTTCGCGGCGGGTGTTCTCGGCGGCCTGGAGCTGGGCGCGGATGGTGGCTTCGTCAGCACCAGCGGCCGGTGCCGGCTGGTTGGTGGGTGCCGGCGCGGCCGGCTGGGGAGCGGGCGTGGTGCCTTGCGCGCGCGGCTGGATCAGGGCTTTCAGTGCTTCGGGCATGTGGGCGAACTCCTGCATGCGTTTGGAATTGAGCTGAGCTGCCGCGGCGAGCGGCTCGGTGAGTTGGTCGGCAAAGCCGGCCTCGACGGCCTCGCGGCCAGTCATCCAGGTCTCCTCCTTGAGAAGGGCCTTGATGTCTTCTGCGGACTTCCCGGTCTTGCTGGCGTAGGCCATGACCATGGTGTCCTCGATCTTGTCGAGCAGTTCGACGTAGCGGCGCATGTCATCGGCGTCGCCGCCGGTGATGCCCCAGGGCTTGTGGATCATCATCAGCCCGTTCTCGGGGATGTAGACGGTGTCGCAGGCCATCAGGATGACGGTCGCCATCGAGGCGGCCAGGCCGTCCACGTAGCCCTCGACGCGGGCGGGGTGATGCTTCAGCAGGTTGTAGATGGCGGTGCCTTCGAACACGTCGCCGCCGGGCGAGTGCACGCGCAGGTCGATGCGCTGCAGGTCGCCCAGGGCCTTGAGGTCGCGGGCGAACTGCTGGGCCGAAATGCCCCAGGCGCCGATCTCGTCATAGAGCAGCACCTCGGCGACGCCGCGGGCAGCGGCGCGAATGCTGTACCAGCTGCCCTCCGGGTGGTGGTCATTCGTCAGCGCGGCGGCCACTGGCGCCAGCAGCATCGTCATCTTCTTGTGGCTGCCCATCGGCGCCTCCTGTGGTTTGGTCCTTCGCGTAGTACTGGTGATAGGCATCGGAGCTGAACACCAGCCCCTTCTCCCGGTTCTGCTTGATCTCGGCGGTGCGCGAGGTCTTGAGCTCCTGCGGATTGCGGCCTCGAGCGCGAGCCACTTCGGCCTCGTCGGCGAAGCCGCCCTTGACCAGGGATTCCCATGCATTGGCCTCGTGAACCGGGTTGATCCACGGCATTACCGGGCCCTGGTAGACGGCAGCCATCAGCGTCCGCAGGTCGACGTTCGGCGGAACCACCAGCACGCCGGCGGCGATGGCAAGTGGCAGCCAGGTGCGGTACACCGGGCGGCACCAGGAGTCGATGAAGTCGTGTTGAAGCTGGTCGTAACCGAGCTGCGCCTCCACCAGTTCCTGGCGCTGCGCCGAGTAGGTGCCGTCGTAGGAACGGGCGATCGTCGAGTAGGCGCTTCGGCCAGCAGCAGCCACCGCACGAAGCATCCCGTTGCGGAAGCCCTCGAGCATCGGGTTGGGCCGGTTGCTCTCGAACATGCCGATGTCTTCGCCCGGCATCAGGTCGTCGAAGACCATGCCCGGCGCAATCGGGAAGCTCCCACGGCGCTCGGGGGCGCTCTCCGGCGAATACTCAGCCGGCTCGCCCTTCTTGATGTAGAAGGCCATGGCCGCCGAGATGCGCGCGGCTATGCGCTCGCTCTCCTCGTAGTCCTTGATGTCCGCCAGACGGGTCAGAGCGGCGTGCAGCAGCGGAACGCCCCGGTTCTGACCGATCCGCTTGCGGTAGGCGATGTGGATAACGCGATCCGCCTCCACCCGCTTGGTCTGCTGGTAGATGCCACGCTGCAGGTCGCCGGGGTGGCTTTTCAGCAGGTGGAAGGCGCGAACGCGGCGCCAGGCGTCACGCTCGATGCCCTGGACGATCCCCTTTGCCTGGTCGTTGGCGTCATAGGGCAGGTAGTCCGGCTCCAGCAGCTCCAGCGCAAACGGCACCTTGGTCAGGTGGGTGTAGAAGGCCACTGGCCCCATCACCTTCTGCGCCAGGGTCTCGCCATCGCGCAGCCAGGTCCTGGCCACCAGACGCTCCATCTGTGGCCTGGTCAGCTCGCCCGAAGTCTCCGGGCGCAACGACCACTCCGCGAAGGCGCGCTTGATCTCGGCGCAGAAGTCCAGGTGCACGTCGCCGGCAATGTCGAGCACCAACGGCTCGACGCCGATACCAGCACCACCGACCACGCGTTCCTCGAGGCGGTCGAAGATGCCGGTGACGATGTCGTGATTCTCGTCCAGCCAGCGGCACTGCTCGCGGAGCGAGCGGCCGGCGGCCTGGAGTGCGGAGTCGGCGCTGCGCCCTTCCCCCTTGGCCTTATGCGTCCTACTGGGCTTGGCGGCCTCGTAGGCCTGGATGATCAGGCGATGCTTCAGGCGCTGCGCGACGAACCCGGGAGCCAGTGGCGCCAGCAGGCGATCCAGCAGGTTCACAGGAACACCGCCAGCTTGTAGGGTGAACGGCGGCCGGCTGCCGCAGCCTCCAAGCTCGACACCTTGCGCTCCCACTCCCGGCGTCCTTCCTGAATCTCGGAGAGGTCCACCATGGTGAGGGTGCGACCGCCGAAGCTGACGGTCTTGCCGTCGAGGATTTCAGCCTCGGCCGTCAGGTAGCGCGCAAGCATGTCGCGCGCCGTCTCCAGCGGGGTCTTCAGTTTCACAGCCATGGGCCGCTCCCGGTCGTGCTCAGGAAGTCGTTGTTGACTTCCTGCGCGGTCTTCTTGATGGGTTTCTTGGCGGGCTTCTTGACGACGACTTCACCGGGCACCGGCTTGGCGGATGAGCACCGGATCTTCTCCAGGTCCTCGAGATTGCAACCGAAGCGAGCCTGGCTGATGCGCAGAGCCGCCAGCGCGTACACGAAGCAGTCGAGCGCTTCGTTGCGCTTGCCGCCGGCATCCCAGCGGAGCTCCCGTTTCCCCTTGACCATCACTGCCTTCTTCTTCTCGGCGGTGATCTGCTTGAGCTCGTCCTCGTCGCAGATGTCGTCGTTCAGCGGGAAGTGCACGCAGCCAGGGGTGGAAACCCACGGGATGGGCACGTCGATACGCAGGCGGCTGTAGATCAGCTCCTTCGCGTTGTCGGTGCCGACTTCGGTCTTGTAGACCTTGTTCTTTCGGCGCTTGGGGAAGTTGGCGATCGGCTTCCCGTAAGTGCTCGCTCCGAAGATCGGAATTACCCAGCGCGGGCCATGCTTGGCACTGTCTGCGGCAACTTCATCGGCGTAGTGACCGCCGGCGTCCCAGCACCAGCGCTCGACGCGCATGATGGTGCCGTCGTCCCGGGTGAACTGCCGATGCAGTTCCAGCGCCAGCTTGCGCCGCAACTCCTCGCTCGCCGGGTCGCCGGTGAGGATGACGCGGTGCACGAGCCAGGACTCTTCGCCCAGCCCCCACGCCCACACTCGAACCTCGTACCTGTCGTCCTGGGTGTCGATCCCGCCGGTCAGCACCAGCGCCTGAGCCGGCACCGTTGCGTAGACTTCGCGGCGGCCGTAGAGCGCTTCCCAGCCAACCTTCGGCCCCTGGTCGTCGTCCCAGGTCTCGCCCCGGGTGGTGTTCATGAAGGTGATCAGCTTCTCGCGGTCACCCTTCACCTTCAGCCACTCGTCCACCAGCTTCAGCCAGGTTGACCAGGTGCTGTAAATCGCCCAGCAGTGAAAGCTCACGGAGCGGGGAGTACGGATCGGCGCGTCGACCTTGTCGAACCAGTCCATGGCGTCACGGGTCCAGACGCCGGTCTCGCTGCAGATCCAGCGGCCGCTCTTCGAGGCCTCGACCATCTCGTGATGGAAGAAGATCGCCGTGCACTTCTCGCAGACGTACCAGGCCTTGGTGGCCTCGTTGAGTTCGTTCTTCTCCCACTTCAGGCCGTGCTCGCAGTCCTTGCCGCCGAACTTAAGCGTCTGCTCATGCCGGCAGTGCGGGCACTCGATGTAGAAGCTGAGCTGGTACGGGGACTCCTCGGCAGCCTTGGTGATCTGGCATGTGCCGGCCTTCTTCGGCGTCGAGCCTCGGATGGATTTCGGGTAGACGGCGCCATCCAGGCGCTTATCTCCAAGCGTGACCGGGTCGCCCTCCCCCTCGATGTCGGCATCGAAGTTCGACAGCTCGTCGTAGATCACCTCGTCGGCGCTCTTCTCGCGGTAGTTGCGCGAGGCCTTGCCGCCGCGAATCCACAGCGTCCGCCGGTTGGTGAAGATCTTCTGGTCTAGGGTGTTGTCGCTGTGCTTGAAGCCGAACCAGGGTGCGAGCTCGCCGATCACGGCTACGTCGCGGATCAGGCCGTTGACGTGACTCTTGCTGATGTCCTCCGCGTCCGGGTCGGACGGGCTCCACATCATCACGTTGCGGCGCTTGTGCTGGATCTTGTAGCCGATGTTCGCCAGCAGCAGCTTGGTGTAACCGATGCGCGCCGACTTCTTGAAGTTGACGACGCGGATCAGGTCGTTGCCCATCGCATTGAGGATGGCCACCTGAAACGGGGCGGTCGCCCAGACGCCCTCGTTGTAGGAGGACTCGGCCGACATGTAGAAATGCTTGTCCGCCCACTCGACTGCAGTAAGCGGCGGTTCCTTGTAGAGAGCCTGGAGACCGAGGTCGCACGCGTCCTGCAGATTACTCAGCCATGGACTCAAGGTACTCATCGAGAATATCCGGAATGTGCTCGCCGAACTTGGCGGCGACGTTGCGCGCCAGGGCTAGCTCCCGCTCGATAGAGTCGAGGACCCGGGGTTCCACCTCCGGGTGTTGCCGGCTGATGGACTTGGCCACGGTTTCCAGTTTCGATCCGATCTGCGCAGCAATCCTGGCGAGCGCGAAGGTCATGAAGGGCACAGGCACCAGCTGCTTGGCGCGGACCTGGTTCTTGTCCTCCTGAGCGATTGCCTGGGCCCTGGTGAGTCGAAGGCGTTCTTGGGTCAGTTTCATCTCCGCGAACGGATCGAGATCTTCTGGAAGGCCACCCTCAGGTTGTTGTTTCCGTGCCGCGTGTTCGATGCGGTTTTGCACCACATCTTGCACGCGATAGAACGCCTCTCGACCCTCGCGCAGGACGGGTTGAACTCCCCATTTATCAAAGGCTTGCGGAGAAATCCCCAGGCTCGAAGCCATGTCGGATTTGTTCAACCATCCGCGCTGCTTGGTTGTTTCGTTTTTGGCCATGACTAAACAACAACCAACCTGTGATTTTTGGTCATACATGTTTGGCGCGCGGGGCTCGAATTACCCTCATAGGCCACCCCCTCAGGGAGGACCCAAGACCCATAGGGCCAGCCTATGGACGCCGGGTGGCCAGGGCCTGTGCCATCGCGAGTTCGAACTGGCGTGGCAGCTCGCGCTGAGCCGTTCGCTCTGCAATCTCGAAGAAGTCGAGGGTCTTGCGATAGCGCGGCGTGCGCCCGGCGAAGGCCAGCACCACACGCAACCCTGACCTGCCAGTGCCTGTACGCTCAGCCACAGCGAATGGCTCACGCTTGGCGTTGTGCATGACGAAGTACCGCTTGGCGTTGCCCTTGGCCCTGCTGCGCTTGCTTCCTGTGGCGTTGGCGCTGTAGCCCTCCTCAGTGAAGAGCGAGGCGCCGGAAATGATCTTGTTCAGCGTGCCCTTGGGGATGTTGCCGTAGGCATCCAGCTCCATCCGATTCCCCGGGACAATGTATTGACCCTGCTTCAGCACGCCCTTGCGCCTGAGCATCTTCTCGATGCCCTTGTCGTTGCGAGGGCCGCCGTAGATCTCAGGGGTCAGCCAGGCGGATGCAGCCCTCCCCTTACCCCATGCACCTTCACGCCCAACCACACTGCCCTTACCGTTCACGCTGCGGCCATCCTTGATCCATACCCGCGCCTCGAGCTTCTGCTTGGTGGCGGATTGGATGTAGAGGCTGTTGAGCGTGGCAGGCGTAGGCCTGTCGAACACCACACCCATCTCGGCGCGGATGTCCTCGGCCACCACTTGGGCGGTACGCGTCAGGGCGAGAGCAGTGGCGAACGGGAGCTGGTTGCGCTCCAGGTCCGTGAGCCGAGCCATAGCCTGCTCGAGGCCAGTCGGCTTGACCGTGATCACCGCTGCCGGCGCTCGACGCCTGACCACCCCCACTCATCGCGGAAGATGTGCCGGCGCTTCACGAACGCGAAGAGCAGCAGTCCCGAATGCACCAGGGCGCTGTAGGGGTCGAAGTGCCAGGTCTTGATGGTGACGACCAGGCCGCCGAACGCACCGATGGCCACCAGATAGAACGACAGGCACAGCACAGGATGCTCGTACACGCTCACGGCGCGCAGGTAATCCAGCGCAGCCAGTACGACCAGGATGCACAACAGTGCAGCTAGGCCGATCAGCAGGGAGTTGATCATGGTCAGGTGCCTCTGGTGGGCGTGAACCGCTCCGCCGCAGCCTTGATGGCCGGGATGATGTTCATCGCCAGCAGGCCGATCAGGAAGGCCACGCCGTTGCGGGAGTCGGCGTCTGCCGGAAGCCCGAAGTAGTTGATGACGAAGTGAGTGGTGAAGACAGCAGAGCCGAAGCCGGTAAGAACGGCCAGGCCAGCCTCCTTGCGAGTGAGCCCCTTCAGGAAGCTCAGCGAGAGCACGGCGCCAGCGAAGCCGGCGATCGCGACGCCATACTTGGCGAATACCGCACCCGCCGCAGTCGACGTCGGTTCCATAGGTCTCTCCATGAATAAAAGGCCCCGGGCGGGGCAAGGGCGCTGCTGCTGATGAGGGGAGCAGCGCAGAGCAAGATGGGGCGCTATGCGCCAGAAACGAAAAAGCCCCGGCGGGATGGCCAGGGCTTTGTCGGAGTCGGTCCTCGCAACGCGTAAGATCGACAGGATGGGTTTAATATCGCTCATGCGCTCACGGGTTGCAACCCACTACGCAGCTTCCGTGAACAGCACCCCTTCTGCCTCCAGAATCTCACCTGCGGCGATGAGCGCCTCCTCCACCATCTCATCCAGACGCTTGCGGACATCTCCCCTCCAGCGCCGGCGAGTTTGCTCGGGCCTGGCGTCCAGATCCCAAGTGTTCATGTCGTAGAAGCTCTTGGGCAGCACGATCATGTCGCACGAGCGCTTACCATCCACGCCTTTCATTTGCGGGATGGCCCATGCCGTCACCGCCTTCTGAACGAACAGCTTCGGCGCGTGGCTCGGGATCAGCGGGCAGAGCCGCCCGATAGCAGCCACCTTCCTTCCCTTGTGGGTTCCGTACCGAGCTGCCAGTACATCCCAGTGCCTGGGCTTGAGCTGGCTGTGCAGGCGGGCAAATACCCAGCAGTCCACGTCGGTGCGGTTCAGGCCAGCCCCATCGGTGCCCATCAGTGTGGCGAAGTCGTGTCCATCCTCATGGCCAGGCCTGTAGAGCTTCTGCCATGCCTGTTTGGCCGTGTTGTCGATCGTCTCAGCCGCGAGAGCGGAAACCACCGCAGCGAGTACTGATGCGTAAACCATGGTCTTCCCCCTTAATCTCCGGTCCAGTTGCCGCCGCCGATCCCGGCGGGGTTCCTCTTTCCTCTGTAATCCTCGTGCGGGCCGCCCTTGCTCTGCTGGCTGCCTTCAAGCTGCGCCAGCCGGCGGTCCCTCTGGTTGAGGCGAAGGCGCAGTTGCAGCACCAACACCTCGGCGGGCAGTGCCTCGCCTGTTTCCTTGCTCACCATCCCCGACGCGCCGCAGGTGTTGCACTTGAGGTCGTGAAACAGGCCTTTGGTCCACCCCTTCCCAGCGCAATCGGGGCAGGCCGCCAGGTCGATAACCTCCAGCCTCCTCCCTGGCCCGTGACGCTTCGGGATCACCCCTTCACCGCCCGGGTGGGCGGCATGGCCATGTAGCAGTTGATGACCTCGATCGCCTCGTTGATCCCTCGGCACACCAGGGCCATGTACCCCTGCAGCTCTACGCTCATCAGGTACGACTGCTGGCTCTCGGTCACCGGCGAGTCGTGGGGCGGGGTTGCCTTGAATTCGATGTAAAGGCCGAAGTAGCCGCCCCTAGCCATCGGCAGCACGATGTCGCTGACGCCGGCCTTCACGCCCTGCCCCTTCAGCTTCGCGGCGACGGCCTTGACGCGATGGCCGCCGTTAGGAACGTGATAGGCCAGCTTGAAAGCCTGCGGGTGCTGGAGGGCCAGCCACTTGAACAAGGAGGCCTGCTCCTTCCCCTCGTAGTCCACGGAGGGGCGGCGGAAGGCATGGGTCGACACCAGGCGCTTACCCGACATGAACCACCTCCCGCGCCAGCTCGCGCTCGATCCACTTGGCGGCGCCCAGGGCGCTGGGGAAGGTGCCGAACGATCTGCCATCAGCTGTCCGTGTCCGGTAGATCCAGCAGGGGAATCCGTCCTGGTTGCCGAACTCGGCGATCACCGCATGGCCGTTCTTCTCGTGCCGGTACTGCTGCACATGCACCCAGCCCATCTCCACCAGCTCCGGGTAGTGCATCTTCAGGTTCAGCGTGTAGCCGTCAGGGTGCCGGTTGTGGGTGCGCGGGCTGATCCCGCTCATGCGCCTCACGCCATCACCTCGTCGCCATCCAGCCAGGCCAGGAAGCCGGCGGGGATGTCGTGCCCTTCGGTGGCGAGGATCTTGGCGCATTCGGCGAGGAGGTCGTCCTCTCGACCGTAGCGCGCTACGAATCGCGCTTTGTTGTGATGTAGCGCGACACCTTCGCCGCCAGTCTGGTGGTGCGGCCCGCACAAGGGGATGACGTTCCAGTGCGCGCCACGCTTTGTGCGCCCGTCGATGTGGTGGATGCTGCAGTGGGTGTTGCCCAGGCGCCCGTCCTTGCGGCAGGCGATGCAGCCGACCTCGCTCACCAGCTTGTCGTGCCAGCGCTTCTGTTCGGCGGTTACTGCTCTTCCCTGCATCATGCCGGCACCGCCTGGGCTTCCTTGTGAGCCTGGATCAGGGCCTCAATGTCATCGCGCTCGTTGGTGTAGGCGAACGGAGCGATGCCGCCAGGCGCCGAAACCGTGTAGCGGTTGTTCGGCAGCCGGCACAGCGCAACGGTGTAGCCGCACTCAGTGATCCAGCAGTCGTTGATCGGCTTGTTGTCCCGGTCGCGTTTCTGGCGCCAGCGCAGCTTGTCAGACATGGTCCGCTCCTTGTGCCTGGGCCATCAGCTCTGCGTGCCGGGCCTTCAGGCGTTCGTCGTATTGGGTGAGTTCTTCGCGGCGCGCCTTGGCGCGGGCGCCCTTCTGTTCGGCCAGGGATTGCTTCAGGCCCATGAGCCGCTCGCGGAGCTGGGGGGATGGGTTTCCAGTGCGGCCGGTGAGCAGTCCGGCAATAGCGGCACCGTCCTGGCTTACTGGCACGCCTTGTTCGCGCAGGTCGGCGAGCAACTGCTGGCCAACCGGAGCAGGTAGGCGCTGCAGCAGTACTGCCTGCTCGACTGCCATGGCGCGGCGCTGCAGGTCGTAGCCGATGGAGAGCGACCAGTTAACCGGATTGCCTTCGCGGCGCGCTGTCTCCACCAGGCGGTCGTAGGCGCTGAGGAACGACATCCGGGCGCCGACCTTGTCGCGCATATCCAGGCTGGGTTTGGCCACCTGCAGCGCTGCCAGGATCTCCTCGGTCAGCATCACTGACTCGAACTCGTCGGAGGCGGCCAGGGCGATGGACCAGGCTTCGTCCCGACCTGGGCGACCATCAGCGGCCTGTACACGCTGAAGGATCGCGCCGATGGTGAGCTTGCCTGTCAGCTCCCTGCGGCAAGCCTGCAGCGCAGCGGCCACCACCTGCTCCGGGTAGCCCTTGAGGTCGTCGACCATCATCAGGCCTGCGGCCTGGGTCAGCTCCTGCCCCATGGCCTCAGCGGTGGCGAACAGCGACACCAGCAGCTGGTCTTCCTGGTCAGGCGTGAGCATTGGCCGCCCTCCTCTCGCGCTGGACCTGCAGGGCGGCCTGGGCGGCGCTCAGGTTGGCCTGGGTCTTCTCAGCCTGCTGGGCAGTGCGCCCGGTTACCTGGGTCTGGGTTGCCCAGGCGGTGCGGTAGGCCTCGGCCTTGGCCAGCAGCTGGCCGAACTCGTGGTAGCTGCGGATCAGGTAGGCGTCGTTGATCCCGACGAAGTAGGCGGCCACCGCCGGGGCTTCCTCGGCGCCGAGGCGCTTCAGCAGGTCGCCGACCTGGGCGTTGACCTTGGCGTTGCGCACCGGCTTGGCGTTGTAGCGCTGCAGGTAGGCCTCGGAGTAGGCCATCCAGATCGCCCTGCAGGCTTCCTGGCGAGCTAGCTCCGCTTCCTGGCTCTGAGCCTTGGTCGGCCGCTTGGCTTTCCGCTGGCCGGCCGGGACGGTCGGCAAAGAGGATTGCGGTTCTTCTGACGGTTCTCTTTTGGTTCTATTACGGTTCTGGGTGCAGCTGCTGCGGGGGTGGGGTGCACCATCTGCGGGGGTGGGGTGCATATCCTGCGGAGGTGTCCCCGCATCTGCTGCGGGGGTGCATTTGGTGCGGGGGTGCAGCTGCTGCGGGGGTGCATATGCTTCGGGGGTCACGGTGTATATGGTGGAGCGCCCAGTGCGGTCACTGGTGGCCAGGGCCCCTACGCTGCACAGCCACTTGATCGCCCCCTGCACCGCACGCTCCGACAGGCAGGTGCGCAACGAGATGTTCGACACCGAAGGCCAGCACACCCCTTCGTCGTTGGCGTTGTCCGCCAGCGATATCAGCACCGCCTTCTGGGTGGCGGTCATCCCCTGCAGCGGCCAGCAGGCCGACATGATCACGGTACTCACGGCACGGACCTCAGGGCAGGCTGCTTGCTGCCAAGCACGTTCTCAGCCGCGCGCCTCAACTGGCAGCAGCGGCTCTCGGCGGCCAGCAGCACCTCGATCATCGCGGGGAGGTTCGGCAGGTCTCGCTCATCGATCAGCCCATCGGCCAGCACATGGCCGCAGGCCTCCACGGTGGAACCCATGCGGGTCACCAGTTGGCCGAACGCGGTCACGGGGCAGGCATCGCCACCCAGCTCCCGCACCGCCAGCAGGCCGTAACGGCTGGCCAGCTCCTGCAGGCAGCGCTCGCGGTATTCGGGTTCGAGGGCTTCGACCCAGGCCTCTTCCAGCCAGGCCGGGAAATCCACGGAGCGATCCAGCCAGCGCTGCACGCGCTTCAGCCAGTTGGCGGCATCCCGCATGTACTTGGCGCCGTCAATTGAGGTATCGCGCAGGTCCGGCACCTTCTTGGCGTCGACCTGGTCGCCCATGGTCTCCAGCAGGATGGTGTTCAGCGCATGTGCGAAGTGGTCGGTCGAGAACGACGTGCGTGCGATCTGCTCTTGGGCGTGCGCAATCAGCACCTGGTCCCGGCTGCAGTTCTGTCGCGGTTTGGACAGTGTCATCTTGCTCTCCTGCTCTTATCGTGGAGCCATGAACGAACACGACCCCATCTTCGGTATCCCTGATAGTCGCTACGCGACTTGCGCCTTGCCGCTCTGGCGCAGGTACGCCCAGTCGACGTCCGGCCGCATCTCTTCGCAGGAGACGGCGGCGCTGGATTCGCGCTCGATGTTTATCGCCAGTGCCGGATTGGCCTGGCGGTGGCCGTAAGCGATCTGCTTCAGCTGGCCGGCGGATGTGTCGCAACGGCTGGCGAAAACCTCCAGCTCATCCTTCCGCAGCGCCTTGATGTAGTCGTGCAAGGTCATGGGCACCTCCTATGTGCAGCCAGATTAGCAACTGCTAATTGCACCAGCAATAGCAAACCGTAATTTACTGTTTGCTAACAGCCGGACAGACTTTGGAAATGGACATTCACCAACTGCGCATCAGCGCTTTGCGCCGGCTCATTGGCTCGGCGTCACTCAAGGAATTCGCGGACCAGCACGATCTGGATTCCTCGTATCTATCGCAGATCCTCAATGGCCATCGGAACCTTGGCGAGCGTGCCGCGGCGAACATGGAAACCAAGATCGGATGCGCCGCGGGAACCCTTGTTGCGCCAGCGGCGGCTCAGAACTCAGTCGGCAATGAGGGGCTGAGCAATGTCTCCCCTGCTTCTCAGCCAAGCCGCTACTACCGCTTCCCTGTGGTCAGCAGCGTGGTAGCTGGTGGTTGGGGCGACGCGATCCAAGCTTACGAGCCAGGCGCTGAAGATCGCTTCGAGAAGACGGATACCAAGGTGAAGGGCCCGGCGTTCTGGCTGGAGGTGGAGGGCGACTCGATGACCTCCCTTTCCGGACCCAGCATCCCCGAAGGCATGCTGATCCTCGTCGATACCGGCATCGAGCCGCAGCCAGGCCACCTGGTGGTCGCCAAGCTTGATACCGAAGAGAAATCCACATTCAAGAAGCTGGTCCAGGACGGCGGAAAGCTGTACCTGAAGCCGCTGAATACCGGCTACAACCCCATCGAGATCAACGGCAACTGCCGGATCATCGGAGTGGTGCGCGAAGCGAAGATGAAGCTGCTTTAAGGGAAGCCGACAGGGAGGTCGCATGAAGCTGCAGGTACTGCTTTCTGGCGTGTTGGCAGTGATGGTGATGCACGGCGCCCAGGCCGCCATCTACAAGTGCCCAGGCGCTAACGGGAAGATCATCTTTTCTGATCGGCCTTGCGACGGGGCTCAAGCAAGCCCGGCCCATGAAATTCAGGTCGATACATATGAGGTCGGAGGCCAGCTCGCTACGGAGAAGCAGGTCAAGGAGCAACAGCGGCGAGCAGCTCAGCCAAGCTCCTCTGGACGGTCCTTTAGTTCGGGCGGCACCTACTCGGTCTGCCGGCAGTTCTCTAGCACAGAGCTTCGGACGATGGTCATCCGTAACCAGGTAGTCATAGGAATGCCAACAGGCTCAGCTCGTTCGGCATGGGGCTCCCCCAGCAGGGTGAATGGCAACCAGTACGCCTACCACTGGGCCAGCGGCGGATCATCCTACTTCTATGACGAAGGCGGATGTGTGAAGGCTGTACAGGGCGGCTTCGGCGGGAAGGCATCGTGACCATCCACGCCAGGGTGCTGCTGATCTGGAATGCGAAGAAGGCTTGAATGAGTCAAGCGCAACGGTTGACAGAGCCGGTATCGCGTATCGACGGTGTATAGCTTTTCTACAAATCGATGAAATCTTTTAATTAGCCAACTGTCCGTTAAAAGGTACAATTTGAATGTACGAAGTGAATCACGCCCATACCGACAACGGCGTTGACCTTTACCAGGCATGGCTTGATTCGCTACGTGATACCAAGGCAAAGGCGCGAATCACCACTCGTGTGGAGCGTGCGGCGCAGGGAAATTTCGGTGACTCTGAGCCGGTTGGCGAAGGGGTTTCCGAGCTGAAATTTCACTTTGGCCCTGGCTATCGCGTCTATTACGTCATTTCCGGCGGCGAGATTCTTCTTTTGCTGGGCGGCGGTACAAAGCAACGACAACAGAACGATATAGAGCAGGCCATCCAGATCTGGAGGGCCATAAAGGGTGACTGACGATGAAAAGCGTAAGCAACCACGAGGACAGTGTCCTTGAGATGCTGCGCAATGACGAGGACTTCGCGCTGGAGTATCTCGTAGCAGCTCTCGAAGAGATCGATGAAGAGGGTGGCGAGGCCGTGTTCCTGAACGCAGTCCGAAGAATTATTGAGGCCCGCGGCGGCTTCCAGAAGGTATCTCAGGATACCGGTCTAAATCGCGGCAACCTCTACAGGCAGTTTGCGGCAGGCGGAAACCCAGGGCTACTGACCCTGACAAAGGTGCTTTCATCTGTTGGCCTTGGCCTATCCAAGGTCGTGACTCACAGCCAGGAAGACCATCAGGCCGCTTGATGCCTTGTCTACAAGCCCCGACCAGTGCGGGGCTTTTTCATTCTGGTCTACCCTTCCAACACCTGCTGAAGGGGGCGGGTCGAAAAGCTGCAGGTCATTCGCCCCTGCCTGGCTCCGCTCCCCCTTCGCTGTGTCGTCCCGCCCAAGTACGAGTTCAGGGACTGGCGCGAGACCGTGCTCGCGCCAGAGCGCGACTGAACCCGACTGAAAACTTTACACACCTACCAAGGTAGGAAGCCGCCCAGGTATTGAAAGGCCATCGCCTGCCGAAATACTGTATGCATATACAGCCAAGGAGCAGTAGCAATGGCAGAAGAAGCGCTTCAGCGCCCGGAGCAGAGCAGCTATTACCACCTCACCCGCCGTGTTCAGCTCCTGCTGAGCACTCCGCGCGCCCAGGTCGAGCACCAGGCCGTGATCTACCGCGAGCCCTGCGACAGCACTTCCGACTGGGATCGCCTCCTCGAAGAAATCCGCGACACCGAGGGCGTAGCCCTCACCCACCGCCCCGACGGCAGCATCCATGTTGCCTGGTTCAGCAACAACTGCTGAGCCGCGTGGATTCACCTCCCAAAAGAAAATTAGCATTTGCTATTGCGCGAATAATTAGCAGTTGCTAATTTGTAGTCACGCCAGCAGAACACCGCCGGCCAGCCCGAAAGGGCGCCGCTCTTTAACAACCAGCGCCATGAACAGCTAGCCGCACAGCGGCGAGGCAGCCCCGGCCACTACCCGTGGGGCGACAGAAAGTCGGGTGGACACCATCAACAGCAGAACGCATTGCCTCTGCGGCGACCGGTGATCAGACAGGTGCTGAGGAAAACACCTGCCAACGCGATGGCGACCCCGCGGGGCGACCAGAGACGGCTGATCAAGGGCTCTACCCGACTGAGAGAACGACCTGCACGCAATGCGCACCGCCAGCCGGCGGCAATAGGCACCCCATCAACCGGCTACAGCAACAGTAGTGCCAAGGGCCACATGGAGGAACAAGCCATGTACCGGAATCTGAACGCCTTTATGGGCTTCTATCTGGGCTTTGCCATGGTGCTGATCGTTGCGCTGTAGCGGGAGGCATCACTTCAGCCAGTTCCCCAGAGCTGGCTGCGGGATGTAGCCCAACACCGACAAGGAAACCGCAATGACCATCACCGAAATCAAAGCAGCAGACCTTCCCGCTATCGGCCAAGCCTTGGCTGACGGCATCTTCGCAAACCGCTACTGGCTCAACGGTCTGGAGTACGCCCTGGTTGATCTGGGCAAGGATCGCGAGTTCTCCGGCGAATGGGGCGAGTACGGCCAGGACGTCGAAGGCGCCCAGTCCTACCGCGACGGCGCTGCAAACACCATCGCCATGGCCGAGGCCGGAAGCCCCATCGCCAAGCTGGCCCTGGAGATCGGTGAGGGGATATTCATCCCCTCAGCCCTGGAGCTGGCAGCCCTGTACGCGGCCAAGCAGGCCGGTGAGATCGAGGGCTTCCAGGATCGCTGGTACTGGTCGAGTTCGCAGTCCTCGTCCCTCACCGCCTTCCTCACGGGCTTCGCCGTCGGCTTCACGGGCTGCACCGACAAGGGCGACGAGTTTCGCGTCCGCGCCGTCCGCAAGATTCTCATCCTTCAGTAATCCGCTCCTTCATTCCTTTTTGGAGTCGCCATGAGCCTCATTACCATCAATGCCAATGGGACCACCATTACCACCAGCGACCACCAGTTCGCCACGTATGCGATGGCCCTTCTCGAAGATCAGCAAGACCAGGTCGCACCGTCCGATATCCCGCCCATCGGCGCCGAGTGGCCCATGCAAGGCGGAATCAACGGCGGACTGCTCCGGGGTCGCGACGGGCAGCCGGACTACTACCTGATCTTCGCCAAGGCCGACGCATCGGACCTCAAGTGGGGCGGATACGGTAACGACTCCGAGGCCACCAGCAACTGGGATGGCCTGGTGAACACCAAAGCCCTGATCGAAGAAGGTGGCCATCCTGCAGCCGAGTACGCAGCTTCCGTCGAAGCTGATGGACATGCCGACTTCTACCTGCCCTCCCAGGCCGAGCTGATGCTGGGGTGGGTGAACGTGCCGGAGCTGTTCAGCAAGACTTGGCACTGGAGCAGTACGCAGTACTCGTCCACCACCGCCTTCGGCACGCTCTTCACCGACGGCTACACGGGCAACTACGGCAAGAGCCTCGAGTTTCGCGTCCGCGCCGTCCGCAGATTCATTCGTTAATCCATTCATTCGGTCAGGAGCGACCGCAAGGAGGCCAGGATGGCCATGCACACCGAACTGCAGATCCACAAGGCAGCCGAAGACCTGCTCGGCCTGACTCTCGATCTCGTGCGCAATATCCCGCGAGACCTGAAGCAGGTCATTGGCTCAAAGCTGCGTGACGAGGCCCTGCAGATCATGGTGCTGATCGGGCGCGCCAACATGGCGAAGGACAAGGTTCCTCACCTGAACCAGTTGCTGGAAAGCATCTGGATGATGAACTACCTGCTCCGCGCCCTGGCGCACCGCCGCTTCATCAGCCTCAAGCAACACGCCTCTGCGATGCAGCTCACCGCCTCAATTGGAAAACAGGCAAACGCCTGGAAAGGGAAATTCGCAACCGCGCCCGCTGCGTGATGGCTACGGCTATCACGCCTGAGCGCTGAATCTGGTCTTGCCGCTGCCTTTGGGCACCGCCATGCGCACCACGGAAACCACCAGAGCTTCTGGCAGGTCCGGCGCAGTTTCTCGGCTGAGCACTCGGCCGGGCGACGTAGATAGCAAGGCATGTCGCAGTACTCGTCCAACAACGCCTTCAACACGAACTTCACCGACGGCAACACGAACAACAACGACAAGAACAACGAGTTTCGCGTCCGCGCCGTCCGCAGATGCAGGTGTTGCGATGTTTCCTTTCGAAGAATTGGTCCAGGCCTATTACGACTGCCGCCGGCACAAGAGCAACACTGCCAGCGCGCTGAAGTTCGCGGAAGGCCTGGAAGAAAACCTACTGACCCTCTACGAGGATTTGGAGGCAGGCGCATACATCCCAGGGAAGTCGATCTGCTTCGTCGTCACCAGGCCAAAGGCCAGAGAGGTGTGGGCGGCAGACTTCCGGGATCGCATCGTTCACCACCTGCTCTACAACCGCATTGGCCCAGGGATCGAGCGCAGCTTCGTAGCGGACAGCTGTGCCTGTATACCCGAGCGCGGCACGCTGTACGCCGCAAGGCGCCTTGAGCACAAGATCAGAAGCGCCACGCAGAACTGGTCCAGGCCAGTGTTCTACCTGAAGTGCGACCTGGCCAACTTCTTCGTCAGCATCGACAAGCGCGTGCTGGCGACGCAGTTGGCCAGGAGAATCGAAGAGCCTTGGTGGCGGCAGCTAGCGCTAAAGGTGCTGATGCACGAACCTCGCGAGAACTACGAGGTGCGCAGCCCGCGCCATCTCTTCGCGAGAGTGCCGCAGCACAAGCGCCTCGTTGCGCAACCTGCTCACCTGGGTCTGCCCATCGGCAACCTGAGTAGCCAGTTCTTCGCCAACGTCTTCCTGGACGCGCTGGACCAGTTCGTGAAGCGCCAACTTCGGTGCCGCCACTACATCCGATACGTCGACGACTTCCTGTTGCTGCACGAATCACCGCGGCAACTGAACGAGTGGCTCGCACAGATCGAGGAGTTCCTACCGAGCCTGGGTGTGAAGCTGAACCCCAAGAAGACCATCCTCCAGCCCGTTGATCGAGGCGTCGATTTCGTCGGGCACGTGATCAAGCCATGGCGGCGCACCACCAGGAAGAAGTCGGTGGCGCAGGCCCTTCGCCGAGTCGCAACGGTACCTGAGGAAGAACTGCTGGAGACCGCCAACAGCTACTTCGGCCTACTGAGGCAGGCCGGCAGCAGCGAGAAGGACAGGGCCGCCCTGGCGCGCATCCTTCTCAAACGGGGCCGCATCGTTGACGGCGGCCTGACCAAGACTTACCGGAAAGCTTTCGCAGGCGAGTCCGGGGCCAGGAATGGCTAGTCCAGATGCAAGCAGGGAAGCGCCTGCCGCCTGCACCTATTCCCCGAACCGACACGGGGCTCCACCGCGCAACGCATGACGCCGCGCGCGGGGCAACAACGAGAGCACGAGCGGCACCGGTACCCAGGTGCAACTGCGGAGGGATTGGCCATGAAGTAGACGAACACAGGTACGGAGGCAGGGCTGCCCAGCATCGCTGGCCAGCCCTTTTTGTTGAGTCCATACGCCGCCGGCCATGCCGGATAGGCCTTGCGGAAGTGTCTGCTTCCGGTGAGGCCGGCGACCTATGCACGCAACCAAGGAGAACGACATGCAGCAGCGCCAGCACCAGGCCGACGAAGTCGAAGAGTTCGCCGGCAAGAACATCCGCGAAGCCGCAGCCATCGCCGAGCGCTATGGCTACACCAGGCCCGTCTTCACCGAGCGCCTCGGCAGCCTCTGGGTGCTCGGCTACAAGCGCCACCAGGCGCAGCAGGTGGTGTGATGCTCTCCACTGGATGCATTCGCAACCACCAGCAGCAGGTGGCCATGCTGGGCAGCGCAGCGGGCATAGACCCCGACCGATTCCCGCGCCGATATGCCCTGGCCAAGGCCCGAGGCGAGCTGAAGAAGCACCTCAAGGACCAGTCCCTGGCCGACCGCCAGCCGACCCCGCAGGAGCGGCGCTACGAGGAGGCCATGGCCAAGCTGCCCAAGATCCGCGAACTGGCGGCGCGCTACACCGTCACTACCGTGGCGGAGATGGTGGGGATCGACAGGAAGCGCCTGGCGCTGTTCGCCCTGGACCACGGCATCGAGTTCCAGGACGGCCGGAACAACTCCCACCTGGAGCGCTACAAGGTGCACAGGGAAAAACTGCAGGCTTACCTGGCCATCGGCCTGACCCGCCTTGAAGCCCGCCGGGCATCTCGCCTCACCGATGGCGTGTTCCTCAGGGTCTGCAAGCACTTCAACATCGTGTTCCCGGAGAAGCGCTGACCATGGCCAAGACCAGCCAGCAACGATCAGCCGACGCAGCAGCGCGGCGCAAGGAGCGCGGCGAGGTTGAGCTCCGGCACCGCGTGCGGCCAGGCATCCTGTCGATGCTGCGGGACCTCATGAGCTGGGGTGGCCTCAGCGAGATAGCCGAGTGCATCCAGCTGCTGATCATGAACATCCATTCACTCGGGCCTGAGGGTGCTAAGCGGTTCCTGGCCGTGCCGCGCCACGAAATCACCATCACGGATAACGTAGCGCGCCATCTCAATCAGGCCGGCGCCGCTGAGGCCGCACGACTCAACGCGCTGGAGGATCAATGAAGCGGAACCTCTGGTTCGACCTCGGGATGATCATCTTCATGGTGGTCGTCTACTGGCTCTGGACGATGTACCAAGGCCAGTGCGAAGAGTTCGGCGGAACCCTTGTCCGGGGCGCCGGCACCTGGGAATGCATCATCACCCACCGCTAGACCTTACCCCCTCCCATACCCACCCCATCCATCCGCACCAGCGGAATGGAGTTGGACGACCTGGAGAAAGCATGAACCCCTATCGCATTACTGGGCCTGCGCAGATCGGTCTCAGCGGCGGGCGTACGTCTGGGAAAATGATGCATGACATCCTCGACGCGCATGACGGCAAGCTGCCGCCCGATGTGATCGTGACCTTCCAGAACACTGGCAAGGAAGATGACCGCACCCTGGTCTTCATCAACGAGATGGACAAGCGCTGGGGCTTGGGGGTGGTTTACCTGGAGTACGACCGAGTGTACGGGCAGCCGAAGGACAAGCCCTGGTTCAAGGTCGTCGACTTCGAGACGGCATCCCGCAACGGTGAGCCGTTCGACATGATGCTTGCGTACTTCGCTGAGTATCGCCGGGTAGAAAAAGGCCTCCCGCCCATCCTCCCCAACTTCTCGAACAACCTGTGCACCGGGCACCTGAAGATCCGGGTGACTGAGAAATACATGCGCTCGCTTGGATACGACGAGTGGGATTGCATCATCGGGATTCGCCGTGACGAGCCGCGGCGTTATCACAAGATGATGGCAGCAAACGCCAAGGGCAATTCGCGGTGGGAGAGTATTTGCCCACCATACGAAGCAGGCGTTACGAAGGACGACGTGGCGGAGTTCTGGAGCCGTCAGCCCTTCGATCTCGGCATCGACTCTGACCTCGGCAACTGCGACCTGTGCTGGAAGAAGTCCGAAGACAAGATCTACCGGGCGATCATCGAAGACCCTTCCAGAGTTCTCTGGTGGTCCGGCACCGAAGAAAAGTTCGCCCAGGTATTCCGCCAGGATCGACCGAAGTACGCCCATATGGGGTGGTACGCCGAACGCATGGCCACCCAGGAATCCTTCGACTTCGAGCAGGCCGGCCTCGTTACTGAGAATATCGACTGCTTCTGCGGCGACTGACGCCACAGCCTAACCCACCCCATCCCAACCTACTCTGCGCACTGCGCTGGAGGGATACACCATGCGCCGAATCTACCTGGCCGGCCCTATGACTGGGCTCCCCGAGTTCAACTTCCCGCTGTTCGATGCCGAAGCTGCTCGCCTGCGCAGCCTGGGCTATGACGTGGTCAACCCCGCAGAGCACGGCATCATCGATGGCTACGAGTGGGCGGACTACATGAAGCTGGATATCCCCCAGCTCATCACCTGCGACACCGTTGCCCTGCTCCCAGGCTGGCACCAGTCCAAGGGCGTGCGACTGGAACACCACATCGCCTGCGAGCTCGGGATCATCCGCATCAACGCCGCTGACATCCGGGAACCTGCCCGGGAGGCGGTGCCGGCATGAGCGAGAAATGGGAGCGCTTCTTCGCTTGGCGCCCGATCCGCGTAGGCCGTCGCATCGCATGGCTTCGATTCATGGAGCGCTCTTGGTGCCACTTCCAGGCGCTAAACGATGACCCCGGGCTTCAGCCACCGACCCGCATCTATCGATTCCCCGGGAGGGATTAGCCATGACCGGCCTCTCCGAATCCGCCGTGCAGCGGCGCAAAGACGGCTGGATCAAGTGCAGTGAGCGTATGCCTGAGGCTGGCGTGACTGTTGATATCTGGTCACGGAAGCACGCCCAGCGCCTGGCCAACTACCAGCTTGTGCGCAACTACGGCGGCAAGCAGGGAAACGACTTCTTCGAACCCGTTTACAGCGGCTACTCCTGCATCCGCGATGCAAGCCACTGGATGCCCCTTCCTGAAGAACCGGAGGACTGAGCCATGTTCACCGACGGCGCAAGAAAGCTCCAGACCGATGCCCTGGCCAGAAACGCACCCCGCTACCTCCACCTTCCCACCAATCGCCGCTACCTCGTCATCACCGACAAAGGCGATTCCTGCGATCTGCAGGGCGTAGACATGCGAACCATCCCGGTCAGTAAAGAAACTCTGGCCGATCACAATGTTTGGGAGAGACTTCCATGACCGAGCAAGTTAACTGGGCCGATGCCCCGGATGGCGCGGAGGCATACCTGCCGCACAGCAAGGAGCAGTACTTTTCGTGGCTCAAGAAGGACCCAGTTACAGGGTGCACCATGATCTTCGTGCCAGGCGTGCTTCAAGCCTGGACCGAAATGGGCGGCCGGCGTGACTACCCGTACGGGCACGTCCTCCGTCCTGCCACCCCTCCCGCCGCGCAGGTGCAGGGGGAGCAGCCATCGTATGGATGGCGAAAGGAGGCCCTGGCGTTTGTGGGAGTGGCTGAGGCGGGTGCCTTTGCGGACCTGCGGGCAGCAGTCAAAACGGCAGCGATGATTATTCAAGGGCTGCTGAATGACGACACCGTGCAGTTGATCCGCGAGCACCGCATTGCCCTGACCCCAGAGTATGAGGGCCAGTGGCACGCCGAGCTGTATGGCGACGACGGCGTTGCCCAAAAATATGCCGAGGGCGCAACGCCTGATGAAGCAGTGCGAGCAGTTCTGAGCAGTACCGCGCTCACTCCTACTCATATCGAGGATGGGGAAGAGGTGGATGTAACAGACGCTATGCTCGAAAAAGCCATGAATGCACGTATGCCCGGTGGGGCCCCGGCATGGGTGTGGCTGTTCAACTGCGAAGGCGGTCAACAGCCGGAAGACAAACACAAAGACTGGTTTCGAATCGTGCTCCGCGCCGCGCTCTCCGCCCCGCCTGCTGCTGGGGTGCCGGAGGGGTGGAAACTCATCCCTGCGCAGCCCAACGAGGCGATGCTGAACCAGATCAGCCCGATATCCGGCAAGGAAGAGCGCCTGCCGTACTGGTGGTATCAGGCGCTGATCAAGTCCGCCCCCACCCCGCCTGCATCCGAACAGCAGCAGGCTGTCGAGGCGCCGGAGCCGTTCATGTTCGTCAAGCTGCACGCGGGCGACGTGATGGACTGGACCCAGGACCCCAGCCTCGCTGAGTACTGGGCGGAGGAAGGTGACACCGTTGCCGAACTGTATTCGGGGCACGACCTGCGCCTGAACCCGAACCTGCAGCCGGCAGCGCCGAGCCAAGGGGAATCCGAATGAAGGCTCATCCACTGGAAGTCGAAAGCGTCGGCAGCGACACCTACATCGTCATGAGTCGCGGCCATCACAACCTCGACGAGTTCATGCGCGAGGCGGTCAATCAGTACCCGGGCTGGCAGCTGGGCGGCCCGGTCCACAAGTGGGTCAAGTCGGTGCCTGATCGCTCTGGTGAATTCGCTATGCGCTACGAGTTCGTGAAGGAAGGAGCGCGCGGCGCCTGGCCGGCAACGTACTGCTGGGAATACGGCGAGGACTGGCAGCGCTACAACACCACCCCGCCCCAGGAGAACGACCTGTGAAGACCCACTTCTCTTACGACGACGAGATAGAGCAGGCCCAATGCGGCACTTGGCTGGGCGGCTTCAGCAGTACGTCCTCTGACTGGGCCCAGGTTGATTGCGGCGCGTGCCTGAAGCAGAAGGCCAAGATCATCGCAATCCACAACACCGAAGAGGCCGCCATCGTCGCGCAGATGGGTGACATGGCTGACTTCATGCGCAACCAGCCCCAGGAGGACGACCGATGAGCGATGTGAAGCGATTCCTGGCTCCTACAAATGACACATGCGACATGGACAGCTATCAGCAGGTTGTGCTGGCAGCCGACTACGACGCTCTGCTGGCTTCACATGAACAGGCATGGAAGGCGGCAAATAGCGAATGCCAGGACTGGGCGCGAGAGTACGAAAAACGCCGAGCCGCAGAGGCCGAGCGCGACCAGCTCCGCGCCGAGCTCGCCGCGATCAGGGGGCAGGAAGTCATCGGGCGCGTTCATCACAACGAAGAGCACGCGGAGCCGGTGCGCGCTGTTCTGAACAGCATCGGCCGAGAGCTGCCCGACAATGCGCCGCTCTACGCCCTCCCACCCCAGCAGCCCGACGCGGTAAGCGTGCCGAGGGAGTGGTCCGAGGCGGTGAAGGAGTTTTTCGACGCCAAGCAGGCGAAGGAGGACTTCGAGCGCGAGAACCCTGGAAACTCGACGAAGCGGTGGGATGCATGCCTCTACCGCATTGAGGCGGCAGAAGACGTACTGCGCTCCCTCTCCACCCGCCAGGCTGAGGAGGGGGAGTGATGGGTAGATTCCAGCTAATCCGGGGGGATTGCCTGGAGGTGATGAAGGGGATCGCAGACGCCTCGGTCGATTTGATCCTGGCAGACCTACCCTACGGCACCACCAAGTGCTCCTGGGATTCCGTCATACCTCTGGAGCCGATGTGGGAGCAGTACCTGCGGATCGCCAAACCGAATGCAGCCATTGTCCTCTGCGCCGCTCAGCCGTTCACCTCAATGCTGGTGGCCAGCCGACCTGACCTGTTCCGCTATGAGTGGATCTGGGAGAAGGGGAACGCCACCGGCTTCCTCAACGCGAAGAAGCAGCCACTGCGGGCGCACGAATCTGCGCTGGTGTTCTACCGGAAGCAGCCTGTTTACAACCCGCAGATGACCTCGGGGCATGCTCGCAAGACGTCGACCCGCGCGCAACGCTCTGAGGTCTACGGTCAGGCCGGGGAGGTGACCAGCTATGACTCCACGGAGCGCTATCCGCGAACAGTTCAGTTCTTCTCCAGCGACAAGCAGAAGTCCAGCTACCACCCCACACAGAAGCCTGTCGCCTGGATGGAATTCCTGGTTCGCACCTACACCAATCCAGGGATGCTGGTCCTCGACAACACCTGCGGGAGCGGTACCAGTGGTGTGGCGGCCATGCAATGCGGCTGCGACTACATCGGCATCGACAAGGACTGCGGGGAGGATGGAGAGCCGCTTGGCTATCTGGATACAGCCCTGCATCGCATCCTTGAGTCAGTACCGGAAGAGCAGGGAAACGCTCTAACTGGATGCAATACGCAACTCCTTCAGCAGCAAACACTGCAGCTGTAAATCCCCCCCCACCTTACAACTCCCCTACCCCACCACAGCCTGCCGGATACCGGCGGGGAGGTATCGTCATGTTCATGACACCTGAAGAAGTGGCCGACCTGACGGGGCGGTCCCGCGCCAGCGCGCAAATACGCTGGCTCGATGATCATCGTTTCGGATATGTGATAGGTGCTGACGGGCGCCCGAAGGTTCTTCGAGACGTAGTGCTTGCCAGGCTGGGGGCTTCCCAGCAGCAGAAGAAGGAGCCCCGGCTGCGTCTGACGGGGTCGTGAGGAGGGGGACATGCGTCCAAGGAAGAAGGATCGGCACCTGCCGGCGTGCATGTACCACAAGCACGGGGCGTACTACCTGGTGAAGGGAGGGAAGTGGTTGCGGCTGGGCGAGGACTACCAGGCGTCATTACTTGAGTACGCCCGGAAAA
The DNA here is from genome assembly GCF_032621735.1 of Pseudomonas sp. zfem005. Taxonomy (NCBI): domain Bacteria; kingdom Pseudomonadati; phylum Pseudomonadota; class Gammaproteobacteria; order Pseudomonadales; family Pseudomonadaceae; genus Pseudomonas; species Pseudomonas sp. zfem005. The sequence continues at coordinate 258,890 of NZ_JAVYJE010000011.1, read as the reverse complement.
CCTCACAGGCGGCCCTGGGCGGTATGCCGGAGCTCATCGACAGGGCTCTTGCACACCACTTCAAGGTCAAGCGCCTGGCCGCCAACACGGTGGCGCAGTATGAAGCCGCAGCAGAGCGACTGAAGGACATATTCGCGGAGTTCGAGCCAAGACAGGTCATGCCGAAGCACATCGCCGCGGTGAAGGTGGATCTCGCCGGCACCCCGAACATGTGCAACCGCATCCTTTCCGTCGCCCGTATCGTGTTCAGTTACGCCCTGGAGTGGGGTGAGGTCGATTCAAACCCCTGCGTGGGGGTCCGGCGCCACGAGGAGGCACGGCGCGACCGGTACATCACCGACGCAGAGTTCTCGGCCATCCTGGCCGCCTGCAGCCCCTATGTGCGCAACATACTGGAGATGGCCTACCTTACCGGCCAGCGCATCAGCGACGTGATCAGCATCCACCTGTCGGACATCTCGGAGGAGGGTGTGGCGTTCGTGCAGCAGAAGACGGGGGCCAAGTTGGTCGTGGCCATGACCCACGACCTCGAAGAGGTGATTGCTCGAGCCAAGGCTCTGCCAAGGAAGGTGCGCACGCTCACTTTGTTCTGCGCCCGCGCCGGCAGGCCGGTGTCCTACCACACGATCAAGGAAGCATTTGCGCTGGCGAGGGAAAAGGCGGGCGTGCCTGATGTGACCATCCACGACATCCGCGCGAAGTCCCTGACAGATGCCGATGCCGAGGGTAAAAACGCCCAGGCGCTGGGCGGCCATAGCGACCCGAGAATGACCGCACGATATCTACGCGGGCGGTTGCCGAAGATCGCTCAGGCCCCGACAATGCCTGTCAAAGTGCGCTGAGTATTAGACAAACACCCCTATGTCAAAAAGACAGGCCCCTGCCGAAGCCCATAACAACGAGCTTTCCGACCACACCCCGATGATGCAGCAGTACTGGCGGCTGAAGAACCAGCACCCGGACCAGCTGATGTTCTATCGCATGGGTGACTTCTACGAGATCTTCTACGAAGACGCCAAGAAGGCGGCCAAGCTTCTCGACATCACCCTCACCGCCCGTGGCCAGTCCGCCGGCAAGTCGATCCCCATGGCGGGCATTCCCTTCCATTCGGTGGAAGGCTACCTCGCCAAACTGGTGAAGCTGGGCGAGTCGGTGGTCATCTGCGAGCAGATCGGCGACCCGGCCACCAGCAAGGGCCCGGTCGAACGCCAGGTGGTGCGCATCATCACTCCCGGCACCATCAGCGATGAGGCCCTGCTGGATGAGCGCCGCGACAACCTGATCGGTGCGGTACTGGGCGACGAACGCCTGTTCGGCCTGGCCGTGCTGGACATCACCAGCGGCCGCTTCAGCGTGCAGGAGATCAAGGGCTGGGAAAACCTGCTGGCCGAACTCGAACGCATGAATCCTGCCGAACTGTTGATCCCGGACGATTGGCCCCAAGGCCTGCCAGCGGAGAAACGCCGTGGCGTGCGCCGTCGCGCGCCCTGGGACTTCGATCGGGATTCCGCACGCAAGAGCCTGTGCCAACAGTTCGGCGTACAGGACCTCAAGGGCTTCGGTTGCGAAAACCTGACCCTGGCCATCGGCGCCGCCGGCTGCCTGCTGGGCTACGCCAAGGAAACCCAGCGCACCGCCCTGCCCCACCTGCGCAGCCTGCGCCATGATCGCCTGGATGACACGGTGATCCTCGATGGCGCCAGCCGCCGCAACCTGGAGCTGGACATCAACCTCGCCGGCGGGCGTGACAACACCCTGCAATCGGTGGTCGACCGTTGCCAGACCGCCATGGGCAGCCGCCTGCTGAGCCGCTGGCTGAACCGCCCGCTGCGCGACCGTGACGTACTGGAAGCTCGCCAGAATTCCATCAGTTGCCTGCTGGAGCGCTTCCGCTTCGAAGGCCTGCAGCCGCAACTGAAGGAAATCGGCGACGTCGAGCGCGTCCTCGCCCGTATCGGCCTGCGTAACGCCCGCCCTCGCGACCTGGCCCGCCTTCGCGACGCCCTGGCCGCCCTGCCGGAGCTGCAGCAGGCCATGACCGGCCTGGAAGCACCGCACCTTGGCGTCCTGGCCACCAACATCCGCACCTACCCGGAACTGGCGGAGCTGCTGGCCCGCGCCATAATCGAAACACCGCCCGCGGTGATCCGTGACGGTGGCGTGATCAAGACCGGCTACGACGCGGAACTGGACGAGCTGCAAGCCCTGAGCGAGAACGCCGGCCAATACCTGATGGATCTGGAGGCCCGCGAGAAGGCGCGCACCGGCCTGCCCAACCTCAAGGTCGGCTACAACCGCATCCACGGCTACTTCATCGAACTGCCCCGTGTGCAGGCCGAGCAGGCTCCCGCCGACTACATCCGCCGCCAGACCCTCAAGGGTGCCGAACGCTTCATCACCCCCGAGCTCAAGGCATTCGAGGACAAGGCGCTATCGGCCAAGAGCCGCGCCCTGGCCCGTGAAAAGATGCTCTACGAGGAGCTGCTGGAGCAGTTGATCGAACAGCTGGCGCCGCTGCAGGACACCGCCGCCGCTTTGGCCGAGCTGGACGTGCTGAGCAACCTGGCCGAGCGCGCGCTGAACCTCGACCTGAACCGCCCCCGCTTTGTCGAAGAGCCCTGCATGCGCATCGTGCAAGGTCGCCACCCGGTGGTGGAACAGGTACTGGAGACCCCCTTCGTGGCCAACGACCTGTCGCTGGACGACGCCACGCGCATGCTGATCATCACCGGCCCGAACATGGGCGGTAAATCGACCTACATGCGCCAGACCGCCCTCATCGTCCTGCTGGCCCATATCGGCAGCTTCGTGCCGGCTGCCAGTTGCGAACTGTCGCCGGTGGACCGCATCTTCACCCGCATCGGTTCCAGCGACGACCTGGCCGGCGGCCGCTCCACCTTCATGGTGGAGATGAGCGAGACCGCCAACATCCTGCACAACGCCACCGACAGCAGCCTGGTGCTGATGGACGAAGTGGGCCGTGGCACCAGCACCTTCGACGGCCTGTCCCTGGCCTGGGCCGCCGCCGAGCACCTGGCGCGCCTGCGCGCCTACACGCTGTTCGCCACCCACTACTTCGAGCTGACCGTGCTGCCGGAAAGCGAGCCGGTGGTGGCCAACGTCCACCTCAACGCCACCGAGCACAACGAACGCATCGTCTTCCTGCACCATGTGCTGCCAGGCCCTGCCAGCCAGAGCTATGGACTGGCGGTGGCTCAGCTTGCGGGCGTTCCAGCCGACGTGATCCAGCGCGCCCGCCAGCATCTGGCGCGCCTGGAGACAACCAGCCTGCCCCACGAAGCGCCGAAAGCAGCACCTGGGCAACCCGTACCGCCGATGCAGAGCGACATGTTCGCGAGCCTCCCGCACCCGGTGCTGGACGAGCTGGCGAAGCTGCAACCAGACGACCTGACCCCACGCCGCGCGTTGGAGTTGTTATATACATTGAAGGCTCGAATCTAACGCCATAGCGCACAAGCTGTTAGAATCCCGCGCGCTCTGGACGAGCTCCGACCACAAGCCTGAGCCGGAGACGCCATTCCAGAGCCGGGGAGCCCAATTAGCCAGGGTTTCCGAGCCGCCGCTGAGGAGAGAATTAGAATGACCTTCGTCGTCACCGACAACTGCATCAAATGCAAATACACTGACTGTGTGGAAGTCTGTCCGGTGGACTGCTTCTACGAAGGCCCGAACTTCCTGGTCATTCACCCGGACGAGTGCATCGACTGCGCACTGTGCGAACCCGAATGCCCGGCCCAGGCCATCTTCTCCGAGGACGAAGTTCCGGAGGATATGCAGGAGTTCATCGAGCTCAACCGTGATCTCGCTGAAGTCTGGCCGAACATCACCGAGAAGAAAGACGCCCTGGCAGACGCCGAAGAGTGGGATGGCGTCAAAGGCAAGCTCCCGCAACTGGAGCGCTGATCGCCAGACAGCAAAAAGGCCCGCAATCGCGGGCCTTTGTTTTTTGCGGGCAAAAAAAGGGGCGGTTGCCCGCCCACTCTTTTGTCCCTATCCCTTTAAATCCCTTTCATCATCCTGATGAGTCACATCCCGTGACGCTCCTGGCCGAAGTCCGTATCGGCCCGCAACGTTCCGTGTTGCATGGGGCTGATGATAGCGACTCCAGGTAATCGAACAAGGGCACCTGTTGGTGAAACAGCGGCGTGCGGCGTTAGGCTTAAAAATAAAAAGCTTTTATTTTCAATAACTTAAAAATAAACCTCAGTGATCTCGCCACATTATCGACTGGCTTTTGACCCATAACACTTACACCACTTGTAAGCGAATACTTACAAGCAAGTTATGCGCAAACAGCGAAACGGCGGCATAACCACTTGTTCCTGATCGGCTCCCCAAAAAGAAACCCGGCCAAGGCCGGGTTTCTTCGGATCACTATCGGTTATTGGAACAAGGCATCACTCGAAAGGCCGTTCTTCTCAAGAATCTCCCGCAGGCGCTTCAAGGCTTCCACCTGGATCTGCCTCACCCGTTCCCGGGTCAGTCCGATTTCCTGGCCGACTTCCTCAAGCGTGCAGCTTTCATGACCGCGCAAGCCAAAGCGGCGCACGACGACCTCACGCTGTTTGTCCGTCAATTCGGAAAGCCATTGATCGATGCTCTGCGACAAATCGTCATCCTGCAGCAACTCGCAGGGGTCGGTAGGACGGTCGTCGGTCAGGGTATCGAGCAGCGTCTTGTCCGAATCCGGGCCCAGGGAAACGTCCACCGAGGTAACCCGCTCGTTCAGGCCGAGCATCCGCTTCACCTCTTCAACCGGCTTCTCGAGCAGGTTGGCGATTTCTTCGGCGGAGGGCTCGTGATCGAGCTTGTGGGTCAACTCCCGCGCTGCGCGCAGATAGACGTTGAGTTCCTTGACCACATGGATCGGCAGCCGGATGGTCCGGGTCTGATTCATGATCGCGCGTTCGATGGTCTGGCGTATCCACCAGGTCGCATAGGTGGAGAAGCGGAAGCCCCGCTCCGGGTCGAACTTCTCGACCGCCCTGATCAAGCCGAGGTTGCCCTCTTCGATCAGATCCAGCAGGGAGAGCCCCCGGTTGACATAGCGTCGGGCGATTTTCACCACCAGGCGCAGGTTGCTCTCGATCATGCGTTTGCGTCCGGCGGGATCACCACGCTGCGCCAGGCGCGCGAAGTGCACTTCTTCTTCCGGAGTCAGGAGGGGGGAAAAGCCGATTTCGTTGAGGTAAAGCTGGGTCGCGTCTAGGGCGCGCGTGTAGTCGATGTACTTGTGCTGCTTGAGTGAGCTCGACTTGGATTTGGTGCTGGGGGGAGACTCGTGCTCCTCGCTCAATCCCTCGTCCATGACGACGCCTGGCTCCAGGAGGAGCAGCTCGTCGTCGACGTCAAACTCCGGCGCTTCTTTATTGAGTGCCATTGTTGTTGTCCCTTGCTGAGTTCGACAACAAGCTCTGACGACGCCATTTCCCTGGCTACGCCTGAGCCCGTCCATCCCACGTGGGTGACGGGCCGACGTCGGATCAACGACGAGGCAGATATTGCAGTGGATCTACAGGCTTACCTTGGCGGCGAATTTCAAAGTGAAGCTTCACCCGGTCAGTACCCGTTGAGCCCATCTCTGCAATGGTCTGTCCGACCTTGACCTGCTGTCCTTCCCGTACCAGCAGCCTGCGGTTGTGACCATAGGCGCTTACGTAGGTATCGCTGTGCTTGATGATCACCAATTCGCCGTAGCCCCGTAATCCACTCCCGGCGTAAACAACGGAACCATCCGATGCAGCCAAAACAGGCTGGCCTAATTCACCTGCTATATCAATCCCTTTATTCAAACTACCGTTTGAGGAAAAACGGCCGATCATCGTGCCGTTCGCAGGCCACGCCCAGCCAGTCGCTGAGCGGGTTACAGGCAAGGTCGGGGTCGTTGCCGGCGTGGTCGCGACAGGTGGCGGCACGGGCTTGGTGGGCTGATTCTGAGCCGGCTGGCTCGGCTGCGTAGTGGGCTGCTTTGGCGGTGGCGTAGTGACGACAGGCGCTGTCGCAACGGAACGTACCGGAGCGGAATTGGACTGCCCGTCGAAGCGGATCGTCTGCCCCGGACGGATCACATAGGGCGCGGGAATGTTGTTGCGGGCAGCCAGGGCTTTCCAGTCCCAGCCGAAACGGAAGGCAATGGAATAGAGGGTATCGCCCCGCTGGACACGGTACTGACCCGTGGTCACCGGCTGGCGCTGCTGGGCAGCGGCACGGCCATCGCGGTCGACCACCTGCACACCGCCAGGCGGCGAGCTGGCGCACCCTGCCAGCAACAAGCCGACGGCAACGACGGACAACAGTCCTCGTGTGCTTCCCATGCTGATCCTCTGCCTAATGGCCAGGCTCATTCCTGTCCCCTTTCCCCAACGCCCAAAGGTCGTACTTATTGTGTCGAATTTATCGTTCAGGGCCAGTTACCCTTTGCTCGTTCCAGGCTGGCCGCTACATGGCCGGACCGCAACGACGCATTATCTGTCTGCCAATCAGAAAGGCGATCGGCGCGCGGGTTCCCCGAAGGTCGGAGGATAGTACGTCGACTCACCCGCCGAGTTCAGGCGAGCGGCCCATTGAGCAGCGGCACGAAGCGCACGGCGTCCAGCACATGGCGCGAGAAGCCCTGCTCCTCGCGGATGATCAGCATCAGCTGCTGAACGTCGCCCGCACCTACCGGAATGACCAGGCGCCCACCGGGAGCCAGTTGATCCAGCAGCGCCTGGGGCACCTCGGCGGCGCCGGCGGTGACGATGATGCCGTTGTAGGGCGCAAGTGCGGACCAGCCCTCCCAGCCATCGCCCCAGCGGAACACCACGTTGCGCAGGTTGAGCTCGACCAGGCGCTCCTTGGCGCGATCCTGCAGGCTCTGGATGCGCTCGACGGAGAACACACGCTCCACCAGCTGCGCCAGGATGGCGGTCTGGTAGCCGGAACCGGTACCGATCTCCAATACCTTGTCCAACGGCCCCGCCGCCAGCAGCAACTCGCTCATGCGAGCCACCATGTACGGCTGGGAGATGGTCTGGTTGTGCCCGATGGGCAGCGCCGTATCTTCATAGGCGCGATGCGCCAGCGCCTCGTCGACGAACAGATGACGTGGCGTGCGACGGATGGTTTCCAACACATGGGCGTTGGACAGCCCTTCCTCATAGAGGCGCTGGATCAGACGCTCGCGAGTGCGCTGGGAAGTCATGCCGATCCCCCGGCGCAGCAGATCGTCCTGCTCGCGAGCCATCAGAACAGCCTCCCCAGTGAGCCTTCGAGGCTGTCGAGGCCCTGGGTGAACGTACGGTCCAGCTGCAACGGCGTGATGGAGACGTAGCCCTGCATCACCGCATGGAAGTCGGTACCCGGGCCGCCATCCTCGGCGTCGCCGGCGACCGCGATCCAATAACCTTCCTTGCCCCGCGGGTTGACCACCTTGACCGGCGCCGCCGCACGGGCGCGATGGCCGAGGCGGGTCACCTGGATGCCGCGGATGCGATCCAGCGGCAGGTTGGGGACGTTCACGTTGAGCACGGTACGCGGCGGCAGATCGAGCTGAGCATGCCCCTCGACCAGCTTGCGAGCGAAATGCGCGGCAGTGGCGAGGTTCTCCGGCTGCCGCGAAAGCAGCGAGAAGGCGAACGCCGGCAGCCCGAGGAAGCGGCCCTCGAGAGCAGCCGCGACCGTGCCGGAATAAAGCACGTCGTCACCCAGGTTGGCACCGAGGTTGATACCGGAAACCACCATGTCCGGCGTCTGCTCCAGCAGGCCGTTGAGCCCGAGGTGCACGCAATCGGTGGGCGTACCGTTGATGCTGATGTAGCCGTTGTCGAGGCGCTGCGGGCACAGCGGCCGATCCAGGGTGAGCGAGCTGCTGGCACCGCTCTTGTCCTGGTCAGGGGCGATGACCACGCAATCGGCATAACTTTCTAGCGCAGCATGCAGGGCGGCGAGGCCGGGTGCATTCACCCCGTCGTCGTTGGAAATCAGAATACGCATGGGTTGTCCGTCTGCCCTGCCGGCACCAGATCGACAAGCTCGCGAACCACTGCGGTAGCGAAGCATCCAGCCGGCAGGACGAATTCCAGTTGCAGAACGTCAGGCTCGGGATAATGCCACGTAAGGCCGCCGATGGGGAGGCGGAGGATGCGCCGTTCGTGCGCCATGCCCGCATCCGCCAACCAGTCGCGCAAGGCGGGCTCGGCATCGGCCAGCGCTTGCTCGCGCGCGGCACTGTCGCCGCCCGCCGGGGACGGGCCTTCGCCCCACAGAGCACCGGTCGGATGCAGGTCGAGGATCGCCAGGCGCGGGTCCCGGCACTCCTCCTCGCCGGCCATGAAGAAGCTGCGCTTGTCGGTGAAGGCCAGCAGATCGCCAACCTCCGCGCGGTTCCAGCTGCCCTTGCCGACACGTTCGGCGAGTACACGGTTGAACAGGTAACTGCGCCCAGCCGACAGCAGGCGTGAACGCAGGTTGCGCTGCTCCGGCAGCTCACGGCGCTCGGCAAAGGCACGGGCGTCGACGACATTGCCGCCGCCATGGCCGAAGCGCTGCAGGCCGAAGTAGTTGGGCACACCGCCGGCAGCCATGGCGGTCAGCCGTGCATCCAGGGCCTCATGGTCAGCGGCCAGGCGCGTGAGACGCAGGGTGAAGCCGTTGGCTGAGTGCGCGCCGCGTTGCAGCTTGCGCTTGTGGCGGGCGCTCTTGAGGATGCGCAGGCTCGAGTTCTCGGCAGCGGAAAGGTCCGGGTCGGCCTTGCCTGGCAGGTGCAGGCTGAACCACTGGCGGGTCAGCGCCTGGCGATCCTTCAGGCCGGCATAGCTGATGGTGCGTACCGGCACCCCGGCGGCACGGGCGATACGCCGAGCGGCCTCCTCGGTGTTCAGTTCGCGCTTCTCCACCCACAGCCACAGGTGCTCGCCCTCGCCGGCGAGGGGGATGTCCAGCACTTCGTCGACCTGGAAGTCCTCGGCGATGGCCTTGAGCACGGCCTGCCCCAGGGGCTCCCCATAGGCACGCGGGCCCAGCAGTTCGAGTTCGTTCATGCCTTCAGCAACAGGGCGACTGCGTGAACCGCAATCCCCTCCTCGCGCCCGGTGAAACCGAGCTTCTCGGTGGTGGTGGCCTTGACGTTGACCTGGTCCAGCTCGACGCCGAGGTCTTCGGCGATCAGCGCACGCATGGTCTCGATATGCGGGGCCATCTTCGGCGCCTGGGCGACGATAGTGGCGTCGATGTTACCGACCTTCCAGCCCTTGTTGCGCACCTGCACCAGCACATGGCGCAGCAGCGCGCGGCTGTCGGCGCCTTTGAACTGCGGGTCGGTATCCGGGAAGTGTTTGCCGAGATCACCCAGCGCCGCGGCGCCCAGCAGCGCGTCGGAGAGTGCGTGCAGCAGCACGTCGCCGTCGGAATGGGCGATGAGCCCGAACTTGTGAGGGATGCGCACGCCGCCCAGGGTGATGAAATCCCCTTCGCCAAAGCGATGCACGTCGTAACCGTGGCCAATTCGCATAGTCAGAAAAACGCCCTGAAAAGTCAGGGCGCGATTCTAACTGAAAGCGGAAGCGGGAAGCGGGAAGCGGGAAGCCAGACCGGCTTCCAGCCCTCAGATCACTCCAAGCGGACTCAGCCTTTCAACGCAGCGGCGTGGTGCCGCAGGTGATCGTCGATGAAGCTGGCGATGAAGTAGTAGCTATGGTCGTAGCCCGGCTGCAGGCGCAGCGTCAGCGGATGATCAGCAGCCGTGGCGGCGGCCTGCAACGCCTCGGGCTTGAGCTGGTTGACCAGGAAATCATCGCGGTCGCCCTGGTCCACCAGGATCGGCAGGCGCTCGCCCGCCTCGGCGATCAGGGCACAGGCATCCCATTCGCGCCAGCGCGAGCGGTCATCGCCGAGGTAGCGGGAAAACGCCTTCTCGCCCCAGGGGCACGCCATCGGGTTGACGATGGGCGCGAAGGCCGACAGCGACTGATAGCGCCCCGGGTTGCGCAGCGCGCAGACCAGCGCGCCATGGCCGCCCATGGAATGCCCACTGATGCCACGTTTATCCGAGACCGGGAAGTTGGCCTCGATCAGCGCCGGCAGCTCCTGCACCACGTAGTCATGCATCCGGTAGTTGCGCGCCCAGGGTTCCTGGGTGGCGTTGAGGTAGAAGCCGGCGCCCAGGCCGAAGTCCCAGGCACCGTCCGGGTCACCCGGCACATCGGCACCGCGCGGGCTGGTGTCCGGGGCGACGATGATCAGCCCCAGCTCGGCGGCCAGGCGATGGGCACCGGCCTTCTGCATGAAGTTCTCGTCGCTGCAGGTCAGCCCCGACAGCCAGTACAGCACCGGCAGCTTCGCACCCTGTTCGGCCTGAGGCGGCAGGTAGACGGCGAAGACCATGTCGCAGTTGAGCGTGGTGGAACGGTGGCGATAGCGCTTGTGCCAACCACCGAAGCTCTTGTTGCTGGAAACGATTTCAAGGGTCATTGAACGGACTCCGTCCGAGCAGTGAGCCAGAAGCTGGAAGCCCGAAGCAAAAGGCATCGCTACCTCCAGCTTCAAGCTTCAGGCTTCTAGCTAGCTCAGTAATGAATGACGGTGCGGATGCTCTTGCCTTCATGCATCAGGTCGAAGGCTTCGTTGATACGGTCCAGCCCCATGGTGTGGGTGATGAAGGTATCCAGTGGGATCTCGCCCTTCTCGGCCTTTTCCACATAGCTCGGCAGCTCGGTGCGGCCTTTCACGCCGCCGAAGGCCGAACCGCGCCAGACGCGACCGGTCACCAGTTGGAACGGACGGGTGCTGATCTCCTGGCCGGCACCGGCGACACCGATGATCACCGACTCGCCCCAGCCCTTGTGGGCGCACTCGAGGGCGGCGCGCATCAGTTGCACGTTGCCGACGCACTCGAACGAATAGTCGACGCCGCCGTCGGTCAGCTCGACCACCACGTCCTGGATCGGCTTGTCGTGGTCCTTAGGGTTGATGAAGTCGGTCGCGCCCAGCTCACGGGCCACATCGAACTTGGCCGGGTTGATGTCGATGGCGATGATGCGCGAGGCCTTGGCCATCTTGGCGCCGATGATCGCCGCCAGGCCGATGCCACCCAGGCCGAAGATGGCCACGGTGGCGCCCTCCTCCACCTTGGCGGTGTTGAGCACCGCGCCGATGCCGGTGGTCACGCCGCAACCCAGCAGGCAGACCTTCTCCAGCGGCGCTTCCTTGGGAATCTTCGCCAGGGAAATTTCCGGCACCACGGTGTACTCGGAGAAGGTCGAGGTGCCCATGTAGTGGTAGATCGGCTGGCCGTTGTAGGAGAAACGGCTGGTGCCGTCGGGCATCAGGCCCTTGCCCTGTGTGGCGCGCACCTTCTGGCACAGGTTGGTTTTGCCGGACTTGCAGAACTTGCACTCGCGGCACTCGGCCGTATAGAGCGGGATCACTTGGTCGCCCACGGCCAGGGAGGTCACGCCCTCACCCACCGCCTCGACGATGCCGCCACCTTCGTGGCCGAGGATGCAGGGGAACACGCCTTCGGAATCCGCGCCGGAGAGGGTGTAGGCGTCGGTGTGGCAGACGCCGGTGGCGACGATACGCACCAGCACTTCGCCGGCTTTTGGCGGAGCGACGTCCACTTCAACGATCTGCAAGGGTTTGCCGGCCTCGAAGGCAACGGCGGCGCGCGACTTGATCATGGTGACTCTCCAGTGGATTTAACGATGGCGGGGAGTGTAGATGAGCGCTCAATGGTAAATAATCCGCCACAAAGCAAAACATTATTGCTGAATGGGGATAGTCGATGAGCCGTTGGGAAGGACTGGACGAATTCGTCGCCGTGGCCGAGACCGGCCGCTTCACCGCTGCCGCCGAGCGCCTGGGACTGTCCTCGTCCCATGTAAGCCGCCAGGTGGCGCGGCTGGAAGAGCGCCTGCAGACCCGCCTGTTCTATCGCAGCACACGCAAGGTCGCGCTGACCGAAGCCGGACAGACCTTCCTGCAGCACTGCCAGCGCCTGGTGGATGCACGCGACGAAGCCTTGCGCGCGGTCAACGACCTCACCGGCGAGCCCAAGGGGCTGCTGCGCATGACCTGCGCCGTCGCCTACGGCGAGCGCTTCATCGTGCCCCTGGTGAATGAGTTCATGGCCCGGCACCCGCAGTTGCGGGTGGAGATCGAGCTGAGCAATCGCCCGCTGGACCTGGTCCACGAGGGCCTGGACCTGGCCATCCGCCTCGGTCGCCTGCAAGATTCGCGGCTGGTGGCCACGCGCCTGGCGCCCCGGGTCATGTACCTGTGTGCCGCGCCCTCCTACCTGGAACGCTACGGTCGCCCCCACAGCCTGTCGGAGCTCGGCCGGCACAACTGCCTGATCGGCAGCTCGGACCAGTGGAGCTTCCTCGCCGAAGGGCGGGAACAGACGGTACGGGTTCAGGGCAACTGGCGCTGCAACAGTGGCGAGGCGGTGCTGGATGCGGCGCTGCGAGGCTTCGGTCTGTGCCAGCTGCCGGACTATTACGTGCTGGAGCACCTGCAGAACGGCCGGCTGGTTTCACTGCTGGAGCAGCATCAGCCGCCGAACACGGCAGTCTGGGCGATTTATCCACAGCAGCGTCACCTGTCGCCCAAGGTGCGCCAATTGGTGGATTTGTTGAAGGAAGGCCTGGCGAACCACCCGGCCTATCGCGATCAGTGCCGGCCGGCCCAGCGCTGACGCAGCCAGTCGAGGTCTTCCGGGCGGGTGACCTTGAGGTTGTCCGCACGTCCTTCGATCAGGCGCGGCGCCTGTCCCGACCATTCGATGGCCGACGCCTCGTCGGTCACGGCGACGCCCGAGACCAGGGCATCGGCCAGGGAGCGATGCAGGCTGCCAAAGCGGAACATCTGCGGCGTATAGGCCTGCCAGATGACGCTGCGGTCGACGGTCTCGGCCACACGGCCATCAGGCCCGGCACGCTTCAGGGTGTCGCGCGCCGGCACCGCCAGCAGGCCGCCGATAGGGTCATCGGCCAATTCGGCCAGCAGCAGGTCGAGATCACCGCGCGACAGGTTGGGCCGGGCAGCGTCGTGCACCAGCACCCAGTCATTCGGGCGTGCGCCCAATTCGTCCAGGCGCAGCAGCGCCTTGAGCACGGTATCGGCACGTTCCTTGCCGCCATCCACCCGCTCGATGCGCGGGTCGCTGGCGCAATCCAGTTCGGGCCAGTACGGGTCATCGACGGAAAGGCCGACCACCACGCGCTTGAGGTTCGGATGGTCGAGGAAGCAGGCGAGGCTGTGTTCGAGAATGGTCCGCCCGGCCAGCTCCAGGTACTGCTTGGGGCGGTCGGCACGCATCCGGGCGCCGACACCGGCGGCCGGGATCACGGCCCAGAAGGCGGGGAGTTCGGGGGGACTCATTCGGCCAACTGATAGAGGGTTTCGCCCTCTTTGACCATGCCCAGTTCGTGACGCGCGCGCTCTTCCACGGTCTCCATGCCCTTCTTGAGCTCGGAAACCTCGGCCTCGAGGATGCGGTTACGTTCCAGCAGGCGTTCGTTCTCGCCCTTCTGGTCGGCGATCTGCCGCTCGAGGTCCGTCACCTGCGCCAGGCTGCCGTCGCCCACCCACAGGCGATACTGCAACCCGGACAAGGCCAGGATCAGTACGACGAACAACCAGTAAGGGGATTTGGCCATCGAAAGAGAAGTTTCCATACGAAAAGGGCAGCTTTCGCTGCCCTTTTTATCATCCCCGGCTTAGCCGCGGAACTCGGCACGACCACGGTAAGGCGCCTTTCCGCCCAGCTGCTCTTCGATGCGCAGCAGCTGGTTGTACTTGGACACGCGGTCGGAACGGCACAGGGAGCCGGTCTTGATCTGGCCGGCGGCGGTGCCTACGGCCAGGTCGGCGATGGTGCTGTCCTCGGTTTCACCGGAGCGGTGGGAGATCACCGCAGTGAAGCCGGCGGCCTTGGCCATCTGGATGGCTTCCAGGGTTTCGGTCAGCGAGCCGATCTGGTTGAACTTGATCAGGATCGAGTTGCCGATGCCCTTCTCGATGCCTTCCTTGAGGATCTTGGTGTTGGTGACGAACAGGTCGTCGCCCACCAGCTGGATCTTCTCGCCGATCTTGTCGGTGAGGATCTTCCAGCCAGCCCAGTCGGACTCGTCCAGGCCGTCTTCGATGGAGATGATCGGGAAGCGCTCGGTCAGGCCTTTCAGGTAGTCGGCGAAGCCTTCGGCGTCGAACGACTTGCCTTCACCGGACAGGTTGTACTTGCCGTCTTCGAAGAATTCGCTGGCAGCGCAGTCCAGGGCCAGGGTCACGTCGGTGCCCAGCTTGTAACCGGCATTGGCGACGGCTTCGGCGATGGCGGCCAGGGCGTCTTCGTTGGAGGTCAGGTTCGGGGCGAAGCCACCTTCGTCACCCACGGCGGTGTTCAGGCCACGGGCCTTCAGCACGGCTTTGAGGTGGTGGAAGATCTCGGTGCCCATGCGCAGGCCATCGGAGAAGGTCTTGGCGCCAACCGGCTGGACCATGAACTCCTGGATGTCGACGTTGTTATCGGCGTGCTCGCCACCGTTGATGATGTTCATCATCGGCACCGGCATGGAGTACTGGCCCGGGGTGCCGTTGAGGTTGGCGATGTGCGCGTACAGCGGCAGGTCCTGGTCCTGGGCGGCGGCCTTGGCGGCGGCCAGGGACACGGCGAGGATGGCGTTGGCGCCCAGGGAGGCTTTGTTCTCGGTGCCGTCGAGGGCGATCATCGCCTGGTCGAGTGCTTTCTGGTCGACCGGGTCTTTACCCAGCAGCAGGCTGCGGATCGGGCCGTTGATGTTGGCAACGGCTTTCAGCACGCCCTTACCCATGTAGCGGCTCTTGTCGCCATCGCGCAGCTCGAGGGCTTCACGGGAACCGGTGGAGGCACCGGACGGCGCGCAGGCGCTGCCGACGATACCGTTGTCCAGGATCACATCCGCCTCGACGGTGGGGTTACCGCGGGAATCCAGGACTTCACGGCCCTTGATGTCGACGATCTTTGCCATTGTTGTTAGCACTCCAAAGTTGACGATGACGCTGCAGCGGAATTAGAGGGGCGGCGCGGGCGGACGTTCACTTGGGCAGATCCGGCCCTTGACCTGACCGATCGGTCAGATAACGCGCGCCCGGCACTTTACCGGAGATTTGCCCGTTCAGGCAGTCTCGATCGGCGGAAAACTCTTGACCAGATCATCCAGCTGCTTGAGCTGGGCGAGGAACGGTTCCAGCTTGTCCAGGCGCAGGGCGCAGGGGCCGTCGCACTTGGCGTTGTCCGGATCCGGGTGCGCCTCCAGGAACAGGCCGGCCAGGCCCTGGCTCATGCCGGCCTTGGCCAGGTCGGTGACCTGGGCGCGGCGGCCACCCGCGGAGTCGGCGCGACCACCCGGCATCTGCAGGGCATGGGTGACGTCGAAGAACACCGGGTACTGGAACTGCTTCATGATGCCGAAGCCGAGCATGTCCACCACCAGGTTGTTGTACCCGAAGGAGGAACCGCGCTCGCAGAGGATCAGCTGGTCATTACCCGCCTCCTCGCACTTGGCCAGGATGTGTTTCATCTCCTGGGGCGCGAGGAACTGGGCTTTCTTGATGTTGATCACCGCACCGGTCTTCGCCATCGCCACGACCAGGTCGGTCTGGCGTGAGAGGAAGGCCGGCAGCTGGATGATGTCGCAGACTTCGGCGACGGGCGCGGCCTGATGCGGCTCGTGCACGTCGGTGATGATCGGCACGCCGAAGGTCCTCTTCACTTCCTCGAAGATCTTCAGGCCCTCTTCCAGGCCGGGGCCGCGGAAGGAGGTCACCGACGAGCGGTTGGCCTTGTCGAAGCTGGCCTTGAAGACGTAGGGGATACCGAGCTTGTCGGTGACCCTGACGTATTCCTCGCAGACCTTCAGTGCCAGGTCGCGGGACTCCAGCACGTTCATGCCGCCGAACAGCACGAAGGGCTTGTCGTTGGCGATCTCGATGTCACCGACGCGGATGATCTTCTGCGCCATGGGTCAGGCCTTCTTCGCTTTCTGCGCCAGGGCGGCGTTGACGAAGCCGCTGAACAGCGGGTGACCGTAACGCGGCGTGGAGGTGAACTCCGGGTGGAACTGGCAGGCGACGAACCAGGGGTGATCCGGAGCCTCGACCACTTCGACCAGGGCGCCGTCGCCGGAGCGACCGGTGATCTTCAGACCCGCTTCGCGCAGTTGCGGCAGCAGGTTGTTGTTCACTTCGTAACGGTGGCGGTGGCGCTCGACGATTTCATCCTTGCCGTAGCAGGCATGCACCAGGGAGCCGCTTTCCAGCTGGCAGGCCTGGGCGCCAAGGCGCATGGTGCCGCCCAGGTCGGACGCCTCGGTACGGATCTCGGTGGCACCGGTGGCATCTTCCCACTCGGTGATCAGGCCCACGACCGGGTGGCCGCTGGCCTTGTCGAATTCGGTGGAGTTGGCGTCGGTCCAGCCCAGCACGTTGCGGGCGAACTCGATGACCGCCACCTGCATGCCGAGGCAGATGCCCAGGTAGGGGATCTTGTTCTCGCGTGCGTATTTGACGGTGGTGATCTTGCCTTCCACGCCGCGCAGGCCGAAGCCGCCGGGAACCAGGATGGCGTCGACGCCTTCCAGCAGGCTGGTGCCCTGGTTCTCGATATCTTCGGAATCGATGTAGCGCAGGTTGACCTTGGTGCGGTTCTGGATGCCGGCGTGGCTCATCGCTTCGATCAGCGACTTGTACGCGTCCAGCAGCTCCATGTACTTGCCGACCATGGCGATGGTGACGTCCTTCTCCGGGTTCAGCTTGGCATCGACGACGCGATCCCATTCGGAGAGGTCGGCACCGCCACACTGCAGGCCAAAGCGCTCGACGACGAAGTCGTCCAGGCCCTGAGCATGGAGCACGGAAGGAATCTTGTAGATGGTGTCGACGTCCTGCAGGGCGATGACCGCGCGCTCTTCCACGTTGGTGAACAGGGCGATCTTGCGACGCGAAGACAGGTCGACTTCATGGTCGGAGCGGCAGATCAGTACGTCGGGCTGCAGACCGATGGAGCGCAGTTCCTTCACCGAGTGCTGGGTCGGCTTGGTCTTGGTCTCGCCGGCAGTGGCGATGTAGGGGACCAGGGTCAGGTGCATCAGCATGGCGCGCTTGGCGCCCACTTCCACGCGCAACTGGCGAATGGCTTCGAGGAAGGGCTGGGACTCGATGTCACCCACGGTGCCGCCGATCTCGACCATCGCGACGTCGGCATCGCCGGCGCCCTTGATGATGCGACGCTTGATCTCGTCGGTGATGTGCGGGATGACCTGGATGGTGGCGCCCAGGTAGTCACCACGGCGCTCCTTGCGCAGCACGTCCTCGTAGACGCGGCCGGTGGTGAAGTTGTTGTTCTGGGTCATGGTGGTGCGCACGAAGCGCTCGTAATGGCCCAGGTCGAGGTCGGTCTCTGCGCCGTCCTCGGTGACGAACACTTCACCGTGCTGGAAGGGGCTCATGGTGCCGGGATCGACGTTGATGTACGGATCCAGCTTGAGCATGGTGACCTTCAGTCCCCGCGCTTCCAGAATGGCGGCCAAGGATGCCGAGGCGATGCCTTTCCCCAATGAAGAAACAACACCACCCGTGACGAAGATGTAGCGCGTCATGAAAAACCCTAGAAGTCTGCGTTTAGGCGGAAGGCCGCCGGGGAGAGCGAAGTAAGGCCGAAGCCTGCAATCTGGAACAGTGCCAAAACGGCAAACTCCCGCCGACTCCGAAGGAATCAGCAAGAGCTCTGTAAGACGGGAGCGTAGTCTACCGGAAAGACCCTTTCAGCTCAAACCTTGGTCATTCGTCGGCGGTGTCCAGCGCAGTCGCCAGCGCGCATCCGCAGGCCCGGCGAGGCCCGGGAGATTGGCCACGGCAAGCAGTTCACCCCTGCGGTAGAGCAGTGGCAGGCGCCCACGGACGAACGCCGGCAGGCCGCTCTCGTTGAGGAGACGCTTGAGGTCGCGACGCCCACGCCCCGCGACATCGAGCACTTCGCCGCCCTGGCGGTAGCGCACCTCGAGCGCACCTTGCGGGGGCTCGCCGACAAGCTGCAACTGGCCGTTGCCGGGCAACTCCAGCACCTTGCCGGGCTCAGGCCATTGCCCGCCCGCCAACACCCCCTGCTGCCAACTGCCGGGCAACCACCACAGCCGTCCGTCGGCGCGCCGCAGTTCTCCGCCCTCGAGTTTCCAGACCGGGCTGGCACTGGAGCCGGCATCACGCAAGTCATCCCAGCCCGCCCAGTGCCCGCTGTCCGGCATCGCGGTGAACGCGTTGAGCCAGTGGCGCAGGGCATTGCGCTGCCGGGCCGGAGACAAGCCGATCAACGGCGCCAGCTCCAGGGACGGCAGCAGCAGCCAGGGGAAAGCGCTGTCGCTACGTGCCGCCTGCAAATCCAGTTGCGCCAGTTCGCCGAGCAGCGCCTCGCCTTCGGCCAGATGCTCGGCACTGCGGGCGATACTCGACGACGCCTGCGGCCAGCGCTCGGCAAGTGCCGGCATGATCCGTTGACGCAAGTAGTTGCGGGAGAATTCGGTGTCATCGTTGGACGGGTCCTCGACCCACTCCAGCCCCAGCTCACGCGCACAGGCTTCGAGTTCAGCGCGAGGCACCTGCAGCAGCGGCCGAAGCAGAACACCATCATCCCCCAGCACGCGACTGCCCGGCATCCCCGCCAGGCCACGCACCCCTGCGCCACGCAGCAGGCGGAACAGCAGGGTTTCCGCCTGGTCGTCACGGTGCTGGGCACTCATCAGCACCTCCCCTGCCCCGAGCCGAGCGATGAAGGCGGCATAACGGGCATCGCGCGCAGCACGCTCCAGGCTGTTGCCCGGCGCCACCCGCACCCGCGCCACATCCAGCGGCACACCCAGCCCGTCGCATATGCGCTGGCAATGGGCAGGCCAGGCCTCTGCAGCGGGCTGCAGGCCGTGGTGAACATGGATGGCGGAGAGAGGTGGCAGGCGCTCGCGTTCGGTGAGGCGCACCAGGAGGTGCAGCAGGACGGTGGAATCCAGCCCTCCGGAGAAGGCCACCCGCCAGGCCGGTGCGTCACGCCAGGGGGCGACGGCAACCAACAGGAGGGATTCGAGCTTCAGGACGAGCGAGTGGCCGCTTGCGGTCACGCGCTCGTCCCCATGGCCGTCAGGCCACGCCATAGCTCATCAGGCGCTCGTAACGACGAGCCAGCAGGTCGTCGGTGTCGAGCTTCTTCAGGGCTTGCAGTTGCGAAGTGAGTTCTGCACGAATCGACGCGGCCGCTACGGCCGGTTCGCGATGGGCGCCACCCAGGGGTTCGCCGATCACCTTGTCGACGATGCCCAGGCCCTTGAGGCGCTCGGCGGTGATGCCCATCGCCTCGGCGGCATCTGGTGCCTTCTCGGCGGTTTTCCACAGGATGGACGCGCAGCCTTCCGGCGAGATCACCGAGTAGGTGGAGTACTGCAGCATGTTCAGGCGGTCGCAGACGCCAATGGCCAGCGCACCACCGGAACCACCCTCACCGATGACGGTGGCGATGATCGGGGTCTTCAGGCGCGCCATCACGCGCAGGTTCCAGGCGATGGCTTCGCTCTGGCCACGCTCTTCGGCATCGATGCCCGGGTAGGCGCCGGGGGTGTCGATGAAGGTGAGGATCGGCATCTTGAAGCGTTCGGCCATCTCCATCAGGCGGCAGGCCTTGCGATAACCCTCGGGGCGCGGCATGCCGAAGTTGCGGCGTACCTTTTCGCGCACTTCACGGCCTTTCTGGTGGCCGATGATCATCACCGGCTGGTCGTCCAGGCGGGCAACGCCACCGACCAGGGCCGCGTCGTCGGAGAAGTGGCGATCGCCATGCAGCTCGTCGAACTCGGTGAAGATGTGCTCGATGTAATCGAGGGTGTAGGGGCGGCGCGGGTGGCGTGCCAACTGGGCGATCTGCCAGCTGGTCAGGTTGCCGAAGATGCTTTCGGTGAGCGCGCTGCTCTTCTCCTGCAAGCGGGAGATTTCGTCGGTGATGTTCAGCGCGTTGTCGTTGCCGACCAGGCGCAGCTCCTCGATCTTGGCTTGCAGGTCAGCGATCGGCTGTTCGAAATCCAGAAAATTCGGGTTCATAGGCTTCCGTCGTGCGCGTGGGGCCAGGCGGCTGGTTCCATTTGGCGCCCTACCTTAAAGGAAGGGCGCGTGTGGGTCGAGAAAACGAGGGGCGACCGGGCGCCCCTTCGCTTCAGCGGTAGTGCAGGAAGACGTTGTCGCGCCCGAACTGGTCACGCAATGCCTGAATCAAAGCGTCGGCGGGGTCGATCCGCCACTGCTCACCGAACTGCAGCAACGCCTTGGCACTCGCTCCACTGTAGTCCAGCGTGATCGGGCAGGAGCCACGATGGCGATTGCACAGATCAGCCAGCCAGCGCAGGCGATCGCCCTGCAGGACGCTGTGGTCGACCTTCATCCGCAGGCTCTCGGCGAGCCCCGTGCGGGCCTCCTCCAGGCTCATCACGCGCTTGGCACGCAGGCGCAGGCCGCCGGAGAAATCGTCGTGGCTGACCTCGCCCTCGACCACCACCAGCGCGTCGGTCTGCAGCAATGCACTGGCGGAGTTGAAGGCATCGGCGAACAGCGACGCCTCGATGCGACCGGAACGGTCGTCGAGGGTGATGAAGCCCATCTTGTCGCCCTTCTTGTTCTTCATCACCCGCAGGTTGACGATCAGGCCGGCGATGGTCTGGGTGTCACGCGCAGGCTTCAGCTCGACGATGCGCTGGCGGGCGAAGCGACGCACCTCGCCTTCGTATTCGTCGATCGGGTGCCCGGTGAGGTAGATCCCCAGGGCATCCTTCTCGCCCTTGAGCCGCTCCTTGAGGGACAGCTCCTTGGCGTTGCGATGGTTGGCGTACATGTCCGCTTCGGGTTCGGCGAACAGGCCGCCGAACAGGTCCATGTGTCCGCTGTCGTGGCTGCGCGCCGTCTGCTCGGCAGCCTGGATGGCTTCCTCCATGGACGCCAGGAGCACCCCGCGGTTGCGGTCGATGCCCGCCTGGTAGGCCTTGGGCTCTTCGCTGAAGAACGGGCCGAGGCGATCCAGTGCGCCGCCTCGGATCAGGGCGTCCAGGGTACGCTTGTTGACGCGCTTGAGGTCGATGCGGTTGCAGAAATCGAAGAGGTCCTTGAACGGGCCGCCCTCGGCGCGGCACTCGGTGATCGCCTCCACCGGGCCCTCGCCCACACCCTTGATGGCGCCCAGGCCGTAGATGATCTGCCCGGCGTCATCGACGGTGAAGCGGTACTCGGAGTTGTTCACGTCCGGCGCGACGATGCGCAGCTTCATGTTCCGGCACTCTTCGATCAGCGTCACCACCTTATCGGTGTTGTGCATGTCCGCCGTGAGTACCGCCGCCATGAAGGGCGACGGGAAGTGCGCCTTGAGCCAGGCGGTCTGGTAGGAGACCCAGCCGTAGGCTGCCGAGTGGGATTTGTTGAAGCCGTAGCCGGCGAACTTTTCCACCAGGTCGAAGATGTTGCCCGAGAGGTTCTCGTCGATACCGTTGCTGGAGCAGCCTTCGATGAAGCCGCCACGCTGCTTGGCCATCTCCTCGGGCTTCTTCTTGCCCATGGCACGGCGCAACATATCCGCGCCGCCGAGGGTGTAGCCCGCCATCACCTGGGCAATCTGCATCACCTGTTCCTGGTACAGGATGATGCCGTAGGTGGGCTTGAGCACGGGCTCGAGGCCCGCGTACTGGTAGTCCGGGTGCGGGTAGGACAGCTCGGCCCGACCGTGCTTGCGGTTGATGAAGTCGTCCACCATGCCCGATTGCAGCGGGCCCGGGCGGAACAGCGCCACCAGGGCGATCATGTCTTCCAGGCAGTCGGGCTTGAGCTTCTTGATCAGCTCCTTCATGCCGCGGGATTCGAGCTGGAAGACCGCGGTGGTCTCCGCCTTCTGCAGCATGTCGTAGGTTTTCTTGTCATCCAGCGGGATGCGGTCGATATCCACCAGGGGCTTGCCTTCCTTGACCCGCTCCCGGTTGATCATCTCCATGGCCCACTTGATGATCGTCAGCGTACGCAGGCCGAGGAAGTCGAACTTCACCAGGCCGGCGGCTTCAACGTCATCCTTGTCGAACTGGGTCACCAGGCCGCCACCCTCCTCGTCGCACGCGATGGGCGAGAAGTCGGTGAGCTTGGTCGGCGCAATCACCACGCCACCGGCGTGCTTGCCGGTACCACGGGTGATGCCTTCGAGCTTCAGGGCCATGTCCCAGATTTCCTGGGCTTCCTCGTCGACCTTGAGGAAGTCGCGCAGCGCCTCCTCCTGATTGAAGGCGGCCTCCAGGGTCATGCCCACTTCGAAGGGAATCATCTTCGACAGGCGATCGGCCAGGCCGTAGGACTTGCCCTGCACCCGCGCCACATCGCGCACCACCGCCTTGGCCGCCATGGAGCCGAAGGTGATGATCTGGCTTACCGCGTTGCGCCCGTATTTGTCGGCCACGTAGTCGATCACGCGGTCACGGCCGTCCATGCAAAAGTCGACGTCGAAGTCGGGCATGGAAACCCGCTCGGGGTTGAGGAAGCGCTCGAACAACAGGTCATAGGCCAGCGGGTCGAGGTCGGTGATCTTGAGTACGTAAGCCACCAGGGAGCCGGCACCCGAGCCCCGACCAGGGCCCACCGGCACGTCGTTGTTCTTGGCCCACTGGATGAAGTCGGCAACGATCAGGAAGTAACCGGGGAAGCCCATCTGGATGATGGTGCCCAGTTCGAACTCCAGCCGGTCGATGTAAAGCTGGCGCTTTTCCTCGTAGTCGGGCGTGGTGTCCTTGGGCCAGAGCACCTTGAGGCGTTCTTCCAGCCCCTCGTAGGAGGCGTGACGCAGGTAGTCGTCGATGCCCATGCCGTTGGGCGTCGGGAAGTCGGGCAGGAAGTGCTTGCCCAGCTGCACCTCGATGTTGCAACGCTTGGCGATCTCGACGGTGTTCTGCAGCGCCTCGGGAATGTCGGCGAACAGCTCGGCCATCTCCTCCGGGGACTTCAGGTACTGCTGGTCGGAGAAGTTGCGTGGCCGGCGCGGATCGTCAAGGACGCGGCTCTCGCCGATGCAGACGCGGGTCTCGTGAGCATCGAAGTCGCCGGGCTTGATGAAGCGCACGTCGTTGGTCGCCACCAGCAGGGCACCACAGCGGTCTGCCAGGGCGACGGCTGCGTGCACGTGCTCCTCATCGTTGACCCGGGAGGTGCGCTGCAGCTCCAGGTAGAAGCGATCGGGGAAAACGGCCTGCCACTCGGCCAGCAAGGCCTCGGCCCCCGCCTGGTCGCCGTTGAGCAGCGCCATGCCAATCTCGCCCTCCTTGGAACCGGAGAGGGCGATCAGGCCTTCGGCGGCCTCCTTCACCCAGTCGCGCTGGATGATCACTAGGTCGTTGCTCTGGCCTTCCGACCAGCCCCGGGACACGAGTTCGGTAAGGTTGCGATAACCCTTGGCGTTCATCACCAGCAGGGTCATGCGCGTCAGCGGGCCGTCCTCATAAGGGCTGGCCAGCCAGATGTCGGCGCCGCAGATCGGCTTGATGCCACCGCCCATGGCCGCCTTGTAGAACTTGACCAGGGAGCACATGTTGCTCTGGTCGGTGACCGCGACGGCGGGCATACCGGCCCCCGCAACGGCCTTGATCAGGGGCTTGACCCGTACCAGGCCGTCGACCAGGGAGTATTCGGAATGCAGACGGAGATGGACGAAGGCGACAGTCATGGCGGTCCTATTCAAAACGCAAAAACGGCAAGGCCGGGATTGTACAGCGGAAGCGGCAGCAGGCTTCAAGTCGGGAAACGGCCGCTTGCCGGAACGCGCTCCGGCAGGCCGATCAAATGAGGATCAGGCGGACTGACGGGCGTCAGTCGGCGCCTTCGATCACCGCCCGTACCGGCGCGAAGGAGCGCCGGTGAATGGGCGTAGCGCCCAGGCGGCGCAAGGCTTCCAGATGCACGGGCGTGGGGTACCCCTTGTGCCCGCCCATGCCGTAGCCGGGGTACAGCGCGTCCAGCTCCTGCATCTCGCGGTCACGGCTGACCTTGGCCAGGATCGAGGCAGCGGCGATGGCCGGCACCTTGGCGTCGCCCTGGATCACCGGCGCGCTGGGCACGGCGAGTTTCGGGCAGCGGTTGCCGTCGATGAGCGCCAGTTTCGGGGTGATGCTCAGCCCTTCGACCGCACGCTGCATGGCCAGCATGGTGGCGTGGAGGATATTCAGGCGATCGATCTCCTCCACCTCGGCGCGGGCAATGCACCAGGCCAGGGCCTTCTCGCGGATCTCGTCGAACAACGCCTCACGGCGTGCCTCGGTGAGCTTCTTCGAATCATTGAGGCCAAGAATGGGGCGCGCGGGATCGAGGATCACCGCTGCAGTGACCACGGGGCCGCAAAGCGGGCCGCGGCCCACCTCGTCGACGCCGGCAACCAGTTCTTCCACCAGGGCGAAATCCAGACCGAGTTGCATCAGCGGCTTCCTATCAGCTCGAGTACTGCACCGGCCGCTTCCTTGGAAGCGTCGAGGCGCAGGGTACGGTGAATCACGTCGAAGCCCTCGGTCTGCACATCACCGCCATCGAGCAGCGGCACCAGCGTCTGCGCCAGCGCCTCCGCCGTGGCGGCATCCTGCAGCAACTCGGGAACCAGCAGGCGCTGGGCCAGCAGGTTGGGCAGCGAAACATAGGGGCTTTTCACCAAGCGCTTGAGGATGCGATAGGTCATGGGGGCGACCTTGTAGGCCACCACCATCGGGCGCTTGTACAGCAAGGCTTCCAGGGTCGCGGTGCCCGATGCGATCAACACCGCGTCGCACGCCGCCAGGGCCTGGTGCGAACGACCATCGAGCAGCGTCAGCGGCAGGTTCCGGCCCGCCAGCATCTGCTCCAGCTGCTGGCGTCGAGCGGGGCTGGCGCACGGCAGTACGAAGTGCAGGCCCGAACGCATGGAACGCATGCGCTCGGCAGCATCGAGGAACAGGCTGCCGAGCTTGCCCACCTCGCCGCCCCGGCTGCCGGGCATCAGCGCAACCAGCGACACATCCTCCGGGACGTCGATGGCCGCGCGGGCGGCGGCACGGTCGGCCTGCAACGGAATGGTGTCGGCGAGCGGGTGCCCGACGAAACGCACGGGCACCTGATGGGCCTCGTAGAACTGCGCCTCGAAGGGGAACAGGGTGAGCATCAGGTCGCAGCCTTCACGAATCTTCAGCACGCGCTTCTGCCGCCAGGCCCACACGGAGGGGCTGACGTAATGCACGGTGCGAATGCCGGCGCGACGCAACTTGAGCTCGACGCCCAAGTTGAAGTCGGGGGCGTCAATACCGATGAAAACGTCCGGGCGTGCGTCGATCAGGGTGGCGATCAGCCGCTTGCGACGGCGCAGCAGCTCAGGCAGGCGGCCGAGTACCTCGACCAGCCCCATCACCGCGAGACGCTCCATGGGGAAATAGGAAACCAGCCCTTCGGCCTCCATCAACGGTCCACCGACGCCAATGAATTCGGCATCGGGGTGACGGGCTTTGAGGGCTTGCATGAGGCCGGAGCCGAGAATGTCGCCGGACGCCTCGCCGGCGACCAGCGCGATGCGCAATGGACGGGTCATGGGCTCAGCGGGTGATGCCGCGGGTCGAGGACTGGATCGAGTCGCGGAACACCGCAACCTCGGGGAACTGTTCGGAGGATTCGGCCAGCTCGGCGAGCGCCTGCTCGACGGTCAGCCCCTGGCGGTAGACCACCTTGTAGGCACGGCGCAGGGCCTGGATCGCCTCGGCGGAGAAACCACGACGGCGCATGCCCTCGAAGTTCATGCTGCGCGCCTCGGCGGGGTTGCCGAACACGGTGACATAGGCCGGAACATCTTTGCCGATGGCGGTGCCCATGCCGGAGAAGCTGTGGGCGCCGATGCGGCAGAACTGGTGGACCAGGGTGAAGCCGGAGAGGATCGCCCAGTCATCCACATGGACATGGCCCGCCAGCGCGGTGTTGTTGACCAGGATGCAATGATTGGCGATCACGCTGTCGTGGCCGATGTGCACATAGGCCATCAGCAGGTTGTGGTCGCCAATGGTGGTTTCGGATCGGTCCTGCACGGTACCCCGGTGGATGGTGACGCCTTCGCGGATCACATTGTGATCGCCGATCACCAGCCGGGTGGGCTCGCCCTTGTATTTCAGGTCGGGCGTGTCCTCGCCTACCGAAGAAAACTGGTAGATGCGATTGTGCTTGCCGATGCGGGTCGGGCCCTTGATCACTACATGGGGGCCGACCACGCTACCCTCGCCGATTTCCACATCGGGTCCAATGATCGACCAGGGGCCGACCTGGACGTCATCCGCCAGCCGAGCTGACGGATCGATGATGGCGCGAGGGTCGATCAAACTCATAATTTGCGTTCCGCACAAATGATTTCGGCCGAGCAGACTTCCTTGCCATCGACACTGGCCTGGCACTCGAACTTCCAGATGCTGCGCTTGACGCTGCGGAAGCTGGCTTCGAGGATCAGCTGGTCACCCGGCAGCACCGGCTGGCGGAAGCGCAGCTTGTCGGAGCCGACGAAGTAATACAGGGTGCCGTCGGCCGGCTTCACGTCGAGCATCTTGAAACCGAGAATGCCGGCAGCCTGGGCCATCGCTTCGATGATCAGCACGCCCGGCATGATCGGGTGTTCGGGGAAGTGGCCGTTGAAGAATGGCTCGTTGATGCTGACATTCTTGTAGGCGCGAATGCGCTTGCCTTCGATATCCAGATCCACGACCCGATCCACCAGAAGGAAAGGGTAGCGGTGCGGCAGGTATTCGCGAATCTCGTTGATGTCCATCATTTTCCTGGAGCCTTAAAAGGGGATTGGGGATGCGCGGCGCTGCGCGGGTCACGCATCAGATGAAGCATCCCCGCCCGGGGTCACTGACGCCAGGCGCTTTTCCAGCTGTTGCAGACGACGCGCCATGTCATCCAACTGGCGAATCCTGGCTGCGCTCTTCTTCCAATCCGCCGCAGGTTGCATAGCGGTACCGGAGGAATAGGCACCAGGCTCGGTAATGGAACGGGTGACCATGGTCATGCCGGTGACGAACACGCCATCGCAGACCTCGATATGCCCGACCATGCCGACGCCGCCTGCAATCATGCAGTTGCGGCCGATCTTGGTACTACCCGAAATACCCACGCAACCGGCCATAGCGGTGTTGTCACCGATCTGGACGTTGTGGGCGATCATGATCTGGTTGTCCAGTTTCACACCGTTGCCGATCAGGGTGTCGGCCAGGGCGCCGCGGTCGATGGTGGTATTGGCACCCACCTCGACATCGTCACCCAGGGTGACGCCGCCGATCTGCGCGATCTTCTGCCAGACGCCCTTCTCGTTGGCGAAGCCGAAGCCCTCGCCACCGATCACGGCACCCGACTGGATGACCACACGCTTACCGATGCGGACATCGTGGTAAAGCGTGACTCGCGGCGCCAGCCAGCCACCCTCGCCCACCACGCTGCGGGCACCGATTACGCTGTAGGCGCCAACGGTGACGCCCGCGCCAATCTGCGCACCGGACTCGATCACCGCGCCAGGCCCGATGCTCGCCGACGGATCGACGATGGCATCGGCCGCGACTACCGCACTCGGATGGATACCGGCAGCGGAGACGGGTTTGGGATCGAACAGGTGGGAGAGCCGGGCGTAGGCCAGGTAGGGGTTGGGCACCAGAAGCGCGTCACCGGTGAAGCCTTCGGCATCGGCCGGGGTCAGCAGCACGGCGGCAGCGCGGGTATCGACGAGAAACTTGCGGTACTGCGGATTGGCCAGGAAGGTCAGCTGATCGGGGCCAGCGTCCTGCAGGGTGGCCAATCCGGAGACAACCCTTGCCTCGTCGCCACGCAAGGTGGCGTCGAGACGCTCGGCCAACTGGCCGAGGGTAAAGGTCGGGGCGGTCATATCAGCGCAGTTGGTTCATGCGCTCGATGACCTGGCGGGTGATGTCGTACTGAGGTTTGACATCGATCACCGCACCACGCTCCAGCACCAGGTCGTAGCTGCCCTTCTTCAGGACTTCTTCGACGGCCTGGTCCAGCTTCGGCTTGAGCTGCTTGAGCATCTCGCGATCAGCCACGGCCTTGGCTTCGTTCAGTTCCTTGGACTGGAACTGGAAGTCACGGGCTTTCTGCTTGAATTCGAGCTCCAGGCGCTCACGCTCAGCCTGCTGCATCTTCTCGCCTTCCTTGACCAGGCGATCCTGGATGCGCTTGGCGTCGCTTTCCAGGGTCTTCAGCTTGGTCAGCTGCGGGCCGAACTTCTTCTCGGCATCCACGGCGTACTTCTTCGCCGAATCCGATTCGAGGAGCGCCATCTGATAGTTCAGTACCGCAACCTTCATCTCGGCAAAAGCCGGAGAGGCCATCAGGGCCGCGGCAACCAGAACGATTTGAGTCAACTTACGCACGATGCACTCCTGCAACAAACACTGTTGTCTTCTTGATCAGCAATTAGAAAGTCTGGCCCAGGGAGAACTGGAATACCTGGGTGTCGGCATTGTCCGGCTTCTTCACCGGCATGCCCAGGCTGAAGCTCAACGGCCCCAGCGCGGTGATCCAGGTCAGCCCCACACCCACGGAGCTGGCGAGGTCGCCTGCGTTGATGCTGCTGCAGTTGGTCGCGGTGGACGAGCAACTGGTGTCGAACACGTTACCCACGTCCCAGAACAGCACGGTACGCAGTTGGCGCTGGTCCTTGACGAAGGGCAGCGGGAACAGCAGCTCTACGCCGCCCTGTACCAGTACGTTGCCACCGAAGGGCAGCGGATCCTGGTCCGGGTCGGTGATGGTGCCAGGGTTTTTACCCCGACTCGGCGTACTGCGCGGACCGAGGCTGCTGTCTTCGAAGCCACGCACCGAGTTGAAGCCGCCGGCGAAGTAATGCTCGTAGAACGGCAGTTCGGAGGTGGAGCCGTAGCTGTCGCCGTAGCCCAGTTCGGTGTGCCAGCGCAGCGCGGTGTTCTGGCTCAGCGGGGTGAACAGCTGGGCGCGGTAGTCGAGCTTGA
Source organism: Pseudomonas sp. zfem005 (assembly GCF_032621735.1). Taxonomy (NCBI): domain Bacteria; kingdom Pseudomonadati; phylum Pseudomonadota; class Gammaproteobacteria; order Pseudomonadales; family Pseudomonadaceae; genus Pseudomonas; species Pseudomonas sp. zfem005. The sequence goes on along the minus strand of NZ_JAVYJE010000011.1, from coordinate 229,833 downwards.
AGAACGACAGGTCGCTGCCCGGTAGGGTGCTTTCCAGCACCAGGCTCTGGGAATGACCACGGTTGGCCAGCACGCCACGGTTCAGTGTGGATTCGGACCAGCCGATGGAGCCCTTGAAGTTCAGGTAGCTGTCGCCTTCCTGGCGGATGAAGTCGAAGATCTCGTCGACGGTGTACAGGCCGGTGTCGATCTCGTCCTGCTGCACGGTCAGGCCGAAGGTCAGGCGCGAGGTCTCGTTGATCGGGTAGCCGACGCTGACGCCGCCACCGAGGCTGTTCACCGAGTAGCTGGATACGTCGACATCGAGGTCGTCGTAGTCGGTGGTGCGATAGAAGGCGTTGTAGCCCAGGCTCACACCGTCGACGGTCCAGTAGGGGTCGACGAAACCAAAGTTGTAGCGGGTCTGGTACTCGGAGCGGGTCAGGCCGATGCTGACCTTGTTACCGGTACCGAGGAAGTTGTTCTGGCTGATCGAGCCACCAAGGATCAGGCCTGCGCTCTGGGCGAAGCCGACGCTGGCGGTGATGGAGCCGGAGGGTTGCTCTTCCACGCTGTAGTTGACGTCCACCTGGTCGTCGGTGCCGGGGACCTGCGGGGTCTCGACGTTGACTTCCTTGAAGAAGCCCAGGCGCTCGAGGCGGGTCTTCGACTGGTCGATCAGGTAGGTCGACGCCCAGCCACCTTCCATCTGACGCATTTCGCGACGCAGCACTTCGTCCTCGGACTTGGTGTTGCCACGGAAGTTGATGCGGTTGACGTAGGCACGCTTGCCCGGGTCGACGGCGAAGGTCACGGAAACGGTGTGATCTTCGTCATGTGCCTGAGGCACGCCGTTGACGTTGGCGAAGGTGTAACCCTCGTTACCCAGACGGCGGGTGATCAGTTCGGACGTGGTGGTCATGATCTTGCGGGAGAAGACCTGACCTTCCTTGACCAGCAGCAGCGCCTTCACTTCCTCTTCAGGCACCTTCAGGTCGCCGGAGAGCTTCACGTCGCGAATGGTGTACTTCTCGCCCTCATCGACGTTGACGGTAATGTAGACGTGCTTCTTGTCCGGGGTGATGGACACCTGGGTGGAGGAGATGTCCATGTTGATGTAGCCGCGGTCCAGGTAATAGGAACGCAGGCGCTCCAGGTCACCGGAGAGTTTCTCGCGGGCGTACTTGTCATCGTTCTTGAAGAAAGACAGCCAGTTGGTGGTTTTCAGCTCGAAGAGGCCGATCAGGTCCTCATCGGGGAATACGGTGTTACCCACCACGTTGATGTGCTGGATCGCGGCAACCGTGCCTTCGTTGATGTTGATCTTCAGCGCGACACGGTTGCGCGGCTGCGGGATCACTTCGGCGTCGATCTCGGCGGAGTAACGGCCCTGGGCCACGTACTGGCGCTGCAGTTCGTTACGCACGCCTTCGAGGGTGGCACGCTGGAAGATCTCGCCCTCGGAGAGGCCGGACTGCTTCAGGCCCTTGAGCAGGTCTTCGCTGGTGATGGCCTTGTTGCCCTCGATTTCGATGCTGGAAATCGACGGGCGCTCGACCACGGTGATCACCAGAACGCCGTTGTCACGGCCAAGCTGGATGTCCTGGAAGAAACCGGTCTTGAACAGGGCCCTAGTGGCTTCAACCAAGCGGCGGTCATCCGCCTGATCGCCGACGTTGAGCGGCAGAGCACCGAACACGCTGCCGGCGGATACCCGCTGCAGGCCGTTTACGCGGATGTCGGAGATGGTGAAGGACTCGGCGTGAACTTCGCCGATCATGAGTGCGGCGAGCACCGCAGTTAGCAGCAGGCGTTTCATGAAGTCCTTTTTTATTCCAACTGATAATAAGGAATCTGCCGCGAAGGGCGGCAGATCCGGAATTCAGTGACGCGTTACAGACGACCCAGGTCGTTCACCAGAGCCAATAGCATGACCCCGACGACAAGACTGATGCCGATCTGCACCCCCCACGCTTGCACCCGCTCTGACAGTGGTCGTCCACGCGCCCATTCAATCAGGTAGAACAGCAGGTGCCCCCCGTCCAGGACGGGAATTGGCAACAGATTGAGAACCCCCAGGCTTATGCTCAGGTAGGCCAGGAAATTCAGGAAATCTCCCACGCCGGACTGGGCTGAAGCGCCCGCCACTTTAGCAATGGTTATCGGCCCGCTCAAGTTTTTTACCGAGAGCTCGCCGAGCAACATTTTCTTTAGGGAATCCAGAGTTAGCAGGCTCATGGACCAGGTGCGACCCGCTGCCTCACCTATGGCATCCAGCGGACCGAAGCTGACCTCGCGCAGCATCTCTTTCGGCCACTCCCCCGCCTTGACACCCGCGCCGAGGAAGCCGCTGCGGGCTTCACCCTCTCCACGCGCACCCAGGGTGACCGGCATCTCGGCGACCTGGCCGTCACGCTCGTAGCGCACGGTGATGCGCTGCCCGGGACGACTGCGGACGAAATCGACCAGTTGCTGCCAGTCGTCGAGCACCTGCCCGTCGAGCGCGCGGATACGGTCACCAGGGCGCAGGCCAGCTGCCTGCGCCGGACCTTCCGGCACCTCGTCCAGCACCGGCGGCATGGCCGGGCGCCAGGGACGGATGCCGAGAGAGCCGATGGGATCGGGCTCGTCGGCGCCCTTCAGCCATTTATCCAGATGGAGCTGCACCGGCGTCTCGGCAGACGAGCCTTCGCCTCGCACCACCAGGTTCAATTCACCGCTTTCACCGAGACGACGCACCAGTTGCAGGTTCACCCCACCCCAGCCGCTGACCGCCTTGCCGTCGATGGAGAGGATTTCCTGCCCCACCTGCAAGCCACCCTGGGCGGCGATGCTGTCGGGGGCGACCGAACCCACTACTGGGCGCACCTGCTGGGTACCCAACATGGCCAGGACCCAGAAGAACAGCAGCGCGAGAAGGAAGTTGGCGATGGGGCCGGCGGCGACGATGGCGATGCGCTGGCCGACAGGCTTGCGATTGAACGACTGGTCGAGCAGCGCGGCAGGTACCTCCGCCTCGCGCTCGTCGAGCATCTTCACGTAGCCGCCCAGGGGGATGGCGGCGATCACGAACTCGGTGCCCTGGCGGTCATGCCAGCGCACCAGCGGGGTGCCGAAGCCGACGGAGAACCGCAGGACCTTGACGCCGCAGCGGCGAGCGACCCAGAAGTGGCCGAACTCGTGGAAGGTAACCAACACACCGAGCGCCACCAGGGTGCCCAGAACCATGTAAAGCGCGCTCATCGTAAACCTCCGGGCTAGCGCCCGTGACGGGCCAGCCAATCCTGCGCCGCAGCGCGTGCACGGGCGTCCGCGAGCAGCACGGCGTCCAGCGTTTCGACCGCCAGCACCGATTCGCGGTTCAGCACCTCATCGATGATACTCGCGATCTCGGTGAAGCGAATCCGCCGCCCGAGGAAGGCATCCACGGCCACCTCGTTGGCGGCATTGAGCATCGCTGGGGCGCTGCCGCCCTCCTCCGCCGCCTGTCGCGCCAGGCGCAGGCAGGGGAAACGTGTTTCATCGGGCTCCTGGAAATCCAGACGGCCGATACGGAACAGATCCAGGGGCGAGACACCGGAGTCGATACGCTCCGGCCAGGCCAGGGCATGGGCGATGGGCGTGCGCATGTCGGGGTTGCCCAACTGGGCCAGCACCGAACCGTCGACGTAGTCGACCAGGGAATGAATGACGCTCTGAGGGTGGATAACCACCTCGATCTGCGCCGGGCTTGCATCGAACAGCCAGCAGGCCTCGATCAGCTCGAGCCCCTTATTCATCATGCTCGCCGAGTCCACGGAGATCTTGCGCCCCATGGACCAGTTGGGATGGGCACAGGCCTGCTCGGGGGTCACATCGCGCAGCGCGTCCAGCGATGTTTCGCGGAACGGGCCACCGGACGCGGTGAGGAGGATGCGTCGCACGCCGACCTGGGCCAGCCCACGGGCGTAGTCGCCGGGCAGGCACTGGAAGATCGCGTTGTGTTCACTGTCGATGGGCAGCAGTACAGCACCACTGTGGCGCACCGCCTGCATGAACAGCGCACCGGACATCACCAGGGCTTCCTTGTTGGCCAGCAGCACGCGCTTGCCGGCCTCGACCGCCGCCAGGGTCGGTTTTAGCCCGGCCCCACCGACGATGGCGGCCATGACCGCATCGACCTCGGGATGGGAGGCGACCTCGCACAGCCCGCTCTCGCCCACCAACACCTCGGTGGTCAGGCCGGCACCCTGCAAGCCGGCCTGCAACTGGCGGGCGGACTCCTGGTCGGGCACCACGGCATAGCGCGGGCGGTGCCGCAGGCACAGCGCCTGGAGCTCGGACAGGCGACTGAAACCACTCAGGGCAAAGGCTTCGTAGCGCAGCGGGTGCCGCGCAATGACGTCCAGGGTGCTGAGGCCGATGGAGCCGGTGGCCCCCAGCACGGTAATGCGCTGGGGACGACTCACAGACTGCCCCAGCCCGCGATCCACAGCAGCGCGGCGAACATCGGGATGGCCGCGGTGAGGCTGTCGATACGGTCGAGCACGCCGCCATGGCCAGGCAGCAGGTTGCTGCTGTCCTTGATGCCGGACTGGCGCTTGAACATGCTTTCAGTGAGGTCGCCCACCACCGAGATCAACACCACCAGCGCCGCACCGAGCAGGCCGGCGAGCAGCTCACCGCCCGCCCAGCCGCGGAAGATACCCACGCCGAGGGTGATCAGCAGGCTGGTGCACAGGCCGCCGATCAGCCCTTCCCAGCTCTTGCCGGGACTGACGGCCGGAGCCAGCTTGCGCTTGCCGAAGGCCTTGCCGGAAAAATAGGCGCCGATATCGGCAGCCCAGACCAGCACCATCACCGCAAGGATCAGCCAGTTGGCCAGCGGCCACTGCTTGAACAGCACCAGGCCTTGCCAGGCCGGCAGGAGAATCAGCAGGCCGATGACCAGCTTGCCCACAGAGCCACCCCAGTAGCGGCTGCTGGCGGGATAACCGAGCACCAGCAAGGTCGCTGCCACCCACCAGAGGATGCCGGCAGCGAGAACCCAGGGCGCCAGGGCCGGCAGCTGGTAAAGACCGAACAGCAGGGCCGCCACCAGTGCGGCATAACCAACACGGGCAGGCTGGGCGCCGAAACCGGCGAGACGCGCCCATTCCCAGGCACCCAGGCTGACCACCAGGCCGATGAACAGCGCGAAAGCGCCGCCATCGAGCAGGAAGAAACCTCCCAGCGCGATGGGCAGCAGCACCAGCGCGGTGATGATTCGTTGTTTCAGCATCGTTAGCGGGCCTCGGCTTCTATCTGTTCGCTGGTCTTGCCGAACCGGCGCTGGCGCATGGCGAAATCGGCCAGGGCCTTGCGCATGGCTTCGTGCTTGAAGTCAGGCCAGAACAGATCGGAGAAATACAGCTCGGCATAGGCCAACTGCCAGAGCAGGAAATTACTGATGCGATGCTCGCCACCGGTGCGGATGCACAGGTCAGGCAGCGGCAGGTCGCCAGTGGCCAGGCAGTTCTGCAACAGCCCGGGAGTGATTTCGTCCACCTGCAGGTGCCCGGCCTGGACTTCACGGGCCAGGCGCTGAGCGGCCTGGGTGATGTCCCACTGGCCACCGTAGTTGGCGGCGATCTGCAGGGTGAAGCGATGCTCGCCGGCGGTCAGCAGCTCGGCTTCACGCATCGCAGCCTGCAACTCAGGGTGAAAGCGCGAACGATCACCGATGATGCGCAAGCGGATCTGGTTGTCGTTCAGGCGCCGCGCCTCCCGGCGCAAGGCCGAGAGGAACAGCTCCATCAGCGCGCCGACCTCTTCGGCCGGGCGCTGCCAGTTCTCACTGGAGAATGCGAACAGGGTGAGCACCTCGACACCGGCCTCGGCGCACACCTCGATAACCGCACGAACGGCGTCGACACCGGCCTTGTGGCCGGCGACGCCTGGCAGCAGGCGCTTCTTTGCCCAGCGATTGTTGCCATCCATGATGATCGCCACATGACGCGGGATCGCTGGAGAAACGCCTTTCTTTTCCATATGCGGGTGCCGTCAGACAGCCATCAGGTCGTTTTCTTTGCCTTCCAGGCCCTTATCGACCTCAGCGACGAACTTGTCGGTCAGCTTCTGCACATCATCAGCGGCGCGACGCTCTTCGTCTTCGCTGATCGCCTTTTCCTTTACCAGGTCCTTCAGCTGGGCCAGCGCATCACGGCGGATGTTACGCACCGCGACACGGGCGTTCTCGGCTTCAGCGCGAGCCTGCTTGGTGTAGCCCTTGCGGGTTTCCTCGGTCAGGGCCGGCATCGGTACGCGGATGGTGGTGCCCGCGGTGGCCGGGTTCAGGCCGAGGTCGGACGTCATGATGGCCTTCTCGACCGCCTGGATCATGCTCTTGTCGAACACGGTCAGGGCCAGGGTGCGGGAATCCTCGGCGGTCACGTTGGCCACCTGGCGCAGCGGGGTATCGGTGCCGTAGTAAGACACCATCACGCTGTCCAGAATGCTCGGGTGCGCACGGCCGGTGCGGATCTTGGCGAAGGCATGACCCAGCGACTCCAGGGTCTTCGTCATGCGTTCCTGCGTGTCCTTCTTGATCTCGTTGATCATTGCTCGCCCTCCTCGATCAGGGTTCCTTCGGCGCCACCCACAACGATGTTCAACAGGGCGCCGGGTTTGTTCATGTTGAAGACCCGCAGCGGCATCTTCTGGTCACGACACAGGCAAATCGCCGTCAAGTCCATCACGCCCAGCTTGCGATCCAGCACCTCGTCATAGGTGAGGTGATCGAATTTCTCGGCGTTCGGATCCTTGAAGGGGTCGGCAGTGTACACGCCATCCACCTTGGTGGCTTTCAATACCACGTCAGCATCGATCTCGATGGCGCGCAGGCAGGCCGCCGAGTCGGTGGTGAAGAATGGGTTGCCGGTGCCGGCGGAGAAGATCACCACTTCGCCACTCTTGAGGTGGCGCATAGCCTTGCGGCGGTCGTAGTGATCGGTCACGCCGACCATGGAGATGGCCGACATCACCAGCGCGGGGATGTTGGAACGCTCAAGGGCGTCGCGCATGGCCAGGCCGTTCATCACGGTGGCCAGCATGCCCATGTGGTCGCCGGTGACCCGGTCCATGCCGGCGGCACTGAGGGCGGCACCGCGGAACAAGTTGCCGCCGCCGATGACCAGGCCGACCTGGACGCCAATGCCCACCAACTGACCGATTTCCAGCGCCATGCGGTCCAGGACCTTCGGATCGATCCCGAACTCCTCGGCACCCATCAGGGCTTCGCCGCTGAGTTTGAGCAGAATGCGTTTATAGCGAGGTTGACGACCACTCACCTGCTGAGCCATTACGAGTTCTCCTGCGGCGTATTGAATTCATGGAGCACGGGGCTCCCGCGTTCTGGAGCGTAGCTTCGACTACGCACGCGGCACTTGGTGCCCGCCTGGCGGGCCTGGCCACGGAGCCACCCAAAAGGGCTCCCCAGTTTGACGAAGAGGCCGCGCGCGTGAGCGGGCAGCCTCTTCCAGGGCGACAGCCTAGGCTGTCTTACTGCTTGGTTGCAGCGACTTGAGCAGCAACTTCGGCAGCGAAGTCCACTTCGACCTTCTCGATGCCTTCGCCTACTTCGTAACGTACGAAGGAAACGATCTCGGCGCCGGCTTTCTTGGCCAGGTCACCGACCTTGACTTCCGGATCCTTGACGAACGGCTGCTCGACCAGGCTGGCTTCGGCGAGGAACTTGGCGATACGGCCCTTGACCATGTTCTCGACGATGTTTTCCGGCTTGCCGGCGATCTTGTCGGCGTTCAGGGCCAGGAAGATTTCCTTTTCCTTGGCAACGGCTTCTTCGGAAACCTGGGAAGCGTTCAGGAACTGCGGGTTGCTGGCAGCCACGTGCATGGCGATATCGCGAGCCAGTTCGACGCTGCCGCCTTTCAGGCTGACCAGAACGCCGATGCGGTGGCCGTGCAGGTAGGCACCCACGACGTCACCCTCGACGCGGGTCAGGCGACGGATGTTGACGTTTTCGCCAGTCTTGGAAACCAGGGCCAGACGGGCGTCTTCGCGGGAGGCAACCAGCGGAGCGGCGTCGGTCAGCTTCTCTTCGAAAGCCTGGTCGATGGTGGCGGCGACGAAGTTCTTGAAGTCGTCCTGCAGAGCCAGGAAGTCGGTCTGGGAGTTGACTTCGATGATCACGGCGGCCTTGTTGTCGGCAGCAACCTTGACGGCGATGGCGCCTTCGGCAGCGATGTTGCCGGACTTCTTGGCAGCCTTGATGGCACCCGCGGCACGCATGTCGTCGATGGCTTTTTCGATGTCGCCTTCGGCCGCGGTCAGGGCCTTCTTGCAATCCATCATGCCCAGGCCGGTGCGCTCGCGCAGTTCTTTAACCAGGGCTGCAGTAATCTCTGCCATGTTCGCTATCCTCTTGAATAGGTTTTCAACCATTCAGCCCGGCATTCCGGGCAGACAAATATCTAAGGTGGCAAAAAGGGGGCCTAGCCCCCTTCTTGCGCACCGGGTAACGCTAAGCGCGCCGGCCTCAGCCTTCGGCAGCCTCGGAAGCAGCAGCTTCTTCGACGAACTCGTCAGCACCGCCATTGGCGTTCTGACGGCCACGCAGTACGGCGTCAGCCATGGCACCCAGGTACAGCTGAACGGCGCGGATGGCGTCGTCGTTACCAGGGATGATGTAGTCAACGCCTTCCGGGCTGCTGTTGGTATCGACTACGCCGATGACCGGGATGCCCAGCTTGTTGGCTTCGGTGATAGCGATGCGCTCGTGGTCAACGTCAACCACGAACAGAGCGTCCGGCAGGCCGCCCATGTCCTTGATACCACCCAGGCTGCGTTCCAGTTTTTCCAGATCGCGGGTGCGCATCAGCGCTTCTTTCTTGGTCAGTTTGGCGAAAGTGCCGTCCTGAGCCTGACCTTCCAGATCACGCAGACGCTTGATCGACTGACGGATGGTCTTGTAGTTGGTCAGCATGCCGCCGAGCCAGCGGTGATCGACGTACGGGGAGCCGCAACGAGCAGCTTCTTCGCGGACGATCTTGCCAGCGGAACGCTTGGTGCCGACGAACAGAACCTTGTTTTTGCCTGCAGCCAGTTTCTCAACGAAGGACAGGGCCTCGTTGAACATCGGCAGGGTTTTTTCAAGGTTGATGATGTGGATCTTGTTACGCGCGCCGAAAATGAACTTGCCCATTTTCGGGTTCCAGTAACGGGTCTGGTGGCCGAAGTGCACACCGGCCTTCAGCATATCGCGCATGTTGACTTGGGACATGATAGTTCCTTGATAAGTCGGGTTAGGCCTCCACGTACCCCAATCTCCAACCCTTGCGGGCACCCAGGAAATCGTGTCGATACGTGTGTGGGGTTTGTGCTTCAGGACAGGGTTGCCCATAAAGCGGCGCGTTTTATAGCACAGAATTCATCCCGAAGCTATAAGCTCGGAACCCGAAGCGAGACGCGTCGGGCCTTCTTGCAGCTTCAAGCTTCGGGCTTCCAGCTGTTAAGATTGCACCCTTTATATAGAAACGCTCGAGAACCGCCATGACCGTGACCATCAAGACGCCCGCAGAAATCGAAAAGATGCGCGTGGCAGGCCGCCTGGCCGCCGAAGTCCTGGAGATGATCGGCGAGCACGTCAAACCCGGCGTGACCACCGAAGAACTCGACCGCATCTGCCACGACTACATCGTCAACGTGCAGAAAGCGATTCCCGCCCCGCTCAACTACAAAGGCTTCCCCAAGTCCATCTGCACCTCGATCAACCATGTGGTGTGCCACGGCATTCCCAACGAGAAGGCGCTGAAGGACGGCGACACCCTGAACATCGACGTAACCGTCATCAAGGACGGCTACCACGGCGACACCAGCCGCATGTTCCACGTCGGCAAGGTGCCGGTCTGGGCCGAGCGCCTGTCCCAGGTCACCCAGGAGTGCATGTACAAGGCCATCGAACTGGTCAAGCCGGGCTGCCGCCTGGGCGACATCGGCGAGGTGATCCAGAAGCATGCCGAGAAGAACGGCTTCTCGGTGGTCCGCGAGTTCTGCGGCCACGGCATCGGCGCGGTGTTCCATGAAGAGCCGCAGATCCTCCACTACGGCCGTGCCGGCACCGGCATGGAGCTCAAGGCGGGGATGACCTTCACCATCGAGCCGATGATCAACCAGGGCCGTGCCGAGACCAAGGTACTGGGCGACGGCTGGACCGCCATCACCAAGGACCGCAAGCTCTCCGCGCAGTGGGAACACACCCTGGTGGTGACCGAGACCGGCTACGAGATCTTCACCCTGCGCAGCGACGACACCATTCCCCGGGTTTCTGCCTGAGTCCTGACCCCGCCCCACAGCTATAAGGAAGGCGACCGATGCCGCAGGTGGATCCCGAACTGTTCGACCGCGGCCAGTTCCAGGCCGAGCTGGCGCTGAAATCCAGCCCCATCGCCGCCTTCAAGAAGGCCATCCGCCAGGCGAAGGAGGTGCTCGACACCCGCTTCGCCAATGGTCGCGACATCCGCCGCCTGGTGGAAGACCGCGCCTGGTTCGTCGACCAGCTCCTGCGCGCCGCCTGGGAGCGCTTCGACTGGAGCGAAGACGCCGACATCGCCCTGCTGGCGGTCGGCGGCTACGGCCGGGGCGAGCTGCACCCCTATTCCGACATCGACCTGCTGATCCTCCTGGACAGCGCCGACCACGAAACCTTTCGCGAATCCATCGAGGGCTTCCTCACCCTGCTCTGGGACATCGGCCTGGAAGTCGGGCAGAGCGTGCGCTCGGTGGACGAATGCGCCGATGAGGCCCGCGCCGACCTGACGGTGGTCACCAACCTGATGGAAAGCCGCACCATCGCCGGCCCGGAAAGCCTGCGCAGGCGCATGCAGGACGTCACCAGCCCCGAGCGCATGTGGCCGAGCAAGGACTTCTTCCTCGCCAAGCGCCAGGAGCAGAAGGCCCGCCACGCCAAGTACAACGACACCGAATACAACCTCGAGCCCAACGTGAAGGGCTCGCCTGGGGGCCTGCGCGACATCCAGACCATCCTCTGGGTCGCCCGCCGCCAGTTCGGCAGCCTCAACCTGCACGCCCTGGTAAAGGAAGGCTTCCTCGTGGAAAGCGAATGCAGCATGCTCGCCTCCAGCCAGGAGTTTCTCTGGAAGGTGCGCTACGCCCTGCACATGCTCGCCGGCCGCGCCGAGGACCGCCTGCTGTTCGACCACCAGCGCAAGCTGGCCGGGCTGCTGGGCTTCCAGGGCGACGATGCCAAGCAGGCCATCGAACACTTCATGCAGAAGTACTACCGCGTGGTGATGGGCGTCGCCGAGCTCAGCGACCTGATCAACCAGCACTTCGAGGAAGTCATCCTGCGCAGCGCCGAGTCGTCGCCCGCGCAGCCGCTCAACAGCCGCTTCCAGCTGCGTGACCGCTACATCGAAGTCACCCACCCCAACGTCTTCAAGCGCACCCCCTTCGCCCTGCTGGAAATCTTCGTGCTGATGGCCCAGCACCCCGAGATCAAGGGCGTGCGTGCCGACACCATCCGCCTGCTGCGCGACAGCCGCCACCTGATCGACGACGACTTCCGCAGCGACATCCGCAACACCAGCCTGTTCATCGAGCTGTTCAAGTCGTACCAGGGCATCCACCGCAACCTGCGACGGATGAACCGCTACGGCATCCTCGGCCTCTACCTGCCCGAGTTCGGCCACATCATCGGGCAGATGCAGCACGACCTGTTCCACATCTATACGGTCGACGCCCACACGCTCAACCTGATCAAGCACCTGCGCAAGCTCAAGTGGCCCGAACTGGCGGAGAAGTTCCCCCTGGCCAGCAAGGTCATCGACAAGCTGCCCAAGCCCGAGCTGATCTATATCGCCGGTCTCTACCACGATATCGGCAAGGGCCGTGGCGGCGACCATTCCGAGCTCGGCGCCGTCGACGCCGAAGCCTTCTGCGCCCGGCACCAGTTGCCGGCCTGGGACTCGCGCCTGGTCACCTGGCTGGTGCAGAACCACCTGGTCATGTCCACTACCGCGCAGCGCAAGGACCTCTCCGACCCGCAGGTGATCTTCGACTTCGCCCAGCTGGTCGGCGACCAGACCCACCTCGACTACCTCTACGTACTCACCGTGGCCGACATCAACGCCACCAACCCGAGCCTTTGGAACTCCTGGCGCGCCAGCCTGCTGCGCCAGCTCTACACCGAAACCAAGCGCGCCCTGCGCCGCGGCCTGGAAAACCCGCTGGACCGCGAAGAGCAGATCCGCCAGACCCAGACCGCCGCCATCGACATCCTCGTGCGCAACGGCATCGACCAGGACGACGCCGAGCAACTCTGGTCCCAGCTCGGCGACGACTACTTCCTGCGCCACACCGCCAACGACGTGGCCTGGCACACCGAAGCCATCCTCCAGCACCCGGCCGGCAACGACCCGCTGGTGCTGATCAAGGAAACCGCCCAGCGCGAGTTCGAGGGCGCCACCCAGATCTTCATCTACGCCCCGGACCAGCACGACTTCTTCGCCGTGACCGTGGCCGCGATGAGCCAGCTCAACCTCAACATCCACGACGCGCGGATCATCACCTCCACCAGCCAGTTCACCCTCGACACCTACATCGTGCTCGACACCGCCGGTGGCTCCATCGGCGACAACCCGGCGCGGGTGAAGGAAATCCGCGAGGGCCTGATCGAGGCGCTGAAGAACCCCGACGAGTACCCGGCGATCATCCAGCGCCGCGTACCGCGCCAGCTCAAGCACTTCGCCTTCCCGCCCCAGGTGACCATCTCCAACGACGCCCAGCGCCCGGTGACCGTGCTCGAACTGATCGCCCCCGACCGCCCCGGCCTGCTGGCGCGCATCGGGCGCATCTTCCTCGACTTCGACCTGTCGCTGCAGAACGCCAAGATCGCCACCCTCGGCGAGCGGGTGGAAGACGTGTTCTTCGTCACCGACGCCGACAACCAGCCGCTGGCCGACCCCGAGCTGTGCCGGCGCCTGCAGGCCGCCATCGTCTCGCAGCTGTCCGAAGCCAACGCCCAGGGCGTGGACCCGAATCGCATCAGTATCTGAGCGCGCCCGTGCAGCCGCTCGCAGTAGCCAGGAACAACGAATGAACGACGCGCTGAACCACCTGCAGCCCTACCCCTTCGAAAAGCTCCGCGCCCTGCTCGGCGGCGTGCAGCCCGCCGACAAGAAGGCCATCGCCCTGTCCATCGGCGAGCCCAAGCACCGCTCGCCGGACTTCGTCGCCAAGGCCCTGGCCGATAGCCTCGAGCAGATGGCCGTGTACCCCACCACCCTCGGCATCCCGGCCCTGCGTGAAGCCATCGCCGCCTGGTGCGAGCGCCGCTTCAAGGTACCGGCCGGCTGGCTCGACGCCGCCCGCCACGTGCTGCCGGTCAACGGCACCCGCGAGGCGCTGTTCGCCTTCACCCAGACCGTGGTCAACCGCACCGACAACGGCCTGGTGGTCAGCCCGAACCCCTTCTACCAAATCTATGAAGGCGCAGCCCTGCTCGCCGGCGCCGAGCCGCACTACCTGCCCTGCCTGGCGGAGAACGGCTTCAACCCCGACTTCGACGCCGTACCGGTCGAGGTCTGGCAGCGCTGCCAGATCCTCTTCCTCTGCTCCCCGGGCAACCCCACCGGCGCCCTGGTGCCGGTCGAACAACTGAAGAAGCTGATCGCCCTGGCCGACGAGCATGACTTCGTCATCGCCGCCGACGAGTGCTACAGCGAGCTGTACTTCGACGAAGCCAACCCGCCCGCCGGCCTGCTCAGCGCCTGCGCCGAACTGGGCCGCAGCGACTTCGCCCGCTGCGTGGTGTTCCACAGCCTGTCCAAGCGCTCCAACCTGCCGGGCCTGCGTTCCGGCTTCGTCGCCGGTGACGCCGCCATCCTCAAGGCCTTCCTGCTCTATCGCACCTACCACGGCTGCGCCATGCCCGTGCAGACCCAGTTGGCCAGCATCGCCGCCTGGAACGACGAAGCCCACGTGCGCGCCAACCGCGACCTGTACCGCGAGAAGTACGACGCCGTGCTCGACATCCTCGGTGGCGTGCTCGACGTGCAACGCCCGGACGGTGGCTTCTACCTCTGGGCGAAAACCCCGGTGGACGACCAGACCTTCACCCGCGAGCTCTTCGCCCGCGAGCACGTCACCGTGGTGCCCGGCTCCTACCTCTCCCGCGAGGTGGACGGCTTCAACCCCGGCGCCGGCCGCGTGCGCATGGCCCTGGTAGCACCGCTCGCCGAGTGCATCGAAGCCGCCGAGCGCATCCGCGACTTCGTCCGCAGCCTCTGATCCGACTGCCCGGTCAGCGAACGGGGCAGGTGTCACAAAGCCGAACATCCAAGCTTGCCCCTTGGCGCAGGGGCCCTGAAAATCCGGCCTCTCATCCAGGGAAGGATGAGCTCGCAGACCCCGGTTGAACCGGGGCCCGCCATCCATGGAGCAGGAGTCAGGATGAAAGTCTTCGAAGTGACCATCACCATCGGCGGCGCGGTCGGCCACGTCATCGTCGGCGGCGGCGTGTTCAACGCCGAAGTACGCGACACCAGCAACGGCCGCACCTCTCTCTACACCGTCTACATGGCCGGCATCGGCGTAGGTCTTCCCGCATTCCGCGCCACATCCCGCACCTTCCGCTTCAGCGACGATGCCGCCAAGTCCTCCGACAGCTTCGAGGGCTACGGCTACATGGGCGGCGTCTCCGTGGAAGCCGGTGCTGGCGTCAAGATCGGCGGTGGCATCAAGATCCCCAATGGCCCGATGATCCCCACCAGCGTCTCGACCGACTACGGCGGCGTCGATATCAGCGTGTCCCACAACGTCACGCGCTGGGCACTCTAGGAGTTTCGAATGGACAGCACGCTCCGCCTGGCAATCGGCATCCTCCTGCTCGCCGTCGCGCTCTATCTGCTACTCGCCCCGGGCAAGGTGTCCACTGCCCTGGCGCGCTTCTATGGCCGCTACCCCCTGGTACGCCTGGCCCCCGAGCGCCAGCTCCAATCGGCGCCGACACTCGTGCGCGCCCTCGGCGCAGTCGTCGCTGTGCTCGGCCTCGCTGTGTTCTTCCTCTGACGGCACGGTGCGCCGCGCAGGCGCCCCATCGGGCAATCCCGCGTGGCATAATCGCCGACCGACGTCGCGCGCCCATGGCTGCGCGCCCCCTTGGTTTACGTGATTCCGAGCTGCCCCATGACCATCACCCTCTACGGCATCAAGGCCTGCGACACCATGAAGAAGGCCCGCACCTGGCTCGACGAGCAGGGCGTGAGCTATGCCTTCCACGACTACAAGGCTTCCGCCATCGACCGCGCCAATCTGCAGAAATGGTGTGCCGAACATGGCTGGGAAACCGTCCTCAACCGTGCCGGCACCACCTTCCGCAAACTCGACGACGCGCAGAAGGCCGATCTCGACCAGGCCAAGGCCATCGAACTGATGCTGGCCCAGCCGTCGATGATCAAGCGACCGGTACTCGACCTGGGCACCCGCACCCTGGTCGGCTTCAAGCCCGAGCTCTACGCCGCCGCCTTCAAGTGACCGCACACCGTCTCGGCACCGCCCGGCAAGCCATCGACCGGACCGCCTGATCCAACCTATTCAGAACGAGGAATTCCCATGTCCACCCAACTCTTCAGCGTCGCTTTCGGCGTCGGCACCCAAAACCGCCAGGGCAACTGGCTGGAAGTCTTCTACGCCCAGCCCCTGCTCAAGCCCAGCGCCCAGCTGGTCGAGGCCATCACCCCGATCCTCAGCTACAGCGCCGGCAACCAGGCCATCGCCTTCAGCAATGCCCAGGCCGCTGACCTGGCCTCCGCGCTCAAGGAAATCGACCCGGCCCAGTCCGCCCTGCTGACCCGCCTGGCCGAAAGCCAGAAGCCGCTGGTCGCCACCCTGCTGGCCGAAGACGCCGCCCTGACCTCCACCCCCGAGGCCTACCTCAAGCTGCACCTGCTGTCCCACCGCCTGGCCAAGCCCCACGGCCTGAACCTGACCGGCATCTTCCCGCTGCTGCCGAACGTCGCCTGGACCAGCCACGGCGCCGTCGACCTCGGCGAACTGGCCGAGCGCCAGCTGGAAGCGCGCCTGAAGGGCGAGCTGCTGGAAGTCTTCTCCGTGGACAAGTTCCCCAAGATGACCGACTACGTGGTCCCCGCCGGCGTGCGCATCGCCGACAGCGCCCGCGTCCGCCTGGGCGCCTATGTGGGTGAAGGCACCACCGTGATGCACGAAGGCTTCATCAACTTCAACGCCGGCACCGAAGGCCCGGGCATGATCGAAGGCCGCGTCTCCGCTGGCGTCTTCGTCGGCAAGGGCTCCGACCTGGGCGGCGGCTGCTCCACCATGGGCACCCTCTCCGGTGGCGGCAACATCGTCATCGCCGTGGGCGAAGGCTGCCTGATCGGCGCCAACGCCGGCATCGGCATCCCCCTGGGCGACCGCAACATCGTCGAAGCCGGCCTGTACATCACCGCCGGCACCAAGGTCGCCCTGCTGGACGACCAGAACGCCCTGGTGAAAGTGGTCAAGGCCCGCGACCTGGCCAGCCAGCCCGACCTGCTGTTCCGCCGCAACTCGCAGAACGGCGCCGTCGAGTGCAAGACCAACAAGACGGCCATTGAGCTGAACGAAGCCCTTCACGCGCATAATTAAAAAGACAGCTTGAAGTCGAAAGCCAGAAGCCGGAAGTGACCTCGAGTACTTCCGGCTTCCAGCTTCTGGCTTCCAGCACTTTCCGGTCTCAGGCTCATCGCTATGCTTCCGTCCCCCTGGCGCTCCGACTTCCCCGCCCTTTCGGCCCTCGACGCCGAGGGGCAGACCTACCTGGACAGCGCCGCCACCTCGCAGAAGCCCCAGGCGGTGCTCGATGCCCTGCTCGGTTACTACGCCAGCGGCGCGGCCAATGTGCATCGTGCCCAGCACCTGCCGGGCGAGCGGGCGACCCGGGCCTTCGAAGGCAGCCGCACCCGCGTCGCCCACTGGCTGAACGCCGCCCACCCGGCGCAGATCGTCTTCACCCGTGGCGCCACCGAAGCCTTCAACCTGCTGGCCTATGGGCTGGAGCGGCACTTCGCGCCCGGTGATCGCATCGTCATCAGCGCCCTGGAACACCACGCCAACCTGTTGCCCTGGCAGCAGCTGGCACGCCGTCGCCAGCTCGAACTGGTGGTGCTGCCGCTGGATGCACGGGGCGATATCGACCTCGACCAAGCCCGCCAGCTGATCGATTCGCGTACCCGCCTGCTCGCCGTCAGCCAGCTGTCCAATGTGCTCGGCCGCTGGCAGCCCCTCGCCGAGCTGCTGGCCATGGCCCGCCAGCAGGGCGCGCTGACCGTGGTGGATGGCGCCCAGGGCGTGGTCCACGGCCGTCATGACGTACAGGCCCTGGGTTGCGACTTCTATGTGTTCTCCGGGCACAAGCTCTACGGCCCGGAAGGGGTCGGCGTGCTCTATGGCAAGGCCGATGCCCTGGCCCGTCTGGACCACTGGCAGTTCGGTGGCGAGATGGTGCACCGCGCCGACTACCAGGACGCCGACTTCCACAGCGCGCCCCTGGGCTTCGAGGCCGGCACCCCGGCCATCGCCCCGGTGATCGGGCTCGGCGCCGCGCTGGATTACCTCGGCAGCCTCGATGCGGCCGCCGTCACCGCCCACGAGACCGTGCTCCACGCCAAGCTGCTGGCCGGCCTCGCCGCCCGCGACGGTGTGCGCCTGGTGGGCGAGCCCCGGGTGGCACTGGCCTGCTTCGGCGTCGAAGGCGTGCACAACGCCGACCTCGCCCACCTGCTCACCGAACAGGGCATCGCCGTGCGTGCCGGGCACCACTGCGCCATGCCGCTGTACAAGGGGCTCGGCCTCAGTGGCGCGATCCGTGTTTCCCTCGGCCTCTACAACGACAGCGCCGACCTGGAGCGCTTCTTCGTTGCCCTGGACAAGGCCCTGGAGCTGCTGCGATGAACCTGCCACCCGCCGCCTCCGAGGCCCTCGCAGCCTTCACCGGCGCCGGCAGTTGGGAGCAGCGTGCGCGCCTGCTGATGCAATGGGGCGAGCGCCTGGAGCCCCTGGCAGACGAAGAACGCAGCGACGCCAACCGTGTGCATGGCTGCGAAAGCCAGGTCTGGCTGGTCAGTGAAATGAAGGATGGCCAGCGCCACTTCCGCGCCGCCAGCGACGCCCGGCTGATCCGCGGCCTGCTGGCCGTGCTTCTGGTGCGCGTCCAGGGCCTGCCGCCAGAGGAGCTGGCCGCCCTCGACCTCGCCGACTGGTTCACCCAGCTCGGCCTCGGCCGCCAGCTCTCCCCGTCCCGCAGCAACGGCCTCAACGCCGTGCTCGAACAGATACGCAAGACCGCTAGGTAGGTCGGGTGCAACCCGACACAAGGCCGCTACAGCCGGCGGGTTTCACCCGCCCTACGGCCAAGGGCTCATGCGAGTCATCAGCATCCTTGGGTAGGCGCGAATTCATTCGCGATGAGATTCCCGGAACAACCCTCTAGCCAGCAGCACGCTCCGACGGCTGCCGCGCACCGGCCACCAGCTTGTCCACGGTCTTGGCCGCAGCGGCCATGCCGAAGCTGGCAGTAACCATCATCACCGCGCCGAAGCCGCCGGCGCAGTCCAGCTTCACGCCCTCACCGACGAAGCTCTTCTGCTGGCACACCGAGCCATCGGGCTTGGGGTAGCGCAGCTGCTCGGTGGAGAACACGCAAGGCACGCTGTAGGTGCGCCCCGCCGTGCGCGAGAAGTTGTAGTCGCGGCGCAGCATGGAGCGCACCTTGGCCGCCAGCGGGTCGTTGAAGGTCTTGTTCAGGTCGGTGACCTGGATCTGCGTCGGGTCCACCTGGCCGCCCGCGCCGCCGGTGGTGACGATCTGGATCTTGCGGCGCTTGCACCAGGCGATCAGCGCCGCCTTGGCCGCCACGCTGTCGATGCAGTCGATCACCGCATCCAGCTCGGGGGTGATGTACTCGGCCATGGTCTCGCGGGTGACGAAGTCGGCCACCGCATGCACCACGCAAGCCGGGTTGATGGCGCGAATGCGCTCGGCCATCACCTCCACCTTGGCCCGCCCCACGGCACCGGCGATGGCGTGCACCTGGCGGTTGGTGTTGGTGATGCAGACATCGTCCAGGTCGAACAGGGAAATCTCACCAACGCCGGATCGCGCCAGCGCCTCGGCCGCCCAGGAGCCGACGCCGCCGATGCCCACCACCGCCACGTGCGCCGCCTGCAGGCGCGCGGCGCCCTCCAGGCCATAAAGGCGGGCGATGCCACCGAAACGTTCGTCTGTACTCATGCCTAGCTCCCAACTCGCCAGCCACCTGGCCGGGCGCGCATTATAGGAAGCGTCGACCGCCATCCCAAGCCCGACACCGCTGAATGGTGAGCCATAGATCGGCCCGCTGCCCGCCAGCGCTATAGTCGGCCGATAACAACAAGGGAGCCAAGCATGCGCAACTTCACCTTCTATAACCCCACCCGCATTCATTTCGGCGAAGGCCAGATCGACAAGCTGGCCCGTGAGATTCCCGCCGGCAGCCGGGTGCTGGTCACCCACGGCGGCGGCAGCATCTTCCAGAACGGCGTCTGGCAGCAGGTGGAACAGGCCCTGGCCGGTTATGCGCTGACCCGCTTCGCCGGCATCGAGGCCAACCCGCAATTCGACACCCTGGTAAAAGCCACGGAACTGGCGCGCCGCGAAGGCTGCGACTTCATCCTCGCCGTTGGCGGCGGCTCGGTGATCGACGGCAGCAAGTTCATCGCCGCGGCCCTGTGCCATGACGGCGACCCGCTGGACCTGCTCACCGGCACCCGGGCCAAGGCGGCCGTGCCCATGGGCTGCGTGCTGACCCTTGCCGCCACCGGCTCGGAGAGCAACCCCCACGGCGTGGTCACCCATGTGACGCGCCAGGAGAAGCTGCCCTTCTCCAGCCCCTTGCTGTACCCGCGCTTCGCCATCCTCGACCCGCGCACCACCTTCAGCCTGCCGGCGCGGCAGATCGGCAATGGCGTGGTCGACGCCTTCGTCCACACCCTGGAGCAGTACCTCACCTACCCCGCCGATGCGCCGCTGCAGGACCGCCAGGCCGAAGGCCTGCTGCTCACCCTTATAGAGGAAGGTCCCAAGGCCCTGGCCAACCCCGAGGACTATGCCGTGCGCGCCAACCTCATGTGGTGCGCCACCCAGGCCCTCAACGGCCTGCTCGGCTGCGGCGTGCCGCAGGACTGGGCGACCCACATGATCGGCCACGAGCTCACCGCCCTCTATCACCTCGACCATGCCCAGACCCTGGCCGTGGTGCTGCCGGCGCTGCTGGCCGAGCGCCGCGAACCCAAGCGCGCCAAGCTGGCCCAGTACGCCGAGCGGGTCTGGGGCCTGACAGGGGACGAAG
The DNA here is from genome assembly GCF_032621735.1 of Pseudomonas sp. zfem005. Taxonomy (NCBI): domain Bacteria; kingdom Pseudomonadati; phylum Pseudomonadota; class Gammaproteobacteria; order Pseudomonadales; family Pseudomonadaceae; genus Pseudomonas; species Pseudomonas sp. zfem005. The sequence continues at coordinate 209,471 of NZ_JAVYJE010000011.1, read as the reverse complement.
ACACCCGGATCGACGGCGCCATCGCCGCCACCCGCGACTTCTTCGAAGCCCTGGGCGTGCCCACCCGCCTCGCCGACCACGGCCTGGACGCGGAAGCCATCCCCCAGGTGCTGGCCCAGCTGGAGCGCCACGGCATGACGGCCCTCAGCGAGCGTCGCGACCTCGACCTGGAAGCCAGCGAGCGCATCCTTCTGCGTGCCCTGTAATCCCCTTCGTACCGGGCCTGACACAACGCCAGCGACGGGCCCGGGAAATCGCCGCGAACTTCTCCGCAACCCCAGGGACAAAGCCTGTGTGCAATGGCCGGCAGGCACGGCTATCGTTCGTACAGAATCTATACAGTCGCCGGACGCCGGAGTAGCATGCGCGCCGACCAGCGCTCGCTGGCGCTATCTCCCCGTTCCACGCTTCGGAACCTGAAATCCCTATGCCATCGCGTAAATTTGGACTCAACCTGGTGGTCTTCGTGGCGGTCGCCGCGTTGTTCACCGGAATCTGGGCGCTCTACAACCGTCCCGTCAGTGCCCCGGACTGGCCCGAGCAGATCTCCGGCTACTCCTACTCGCCGTTCCGTGTGGACCAGAACCCCCAGCAGGACCGCTACCCCACCGACGAGCAGATCCGTGAAGACCTCGAGCTGCTGAGCAAGCAGACCGACAACATCCGCACCTACTCAGTGGACGGCACCCTCGCCGACATCCCCCGCATCGCCGAGGAATTCGGCCTGCGCGTGACCCTCGGCATCTGGATCAGCCCGGATGAAGCGCGCAACGAGCGCGAGATCACCAAGGCCATCGAAATCGCCAACAACTCGCGCAGCGTCGTGCGCGTAGTGGTCGGCAACGAAGCGTTGTTCCGCCGCGAGATCAGCCGCAAGGACCTCTCCGTCTACCTCGACCGCGTCCGCGCGGCCGTGAAGGTGCCGGTGACCACCTCCGAGCAGTGGCACATCTGGCTGAAGTACCCGGAGCTGGCCAACCACGTCGACCTGGTCGCCGCCCACGTCCTGCCCTACTGGGAATTCATCCCCATGGAGGACTCCACCCAGTTCGTGCTGGAGCGCGCCAAGGACCTGAAGAAGGCCTTCCCGAAAAAGCCGCTGCTGCTCTCCGAAGTGGGCTGGCCGAGCAACGGCCGCATGCGCGGCGGCGCCGACGCCTCCCAGGCCGACCAGGCCATCTACCTGCGCACCCTGGTCAACGCCCTCAACGCCCAGGGCTACAACTACTTCGTGATCGAAGCCTTCGACCAGCCGTGGAAGGCCAGCGACGAAGGCTCGGTGGGTGCCTATTGGGGTGTCTACAACCTGGAGCGCCAGCCCAAGTTCAACTTCGAAGGCCCGGTGATCGCCATCCCGCAATGGCGCATGCTCGCCGTCGCCTCGGTGGTCATGGCCCTGCTGGCCCTGGCCCTGATGCTCATCGACGGCAGCGCCCTGCGTCAGCGCGGCCGCACCTTCCTCACCTTCGTCGCCTTCGCCGGTGGCTCGGTGCTGGTGTGGATCGCCTACGACTACAGCCAGCAATACAGCACCTGGTTCAGCCTCACCGTCGGCGTGCTCTTGGGCGTCGGTGCCCTGGGCGTGTTCATCGTCCTGCTCACCGAGGCCCATGAACTGGCCGAGGCAGTCTGGGTACGCTCCCGTCGCCGGCCGTTCCTGCCGGTGATAGGCGACTCGCCCTACCGGCCCAAGGTGTCGATCCACGTGCCCTGCTACAACGAGCCGCCGGAGATGGTCAAACAGACCCTCGACGCCCTCGCCGCACTGGACTATCCAGACTACGAAGTCATCATCATCGACAACAACACCAAGGACCCGGCCGTCTGGGAACCGGTGCAGGCGTACTGCGAACAGCTCGGCCCGCGCTTCCGCTTCTTCCACGTCGCCCCGCTCGCCGGCTTCAAGGGCGGCGCGCTGAACTACATCCTGCCGCACACCGCGCCTGACGCCGAAGTCGTGGCGGTGATCGACTCCGACTACTGCGTGAACCCCAACTGGCTCAAGCACATGGTCCCGCACTTCGCCGATCCCTCGATCGCCGTGGTGCAGTCGCCGCAGGACTACCGCGACGGCAAGGAAAACACCTTCAAGAAGCTCTGCTACGCCGAGTACAAGGGCTTCTTCCACATCGGCATGGTGACCCGCAACGACCGCAACGCGATCATCCAGCACGGCACCATGACCATGATCCGCCGCACCGTGATGGACGAGCTGCAATGGGCCGACTGGACCATCTGCGAAGACGCCGAGCTCGGCCTGCGCGTGTTCGAAAAAGGCTATGCCGCCGCCTACGCCCATGACAGCTTCGGCCAGGGCCTGATGCCGGACACCTTCATCGACTACAAGAAGCAGCGCTTCCGCTGGGCCTATGGCGCCATCCAGATCATGAAGGGGCACGCCCGCAGCCTGTTCCTCGGCAAGGATTCCGAGCTCAAGCGTGGCCAGCGCTACCACTTCATCGCCGGCTGGCTGCCGTGGATCGCCGACGGCCTGAACATCTTCTTCACCATCGGTGCGCTGCTCTGGTCGGCCGCGATGATCATCGTGCCGCAACGGGTCGACCCGCCGCTGCTGATCTTCGCCATCCCGCCGCTGGCGCTGTTCTTCTTCAAGGTGGCGAAGATCGTGTTCCTCTACCAGCGCGCCGTCGGCGTCAACCTGAAGGACGCGTTCTGCGCCGCGGTAGCGGGCCTGGCCCTGTCGCACACCATCGCCAAGGCGGTGCTGTACGGCTTCTTCACCACCAGCATCCCGTTCTTCCGCACGCCGAAGATGCGCAGCAACCACGGCCTGATGATGGCCCTGGCGGAAGCCCGCGAAGAAGTCTTCGTGATGCTCCTGCTGTGGGGCGCCGCCATCGGCATCGGCATCGTCCAGGGCCTGCCCAGCGCCGACGTGAAGTTCTGGGTGGCCATGCTGCTGGTGCAGTCGCTGCCCTACCTCGCCGCGCTGATCATGGCGCTGCTCTCCTCGGCGCCCAAGCCGCTGGAACAGCCCCATCCGGAAGCCACGGCCTGACCCGTAGCGAGTGACCTAAACGGCGGCCAATGGCCGCCGTTTATGTTTTAAGATGTCGTCCTTTTCACGCCTTGCCGCCTTACCGGAGCCCTGCATGACCGCCCTCTCCCCCACCCTCGAGCTCGCCTGCGACCTCATCCGCCGCCCCTCGGTCACGCCGGTCGACGAAGGCTGCCAGGAGCTGATGATGCGCCGCCTGGAAGCGGTCGGCTTCCGCATCGAACGCATGCGCATCGAGGACGTGGAGAACTTCTGGGCCATCCGTGGCGGTGAAGGCCCCGTGCTGTGCTTCGCCGGGCATACCGACGTGGTGCCCACCGGCCCGCTGCAGGCCTGGCAGCACCAGCCCTTCGACGCCAAGATCGACGAGCAGGGCATGCTCTGCGGCCGTGGCGCCGCCGACATGAAAGGCAGCCTGGCGTCGATGATCATCGCCGTCGAGCGCTTCGTCGCCGAGCACCCGCAGCACCAGGGCGCCATCGCCTTCCTCATCACCAGCGACGAAGAAGGCCCCGCCCACCATGGCACCAAGGCTGTGGTCGAGCGCCTGGCCGCCCGTGGCGAACGCCTGGACTGGTGCATCGTCGGTGAGCCCTCCAGCACCACACTGGTGGGTGACGTGGTGAAGAACGGCCGCCGTGGCTCCCTCGGCGCCACCCTCACCGTGCGCGGCATCCAGGGCCACGTGGCCTACCCGCACCTGGCGAAGAACCCGATCCACCTCGCCGCCCCGGCCCTGGCGGAACTCGCCGCCGAGCATTGGGACGACGGCAACGCCTTCTTCCCGCCCACCAGCTTCCAGGTCTCCAACCTCAACTCCGGCACCGGCGCCACCAACGTGATCCCGGGTGAGCTGGTGGCGGTGTTCAACTTCCGCTTCTCCACCGAATCCACGGTCGAAGGCCTGCAGCAGCGGGTCAATGCCATCCTCGACAAGCACGGCCTGGACTACCACGTGGAATGGGCCCTCTCCGGCCTGCCGTTCCTCACCGAGCCGGGCGAACTGCTCGACGCCGTGGCCGCCAGCATCAAGGCCGTCACCGGTCGCGAGACCACCCCGTCCACCAGCGGTGGCACCTCCGACGGCCGCTTCATCGCCACCATGGGCACCCAGGTGGTCGAGCTCGGCCCGGTCAACGCCACCATCCACCAGGTCAACGAGCGCGTGCTGGCCAGCGACCTCGACCTGCTGACCGAGATCTACCAGCAGACCCTCGTACGGCTGCTGGCCTGATCATGCTCACCTGCCCCATCTGCCAGGCGCCGCTGTCCCCCGTGGACAACGGCGTTGCCTGCCCGGCCAACCACCGGTTCGACCGCGCCCGCCAGGGCTACCTGAACCTGCTGCCGGTGCAGCACAAGAACAGCCGCGACCCCGGTGACAACGCCGCCATGGTCGAGGCCCGCCGACGCTTCCTCGAAGGCGGCCACTACGCGCCGCTGGCCGCCCGCCTGGCGCAGCTGGCTGCCGAACGCCGCCCTGCGCGCTGGCTGGATATCGGCTGCGGCGAGGGCTACTACACGACGCAGATCGCCGATGCGCTGCCCGACGCCGACGGCTACGGCCTGGACATCTCCCGCGAAGCGGTGAAGCGTGCCTGCCGCCGCGCGCCCGGCCTGACCTGGCTGGTGGCGAGCATGGCCCGCGTGCCCCTGGCGGACGCCAGCTGCCAGCTCCTGGCCAGCGTCTTCAGCCCGCTGGACTGGCAGGAGGCCCGCCGCCTGCTCGCCCCCGGCGGTGGCCTGCTGCGCATGGGCCCGACCCGCGGCCACCTGATGCAGCTGCGCGAACGCCTGTATGACGAGGTCCGCGACTACGACGACGAGAAGCACCTGACACTGATCCCCGAGGGCATGAAGCTGGAACACAGCGAAACCCTCGAATTCGACCTGCAGCTGGCCAGCAGCGAAGCCCGTGCCGACCTTCTGGCCATGACGCCCCACGGCTGGCGCGCCAGCGCCGAACGCCGTGCCGCCGTGATCAAAGACGCCTTCGAAGTGACGGTCTCCATACGCTACGATTGGATCGTCAGAAACTAGGACCCCCGCCATGCGCCAACCCGATATCGAGATCTACCTGAAGGACGCCGACCAGGACGCCGTTTCCGCCTGGCTGGCGCAGGCCTTGGGCGACTGCTCGCCCTGGCAGCAGAAGGGCCAGACCTTCAAATGCAACGCCGGCGGCATCCCCGTGACCTGGCTGCCGCGCGCGGTGGGCAAATGGCACAGCCTGCTGCTGGAGAGCGATGCGACGCCCTGGGAGGACGACCTCTCCTGCGCACTGGCCGCGTTCGCCGCGCTGGGCGTGGAAATCCGTTGCGCACCGGGTGGCTGGCAGGAAGAAGAAGGCGAGGACGATGCGGACCGCTGGATCAGGGTCAACGCCCAAGGCAGCAGCGAGATCGTCTGGCGCACCGACTGAGTGCAGCCGCGAGTGGTGTTGCATGTCTAGTCCTGAAATAGGTTTACACCTTTCAGGCCAAGCTCCATACCTCAAAGCGCCCGATGCACCGCATCGGGCGTTTTGTATTTCAGAGCCAGGTGAGGCCGCTCCCGGTTATAGATATCGACGGCTTCGCGCACCATGCGACGCGCCTGTCCGAGGCCGGTAGGAGGGTGCTCCAGCAACTCGTTCTTCAGGATGCCGTTGACGCGCTCAGCCAGCGCATTCTGGTAACAGTCGTAACCATCGGTCATCGAGCAGGTTGCCCCGTGCTGCACGTGCAGGCGTTGGTACAGCTCCGAGCAGTACTGGATGCCTCGGTCGGAGTGATGCACCAGGGGGNTCCGCGTCGTGCGGTACCGCAGCGCCTGGCTGTAGGCCCGGGCCACCGACTCGGCATGCAGGCTGTCGTGGACGTGATGGCCGACGATCTTGCGCGAATAGGCATCGGTGACCAGGCTCAGGTACAGCGGACCGCTCTGGCTCGGCAGATAGGTAATGTCCGCCACCCATACCTGCTCCGGGGCGCAGGGCAACACCTGCTGCAGCCCTGGCTTGAGCAGATTCGGATGACGATAGAACCGGTGAAAGCTATGGGTGGTCTTGTGGTACGCCCGCTTGGGTTTGACCAGCAGGCGATGCTCCGCCAGCACCCTAAACAGGCGATCCCGGCCCACATGGAACGCGATCCTGGCCTGATCCTGCAGCAAAAAATGCAACTTGCGCGCCCCCAGACGGGGCTGCCGCATCCGTACCTCACGCACGACCTGGGCAATCAGCGAATCTTGCTCGGAACGCTGGTCCGCCGAGTGGTTACGCTGGTAATAGGCTTGGCGACTCAAGCCCATGAACTGGCAAGCCCTGCTAACGCTCAGCGCTGGGATTTGCCCTTGCGTGAGGACTTGCCGGGACGCTTTTTTACAACGGATACGCCGTAGTCGTTCTTCAGTACGTTCACGACCGCTTCGAAGAACTGGGCCTTCTGGCTCATGACTTCCAGCTGCTGCTCCAGCTCCTTGATGCGCTGCTCCGGCGTCAGTGGCAGGTTGGGTTCGGACATCGGCTTGCTCCTGGCGGATCGAATGGAGGCTCCCTGACTCCAGTCCTGCCGACCATGCTTGCGTAACCACACCAGCACCGTCGAGCGGCCCTGGATGCCGTAGCGAGCCTGAGCCTCCTTGTAGCTCATTTCGCCTTTTTCGATCTGATCGACCACTGCCAGTTTAAAAGCCTGCGTGTAATCACGCTGACTGCGACGGATACCTTCTGCCATCGGGGCTCTCCTGAAATAAGGGCGAAGGTGTAAACCTTATTCAGGACGGGACACTGCCTATATATAAGGAAGAGCCCGGCTGATGCCGGGCTTTTTCGTTATGGCAGTTCCAGGCCTTCGTCGAGCAGCATGTCGACCAAGCGGATCAGGGGGAGGCCCACCAGGCTGGTGGCGTCTTCGCCCTGGGTGGAGCGGAACAGGCTCACGCCCAGCCCTTCGGCCTTGAAGCTGCCGGCGCAGTCGTAGGGCTGCTCGATGTTCAGGTAGCGCTCGATGGTCGCTTCGCTCAAGGAGCGGAAGTTCACCGTGAAGGGGATGCAGTCCACCTGGCAGCGGCCGCTGCGTGTGTTCAGCAGTGCTAGGCCGGTGAGGAAGGTGACGCTGGTGCCGCTGGCCGCCAGTAGCTGGCTGCGGGCGCGTTCGAACTCCAGGGGTTTGCCGAGTATCTGCTCGCCCAGCACGGCGGCCTGGTCCGAGCCGATGATAAGGTGGCCGGGGTGCAGGTCCGCGAGCGCGCGGGCCTTTTCTTCGGCCAGGCGGCGTACCAGTTGCTCGGCCGACTCGTGTGGATGTCGGGTTTCGTCTATCGCGGGTGCACTCCAGGTGAAGGGCAGGCGAAGGCGTTCAAGAAGCTCGCGGCGGTAGGGCGAGCTGGATGCAAGCACCAGTGGTGGCATGCTGATCTCCCAGTCAGGAAGCGGAAATTCTATAGGCCTTGCCACGTGGCGGACAGGGCGGAATTTGTTTTGACAGGTGACAGGTGCATCCCTAGAATGTCGCGCCTATGTTGAATGGGCCGATTCCACCTCACGTCGATCCGCGCAAGATGGCAGATCGCGGCGTAACCCTCCAGGGTGAGCTGCAGCTCTCCAGTCTTGAGCGACTCTGCGACCCGCTTGCCGACACTGCAGGCATCGTACGCACGAAACTTGTTTTCGGGCGCGATGAGCGCAGGGCAGCGATTATCCGCAGTGAAATCGATGTAGAGGTCAAGATGGTATGCCAGCGTTGTCTGGAGCTGGTCGTACTGCCGATCCACAGCGAGTGTACGTACGCTGTGGTGAAGGAAGGTGCGGACAGCGAGTCACTGCCCAAGGGCTATGACGTGCTGGAAGTGGGTGAGGATCCTCTGGATCTTCTGACTCTGGTCGAGGATGAGCTGTTGCTCGCCTTGCCCATTGTTCCGGCCCATGACCCTGAAGATTGCCAGCAGCCGGAAGGGCTTGATGAGCCCGAGCCGAGTGAGAACGAGGTGACGCGGTCCAACCCGTTCAGTGTATTGGCGCAGTTAAAGCGTGACCCAAACGTTTAGGAGTTAATTAATTATGGCTGTTCAGCAGAACAAAAAATCCCGCTCTGCCCGCGACATGCGTCGTTCCCACGATGCCCTCGAGGCCAACGCCCTGTCCGTCGAGAAGAGCACCGGTGAAGTACACCTGCGTCACCACGTATCCCCGGAAGGCGTATACCGTGGTCGCAAAGTGATCGACAAGGGCGCTGACGAGTAATCCTTGTCCGCTCCGATCATCGCGATTGACGCAATGGGCGGGGACTTCGGTCCCCGTTGCATTGTCCCGGCCAGCATCGCCTGCCTGGCTGAGTTCCCCTCGCTCCACCTCATTCTTGTTGGTCAAGCCCAGCTCCTCGAAGAGTTGATCGCCCGTGAAAGCGGCGTCGATCGTCAGCGGCTGTCCATCGAACATGCATCCGAAGTCATCGGCATGGACGAGCGTCCATCCCAGGCCTTGCGTGGCAAGCCCGACTCCTCCATGCGTATCGCCCTCGACCTGGTCCGTGCCGGTCGTGCCCAGGCCTGCGTGAGCGCCGGCAATACCGGTGCTCTGATGGCGCTTTCCCGTTACATGCTCAAGACCCTGCCGGGCATCGATCGCCCTGCGATGGTCAGCGCCGTGCCCACGGCCAAGGGGCATTGTCATTTGCTGGATCTCGGCGCCAACGTCGATTGCAGTGCCGAGCACCTCTATCAATTCGCTGTAATGGGTTCCGTCGCTGCCGAGGCGCTCGGGCAGGCGCGCCCGCGTATCGCCTTGCTCAACGTCGGCACCGAGGACATCAAGGGCAACCAGCAGGTCAAGCTGGCGTCCAGCCTTCTGCAGCAGGCTGAAGGCCTGAACTACATCGGCTACATAGAGGGTGATGGCCTGTACCGGGGCGAGGCCGATGTGGTGGTGTGCGACGGCTTCGTCGGCAATATCCTGCTCAAGTCCAGCGAAGGCCTGGCCTCGATGATCTCCGCGCGCATCGAAGCGTTGTTCACCGACAGCTTCGGCTCGCGCATGGTCGGTGCCCTGGCGCTGCCGTTGCTGCGCCGCCTGCAGGGGGACCTGACGCCCGCTCGGCACAATGGCGCGAGCTTCCTGGGTCTCCAGGGTATCGTCGTCAAAAGCCATGGGGCCGCCGGTTCCGATGGCTTCCAGAGCGCCATACGGCGCGCCCTCATCGAGATTCGCGAGAACCTTCCCCAGCGCCTGCATGGGCGTCTCGAGGATCTGTTGCTCTAGGATGTGACCGCTGTCTGCGGCTTGTCATCCAACTGTCAGTTCGTTGCGCTTGGCTATGCCCGGCGTTCCTGTACATCGATCAAGGCAAACAAGGGAATAGTTCCGATGTCCGCATCCCTCGCATTCGTTTTCCCCGGTCAAGGCTCCCAGTCCCTGGGCATGCTGGCCGAGCACGGCGCTTCGCAGAAGCTGGTCCTGGATACCTTCGCCGAGGCCTCCGAGGCCCTGGGTTATGACCTCTGGGCACTGACCCAGCAGGGCCCGGAAGAGCAGCTGAACCAGACCGACAAAACCCAGCCGGCCATCCTCACTGCGTCCATCGCACTCTGGCGTCTGTGGCTGGCCGAGGGCGGCGCCCGCCCGGCTTATGTCGCCGGTCACAGCCTGGGTGAATACTCGGCGCTGGTCGCTGCCGGCAGCCTGGGTTTCGCCGATGCGGTGAAGCTGGTGGAGCGTCGTGGCCAGCTCATGCAGCAGGCCGTTCCGGCGGGGCAGGGCGGCATGGCTGCGATCCTCGGCCTGGAAGATGCCGACGTACTGGCCGCCTGCGCCGAAGCTGCGCAAGGTGACGTGGTCAGCGCGGTCAATTTCAACGCCCCGGGCCAGGTAGTGATCGCCGGCAGCGCCGTTGCCGTCGAGCGTGCCATCGAGGCCTGCAAGGCCCGTGGTGCCAAGCGCGCCATGGCGCTGCCGGTCAGCGTGCCGTCCCACTGTGCGCTGATGCGCCCGGCGGCCGAACGCTTCGCCGAGTCGGTCGAAGCCATTGCCTGGCAGGCGCCGCAGATTCCGCTGGTGCAGAACGTCAGTGCCGCCGTCGTGGCTGATCTCGGCTCTCTCAAGGGCGACCTGCTGGCCCAGCTGTACAGCCCGGTCCGCTGGGTGGAGTCCATCGTTCGCCTGTCGGAGCAGGGTGTGACCGAGCTGGTCGAGTGTGGTCCCGGCAAGGTTCTCTCTGGCCTGAACAAGCGCTGCGTGAAAGGCATTGGCACGCACAATCTGGATACCCCCGACGCCTTCGCAGCCGCTCGCGCTGCGCTGGCCTGAGCAAGGAGAAGACTATGAGTCTGCAAGGTAAGGTCGCCCTGGTCACTGGTGCGAGCCGTGGTATCGGCCAGGCCATCGCGCTGGAGCTGGGTCGCATGGGGGCTGTCGTCATCGGCACCGCCACCACCCCGAGCGGTGCCGAGCGCATCGCCGAATACCTCAAGGAAAACGGCGTCGAAGGCGCCGGCCTGGTGCTCGATGTGAGCAATGACGAATCCGTCGCCAGCACCCTCGAACACATCCAGCAGCACCTTGGCCAGCCGTTGATCCTGGTGAACAACGCCGGTATCACCCGTGACAACCTGATGCTGCGCATGAAGGATGACGAGTGGTTCGACGTCATCAACACCAACCTCAACAGCCTCTATCGCCTCTCCAAGGCCGTGCTGCGTGGCATGACCAAGGCTCGCTGGGGGCGCATCATCAACATCGGTTCGGTGGTAGGTGCCATGGGCAACGCCGGGCAGGTGAACTACGCCGCCGCCAAGGCCGGCCTGGAAGGCTTCGGTCGGGCCCTGGCCCGTGAAGTCGGCTCCCGCGCCATCACCGTGAACTCGGTGGCGCCCGGTTTCATCGATACCGACATGACCCGTGAACTGCCGGAAGCCCAGCGCGATGCACTGCTGGGGCAGATTCCGCTGGGGCGTCTGGGGCAGGCCGAGGAGATCGCCAAGGTGGTCGCATTCCTCGCATCCGATAGCGCATCCTACGTCACCGGAGCTACTATCCCTGTGAACGGCGGCATGTACATGAGCTGAATGTGACGATTCCCTTCAGGAAACTGTCATAGGAGCTGTCTAAAATCCGGTACATAAGTGCAATTGGGTTATGGACGGGTCCAGACAGGGCCTGGAGGGGTTGGCATCCCGCTTGAAATGCGGAAAACCCTTTCTATACACTGCAGCCCAAGCTGCACGGATTTTTCCATAGGAGTGAAAACAAGGTATGAGCACCATCGAAGAACGCGTCAAGAAAATCGTCGCCGAGCAACTGGGCGTTAAAGAAGACGAAGTCACCAACAGCGCTTCCTTCGTCGAAGACCTGGGCGCCGACTCCCTTGACACCGTTGAGCTGGTGATGGCTCTGGAAGAGGAATTCGAGACCGAGATCCCGGACGAGCAAGCTGAGAAGATCACCACCGTTCAGGAAGCTATCGATTACATCAACGCGCACGCGCAATAAGTAATCGTCGATTCCCGACTCGGAAAAGCCGCACGACCTCCAAGGTCGTGCGGCTTTTCTTTAAGCGTCATCCAACCGCCGTGTAGAAAAAAATAGAGGAGAGCGCTGTGTCGCGTAGACGCGTCGTGATCACTGGCCTGGGCATGCTGTCGCCGCTGGGCAACAACGTCCCGGACAGCTGGCAAGGAATTCTGGCTGGCCGCAGTGGCATCGGCCTGATCGAGCATATGGACCTTTCCGCCTACACCACCCGTTTCGGTGGTTCGGTGAAGGGCTTCGATGTCGAGCAGTACCTGTCCGCCAAGGAAGCTCGCAAACTCGACCTGTTCATCCAGTACGGCCTCGCTGCCAGCTTCCAGGCTATGCGCGATTCCGGGCTGGAAGTAACCGATGCCAACCGTGAGCGCATCGGCGTTGCCATGGGCTCCGGGATCGGTGGCCTGACCAACATCGAGAACAACTGCAAATCGCTGATCGAGCAGGGGCCGCGGCGTATCTCGCCGTTCTTCGTGCCGGGCTCGATCATCAACATGGTGTCCGGCTTCCTGTCGATCCACCTGGGTATCCAGGGGCCGAACTACGCCATCGCCACCGCCTGCACCACCGGCACCCACTGCATCGGCATGGCCGCGCGCAACATCGCCTATGGCGAAGCTGACGTGATGGTCGCCGGTGGCGCCGAAATGGCGGCCTGTGGCCTGGGGCTGGGTGGCTTCGGTGCTGCCCGTGCCCTGTCCACCCGCAACGATGACCCGGCGGCAGCCAGCCGCCCCTGGGACCGTGGCCGTGATGGCTTCGTGCTGTCCGACGGCGCCGGTGCGCTGGTTCTCGAAGAGCTGGAGCACGCCAAGGCCCGTGGCGCCACCATCTATGCCGAGCTGGTCGGCTTCGGCATGAGCGGCGACGCCTACCACATGACCTCGCCGCCGGAAGACGGCGCCGGTGCCGCCCGCTGCATGCACAATGCCCTGCGTGATGCCGGCCTGAACGGCGACCAGGTGCAGTACATCAACGCCCATGGCACCTCCACTCCGGCTGGCGACAAGGCTGAAGCAGCGGCGGTGAAGAGCGTGTTCGGCGACCACGCCTACAAGGTTGCGGTGAGCTCCACCAAATCCATGACCGGCCACCTGCTGGGTGCGGCCGGTGCCGTCGAGGCGATCTTCAGCGTGCTGGCGATCCGTGATCAGGTGGCGCCGCCGACCATCAACCTGGACGACCCGGACGAGGGCTGCGACCTCGACTTCGTGCCCCACGAAGCCCGCTCCATGCCGATCGACGTGGTGCTGTCCAACTCCTTCGGCTTTGGTGGCACCAACGGCTCCCTGGTATTCCGTCGGTTCGCCGACTGATGCAGAGCTGGGTCGACGGCCGCCCGGCCGGGTCACTGTCCCTCAAGGACCGTGGCCTGGCCTACGGCGATGGTCTATTCGAGACCATTGCCGTATGCGGCGGTCGGCCCGGCCTGTTGGAGCGTCACCTCGCGCGCCTTGCCGAAGGCGCGCGGCGTTTGTCCTTCGATCTTGATCTCGACCTCGTGCGTGAGGAGCTGCTGGCGTTCTCTGCCCAGCTCGGTGAGGGCGTTGCCAAGTTGATGGTGACCCGCGGTGATGGCCTGCGCGGCTATGCACTGCCAGGCACGCCGCCGCGGCGCATCCTCATGGGCAGCCCCTATCCCGCCTATCCCGAAGGTCACGCCGAACAGGGCATCGAATTATTCCCCTGCGTCACCCGCCTGGCCGAGCAGCCGCTGCTCGCCGGGCTCAAGCATCTCAATCGCCTGGAGCAGGTTCTGGCCCGTGCCGAGTGGCAGGATGTGCGCTTCGCCGAAGGCCTGATGCGCGACGTTTCCGGGCGGGTCATCGAAGGGGTTTTCAGCAACCTCTTCATAGTCCGCGCGGGTGTACTCCTGACCGCCGATCTCGGGCGCAGCGGGGTCGCCGGGGTGATGCGCGCGGAGTTGCTGGACCAGGCCGCTGCCCAGGGCATCGCCACCCAGGTGCGCGACATCGGTTACGAGGAACTGCTCACGGCCGATGAAGTCTTCCTCTGCAACAGCCTCTACGGCGTCTGGCCCGTGCGCCGCTTCGCGGGTCACGACTGGTCGGTCGGGCCGCTCACCCGTAAACTGCAGGCCCTTGCCCGCGACCTACTGGATAGCTGATTCGTGATACGCAAATTGCTCGTGCTGCTGCAGAGTGGCCTGATCCTCGGCGGCCTCGTGTTCGCGTTTGCCGGTTGGCAGCAGCGTGAAGCCCTGGAGCAGCCACTCGTGCTGACCGAAGAGCAGTTGCTCGACGTGCCGGCCGGCTCGACCCCTGGTGGCTTGCTCAATCGACTGGAAGAGGAGGGGGTCATTCAAGGGGCCTTCTGGCTGCGCCAATACTGGCGCTTCAACCTCGCGGGCCAATCCTTGCACAGCGGCGAATACCGCATGGCGCCGGGGATGAACGCAGCACAACTGCTTGGTCTCTGGCAGCGTGCCGAGGTGGTGCAGTACAGCCTGACCCTGGTGGAGGGCTGGAACTTCCGCCAGCTGCGCACGGCCCTGGCCAAGCAGGTGAAGCTGGAACAGACCCTGGCCGATGTCAGCGACGAGGAGCTGATGAAGCGCCTTGGCCTGGAGGGCCAGCATCCCGAGGGGCGTTTCTTCCCCGACACCTACCGCTATGTGCGCGGCATGCGTGACATCGACCTGCTCAAGCAGGCGCATCAACGCCTCGAGCAGGTGCTGCAGGACGAATGGGAAAAGCGCGCGGACAAGCTTCCCTATGCCGATCCCTACCAGGCACTGATCATGGCCTCGATGGTGGAGAAGGAAACCGGCGTACCCAGCGAGCGCGGGCAGATCGCCGGCGTCTTCGTGCGGCGCCTGCAGATGGGCATGCTGCTGCAGACCGACCCCACCGTCATCTACGGCCTGGGCGAGCGCTATGCCGGCAAGATCACCCGCGCCCACCTGCGCGAGGCCACGCCTTACAACACCTACGTGATCGCCGGCATGCCGCCGACGCCCATCGCCATGGTCGGGCGTGAGGCCATCCATGCCGCCATGCACCCGGTGGAAGGCAAGAGCCTTTACTTCGTCGCCCGTGGCGACGGCAGCCATGTATTTTCCGAGTCGCTCGCCGCCCACAACCAGGCGGTGCGCGAATATCAGTTGAAGCGACGGGCGGACTACCGGTCCAGCCCCGCGCCCACTACCAACAAGGACACCCCGTGAGCGGTCTGTTCATTACGCTCGAAGGCCCCGAAGGGGCCGGCAAGAGCACCAACCGCGACTTCCTCGCCGAACGCCTGCGCAACCATGGCGTCGATGTAGTGCTGACCCGTGAGCCTGGCGGTACGCCCCTCGCCGAGCGCATCCGCGAGCTGCTGCTGGCACCCAGTGACGAGGCCATGGCCGCCGATACCGAGCTGCTGCTCATGTTCGCCGCCCGTGCCCAGCACATCGCCGGCGTCATCCGCCCGGCCCTGGACCGTGGCCAGGTGGTGCTCTGTGATCGCTTCACCGATGCCACCTACGCCTACCAGGGCGGTGGGCGCGGGCTCCCGGTGGAGCGCATCGCGCAACTGGAAGCCTTCGTCCAGGGTGAGCTGCGCCCGGACCTGACCCTGGTCTTCGACCTGCCGGTGGACGTCGGCCTCAGTCGCGCTGCCGCCCGTGGCCGCCTGGATCGCTTCGAGCAGGAGGACCGTGGTTTCTTCGAAGCCGTGCGCCAGACTTACCTGCAGCGTGCCGCTGCTGCCCCTCAGCGCTACCACGTGCTCGACGCCGCCGCCTCCCTGGTGAGCGTGCAGGAGGCCCTGGAGGCCTTGCTGCCCGAACTGCTGGAGCGTTGCCGTGGCTGAAGCCTATCCCTGGCAGGAATCCCTCTGGCAGCACCTGGCCGGTCGGCCGCGTCACGCCCATGCCTATCTGCTGCACGGGCCCGCCGGTATCGGCAAGCGCGCCCTGGCCGAGCGGCTGATGGCACGCCTGCTGTGCCAGAAGCCCCAGGGCCTGGATGCCTGCGGGCAGTGCAAGTCCTGCTACCTGCTGGCCGCCGGCACCCACCCGGATAACTTCGTGCTGGAGCCGGAAGAAGCCGACAAGGCGATCAAGGTCGATCAGGTTCGTGAGCTGGTCGGCTTCGTCGTGCAAACGGCGCAGCTTGGCGGGCGCAAGGTGGTGCTTCTGGAGCCGGCCGAGGCCATGAACCTGAACTCCGCCAACGCCTTGCTGAAAAGCCTTGAGGAGCCGTCGGGCGACACCGTGCTGTTGCTCATCAGCCACCAGCCCAGCCGCCTCCTGCCCACCATCAAGAGCCGTTGCGTACAGCAGGCCTGCCCGTTGCCTGGTGAGGCCGACAGCCTGGCCTGGCTCGCGCGCGCACTGCCGGATACCGACGAACAGATCCGCCGTGACCTGCTGGTGCTGGCGGGTGGTTCGCCGCTTACCGCCCAGCGTCTGCATGGGCAGGCCGTGCTCGAGCAGCGCGCCCAGGTGGTGGATGGGGTGAAGAAACTGATCAAGCAGCAGGTGGGGGCGAGCGCACTGGCCGAAGGCTGGAACGCAGTGCCGCTGATCCTGTTGTTCGACTGGTTCTGCGACTGGGCGCAACTGATGCTGCGCTACCAGCTGACCCATGACGAGCAAGGCCTGGGCCTGGCCGATATGCGCAAGGTGGTCCAGTACCTCGCCGACAAGGCGCCCCAGCACAAGGTGTTGGCGTTCCAGGACTGGTTGCTGCAGCAGCGGCAGAAGGTGCTCGGCAAGGCCAACCTCAACCGTGTCTTGCTTCTCGAAGCCTTGCTGGTGCAGTGGGCAAGCCTGCCCGGACCGGGCTAGAATCCACCGCTGAGCCAGCTAGCCAGGAAAGCCGCATGAGCCTGCCACCCAATCTGGGCCCGCGTAACGGGATTCTGTCCTTGACCATCAAGGACAAGTCCGTGCTGTATGCCGCCTATATGCCCTTCATCAAGAACGGCGGCCTGTTCATCCCGACGAACAAGAGCTACAAGCTCGGCGACGAAGTGTTCATGCTCCTCAACCTCATGGACGAGCAGGAAAAAATCCCGGTGGCCGGCAAGGTCGTCTGGATTACCCCCAAGGGGGCGCAAGGCAACCGTGCCGCCGGTATCGGCGTACAGTTCAACGATGGCGACACCGGTGCTCGCAACAAGATCGAGACCTACCTCGCCGGCGCCCTCAAGTCGGACCGCCCGACCCACACCATGTAAGAAGGGCTCCCGCCCGCCGCGTCGACTCCGGTCGGCGCCTCCCCTGACGTTCAAGTGATCCGAAACATGCTGGTCGATTCCCACTGTCACCTCGATCGCCTCGATCTTGCCGCCCATGGCGGTTCCCTCGATGCGGCGCTGGATGCTGCACGCGCCCGTGGCGTCGGGCATTTCCTCTGCATCGGCGTCAGCGCCGACAACGCCGCTGCGGTCAAGGACCTGGCCAGTCGCTACGCCGACGTGCACTGCTCGGTCGGCGTCCACCCGCTGGATCTCGCTCCCGGTGAAGCGCCTGCACTGGATTGGCTGCTGGGCGAGCTGGATCACCCCCGCGTCGCCGCCATCGGTGAAACCGGCCTCGATTACCACTACGAGCCCGAAGCCGCCGAACTGCAGCAGCAGGCCTTCCGCCTTCATCTGGAAGCCGCGAGCATCACCGGCAAGCCGGTGATCGTGCACACCCGCGAGGCCCGCGCCGATACCCTGGCGCTGCTGCGCGAGGCGGCGCTGCCCCAGGCGGGCGTGCTGCATTGCTTCACCGAGGATTGGGAGATGGCCAAGGCGGCGCTGGATATCGGCTTCTACATCTCGCTTTCCGGCATCGTCACCTTCCGCAATGCCGAAGCGCTGCGCGACGTGGCGCGGCAGGTGCCTGCCGACCGCCTGCTGGTGGAAACCGATTCGCCCTACCTCGCGCCCATCCCCCACCGCGGCAAGCCGAACCTCCCGCAGTACGTGCGTGAGGTCGCCGAGTTCCTGGCGCAACTGAGGGGCGTGGAGTTCGAGCGCTTCGCCGAGCAGACCACCGAGAACTTCCAGCGCCTGTTCCCCCTGGCGCGCCTGGCGGGCTAAAACTCGCGGGCAAAAAAAACCCGGGTTCTGGGGGATGAATCCGGGTCAAGACCATTAGGAGTAAAACAAAGGTACGCGATCCTCGGTACCTCGACTGACGGGGCACTTGGGGGGAGATGCCGCACGCCAGTCATTTGAGTATTGGTCAATATCCCCCTGCGTCCAGATGCCGCTGCTCGTTTTTTAAACAGATTTGGAATACGCGGAAGGCGGCTGAGTCCTCAAGCGTCTGCTTGCAGGGTTGGCACCTGGGTATGACGGCTCCGCCTGTTCCTGACCGGGCTGCGCTCAATGGTCGCACCCCGGATTGCTGCAGGAGCTCAGTTCTTTTTGCGTAAGTAGGGCGGGGAGACGGCTTGAAAGCCCACTGCCTGATGGCTAGGCGTTCACCCGTGTAACCCCTGAAACCCTTCTGGTTCGCGGTTTCCGGCCTTATAACAGAGGGGCTGAAACATGCAGAACCCATCTGGCAATAGGCTCATAGTCGGATGATCCGTGCATTTTGGCGCTAGTTAGGCATAATACCCGGCTTGATTTTTGACCCTACAGTCCCTTTATGCAGAAAGAACCCCGTAAAGTCCGTGAGTTTCGCCGCCGCGAGCAGGAAATCCTCGACACCGCTCTGAAACTGTTCCTCGAGCAGGGTGAAGACAGCGTCACCGTCGAGATGATCGCCGACGCGGTGGGCATCGGCAAAGGCACCATCTACAAGCACTTCAAGTCCAAGGCGGAGATCTACCTGCGCCTGATGCTCGACTACGAGCGTGACCTGAACGAGCTGCTGCATTCCGCGGACGTGGACCGTGACAAGGAAGCGTTGTCGCGCGCCTACTTCGAGTTCCGCATGCGCGACCCGCAGCGCTATCGCCTGTTCGACCGCCTGGAAGAGAAGGTGGTGAAGAACAGCCAGGTGCCCGAGATGGTCGAGCAGCTGCACAAGATCCGTGCCTCCAACTTCGAGCGCCTGACCCAGCTGATCAAGGGCCGCATCGCCGAAGGCAAGCTGGAAGACGTGCCGCCCTATTTCCACTACTGCGCGGCCTGGGCCCTGGTGCATGGCGCCGTGGCGCTCTACCACTCGCCGTTCTGGAGCAACGTCCTGGAAGATCAGGAAGGTTTCTTCCAGTTCCTCATGGACATCGGTGTGCGCATGGGCAACAAGCGCAAGCGCGAGAATGACGTGCCATCGGGCTGAGTGATCCTTCTGGTCCCGGCTGCTAAGCCATGGGACAGGATGGGGCGCAGCGATATACTGCGCCCTGTCCCCCGTCGGAGCGCCCCATGATCGTCGACCGCCAAGGCAGGCGCTTCCGCAACCTGCGCATCAGCCTTACCGCCGCCTGCAACTACGCCTGCACCTACTGCGTGCCGGATGGCAAGCGCCTGGTCGCGGCGCAGGACGAACTCTCCGCCGAGGCCATGGTGCGCGGTGTCTCCTACCTGATGGAAGCCGCCGGCATCGAGCGTTTGCGCATCACCGGTGGCGAGCCGCTGGTGAGCCCCAAGCTCGACCACTTCCTTCGTGGCGTCAGCTGCCTCGGCCTCGACGACATCAGCCTCACCACCAATGGCCAACTGCTTTCGCGCAAGCTGCCGTTGCTGGTGGATTGTGGCATCCGCCGTATCAACGTTTCCCTGGACACCCTCGACGCGGACGCCTTCCGTGGCATCGCCCGTGGCGGCGACCTGAAGACCGTGCTGCAGGGGCTGGCCGATGCGAAGGCGGCGGGGCTGAAGATCAAGCTCAACATGGTGCCCCTGCGCGGGCAGAACCTCGATCAGGTCCTGCCGCTGTTGGAGTACTGCCTGGAAAACGGTTTCGAGCTGCGTTTCATCGAGCTGATGCGCATGGGACATTTGGCCCGTGATGGCGTCGGCTTCCAGCAACAGTTCATCGGGCTCGACGAGCTGCTCGCCCTGATCGGCGAACGCCACGAATTCGTCCAGGCCGAAGCGCCGGTGGATGCCACCGCGCTGCGCTACCAGATACCCGGCCTCGGCCACTTCGGCATCATCGCCAACGAAAGCGTGCCGTTCTGCCGCACCTGTTCGCGCTTGCGCCTGTCTTCAACGGGGTGGCTGCATGGCTGCCTGTCGTCGAGCAACCGCCACTACGTCGGCGACCTGCTGGAGAAGCCGCGCCACCAGGCCCTGCCCGGGCTGCAGCGGCTGTTGGTGAAGGCTCTGGCGGACAAGCAGGACATCGCCTTCTCCGGCGGCGTCACCGTCATGAAGATCATCGGCGGCTGAGCGCCCGTACGCCCTGTGCCGTTAAACGCAGCTCGGGCGACTCAGGTCGTGAGATTGCGTTCGTCGTCCACCTGGCCCACCAGCAGCGCCTCGACGTCAGCGACGCATCGCCATCGAGACGGTGATTCTCAGGCGGCATATGACTCGTCACAGGCGGAACGAGGCGACGGCGGACTTGAGCTCCACGGCCAGGCGCGACAGGTCCTGGCTGGAGGAGCGGGTCTGGCTGGCTCCCGCCGAGGTCTGGGTGGACAGGTCGCGGATGTTGACCAGGCTGCGGTCGACCTCGCGTGCTACAGCGGCCTGCTGTTCGGCAGCGCTGGCCACCTGGACGTTCTGCTCGTTGATCGAGGCGATGGTCCGAGCGATGTCGCCCAGGCTGCCATCGGCGGCCTGGGCGAGGTCCACCGTTGTCTGGGCCAGGCGCGAACTGCCCTGCATCGTGGCGACGGTGGCGCTGGCTTCCTGCTGCAGCTGGTTAACCATCTGCTCGATTTCCTGGGTGGATTGCTGGGTGCGCTGTGCCAGCAGGCGAACCTCATCGGCCACCACCGCGAAGCCGCGCCCCTGCTCGCCGGCACGGGCGGCCTCGATGGCGGCGTTAAGGGCCAGCAGGTTGGTCTGCTCGGCAATCGAGCGGATCACATCGAGCACCTTGCCGACGTCCTGCATCTGCCGGGCGAGCTTCTCGACACGCTCGGCGCTGCCGGTCACGTCGGTCGCCAGGGCGTTGATCGAGCGCACCGTCTCACCCACCTGCTCGCGGCCATGGCGCGTGGCGGTGTCGGCCTGGCGCGAAGCGTCCATGGTCGTAGCCGCGTTGTGGGCCACCCCATCCACCGCCGCACTCATCTGGTTGCAGGCCGTGGCCGCCTGCTCGATTTCCTGGTTCTGCCGCAGGAGATCCCGGCTGGTGTCTTCGGTCACCGCATGCAGTTGCTCGGAGGCCGAGGCGAGCTGGGTGGAGGAGTCGGCGATGAGGCTGATGGTCTGCCGCAGGTTCTGCTGCATGCCGCGCAGGGCGCTCATGAGGGAGGTCGCCTCGTCGTGCCCTTCAACCGGAATGTCACGGCTCAGGTCGCCCTGGGATACCTGGCTCGCCACTTCGACCGCCTGGTTCAGCGGCCGCACGATGCTGCGCGAGAGGAGGAGGGCAAGGATGACGGCCAGGCCGACGGCCCCAGCGAGGATCAAACCCACCAGCGCAATGGCGCGCTCGAAGGCTGAGCTACTGGCTGCGGAGGCTTGACTCGCGCCCTCCTCATTGATTTCCATCAATGCTTGGAGATCGGTGCCGAGTGCAGCTCCCAGTTCATTGAGCCTGGTGGTCACGATCGACTCGGCTGCTTCCCGCTCACCGGCTGCCAAGCGTTGTACCACTGCGCGGCGGACCTCCAGGTAGCCGCGCAGGTGCTCGACATAGCGATCGAAGAGCTTCCGCTCCTCGTCGCTCGAAATCAGTTTGCTGTAGGTGTCCTGGGCTTTTTGCAGTGTGGCTTCGTCTGTGACGAGGCGGGCCTTGGCTGCTTCATCGAATGTCACCAGGGCCCGCAGCGTGGAGGCTCGAAGCTGGAGGGTCGCCTCGTCCATGTGGCTGATCGCGACGATGCTGGGCAGCCAGTTTCCATCGACCGCTTGGGAGCTGTCATGCATCTGGTGCATCTGCATCAGGGAGCCGCCCCCGACCAGCATCAACAAGGTGACCAGCACCGCAAAGCCGGCATTGATACGGGTGGAGACACGTAACGAGCGAATCAGCATGATGATCTCCCCAAGTTGCACGGGTGTAGCGATGTGTGTGCCCGATAGAAGTTTTAGGTCATGGGCGGATGTTTAACGAGCTTCTTGTGAAAAGTGCGTGAATTCAAGTAGGCGACAATTAGTCGTTGTCGTTACAGCGACAGCAAGTTCCTGTTTGCAGGGAATTGATGGCAAAGTGCTTTTATCGAATTTCCGCCTGTTCTTACTGTGTTTTCATTGGCGACAGGCGGTACCAGACTTTAGTTGCAGGTTGAATTATCGATAATAATTCGCACTGGAATTTGCTTGCTGTTATTGATTGCGGGTAGCGCTCTATTGCGCAGGGCCCGTCTTGTCGAGCTGTGTCGCATCGGCGATTTCAACAGCGCGTGTAATCATCCAGGCCCTTGTGATCCTTACACCGCTAGCCTTTCTTGATACCCGAACCACTCGCTGGCAATAACGCTGCAAGTTCGATGTTCCTGAAACGACTGCAATCCCGGCCCGCTTCCTTGGCCTCATATAAGGCGGCATCCGAAAATTCGAGAAGCCTTGCGATATCCGGTGCGACTTCATTGCTCTCACTGGTATGCGGCCAACTGGGACTTTCTTCATCGAAACTGGCGACGCCGATTGAAACAGTCACTTTCCCGTGGGGGCTGTCGAGATGAGGGATATTCAAGTGCCTGACACCGTCCCCCAGTTGTTCGGCTATGCGGCAGGCGCCGACATGGTCGGTTTCGGGCAACAGCACGGCGAACTCTTCACCCCCATAGCGGGCCACCAGGTCGGCGGGCCTGTTGATGCTGGCGCGCAGGGCATGGGCGACGGCGATCAGGCACTGGTCGCCCTGCAAGTGGCCGTTACGGTCGTTGTAGCGTTTGAAGTAGTCGATATCCATCAGCAGCAACGAGAAGGGCTGCCCGTTGCGGCGTGTCCTCAGCCATTCGCGTTCGATGTTCTGATCGAGGAAGCGGCGGTTGGCCAGGCCTGTCAGGCCGTCGGTTTGCGCCAGCAGGTTGAGCCGGTCCATGGCCAGCTTCAGGTGCAGGTGCGTCTTCGCCCGCGCATGGACGATGGCGGGGCGTATGGGCTTGCCGATGAAGTCCACCGCGCCCAGGGCGAGGCCCGCTTCCTCCATGCTCGCCTCGGTATGGCTGGTGATGAAGATGACCGGGACGTCGCGCAATTCCATTTCGGTCTTCATCCGTTCACAGACCTCGAAGCCGCCCATGCCGGGCATTTCGGCATCCAGCAGGACCAGGTCGGGCCTTTCCTCCCGTGCCGCCCGGAGTGCATCGGGGCCGTTGGTGGCGAAGCGGATCTTGCCGAGACGGCCGATCGCCTTGCTGAGGATGCGGATCGCCGAGGTGTCGTCATCCACGATCAGCAGGGAGGGTGTGTAGTCCATGGGTGTCACTCCTTGGCCACGAGGCCTGCGGATTCGAGCAGGTGCAGCGCCTGCTCGAAGTCCAGGTTGTCGATCGCCTGCCAGACCTGTTCGGCCAGTGCCTGGCTCGAAACCTGGATGGCGGGGCATGCCTGGGCGAACTGCTCCAGCGCGGCCATGTCGTGGTCGCGCAGGTGGTCGATCAGCCTCGCCAGCGCGGGGCCCGCTGCCAGATGGTCCGCGTCGCTGCGGGGGAGGGTGATCTCCTCGATGTTCGTCTGGCGTTCGAGTTCTAGATAGGCCTCCACCAAGCGCCCGAGCAGTGTCGGCAGGTCTGGGGCGTCGGGGTCGATCCGTAGCAGGGTCTCCGCCTCACCTGCAAGCTTGTGAAGGCACCGGGCACCGAGCATCCCCGCCGACCCTCTGAGCTTGTGCAGGCGCGCTGTCAGCCCGGGCGGGTCGTCCTGAAGGCGTCGCTGGGTCGCCTCGTCGTCGCGGAATTCGCGGAACTCGCTGAACAGCCGCCGCAGCGACGAGTTGAACAGCTCCAGGTCGTGACTCATGCGCTGGGCGACTTCAACGGTATCGATGCCTTCTATCGTCGGCCATGGGCGGGAAGGCCCGGTGGGCGTCTCGATCGGACGTATGGGTAGGGGAGCGCCCCGGGAGTCCTGGACCGCGCGGCGGATGGCGCGGATCAGTACCTTGGGTTCCAGGGGTTTGCTGAGGAACTCGTCAATTCCGGCCGCCTTGGCCTGGCGACGCTCTTCCGGCAACGCTCCGGCGGTCAGGGCGAGCACGGGTAGTCGTTGCAGGCCGAGTTCGCCACGCAGTCGGCGGGTGGCCTCGAACCCGTCCATTTCCGGCATGTGCAGGTCCATCAGCACGACATCGAAGGCGGTGGTGTCCTCGCGCAGACAATCCAGCGCCTGGCGGCCATTCATGCAGGTCTGCACCTCGGCGCCCTGCTGTTGAAGCATGAGACTGGCCACCTCGAGGTTGATGTCGCTGTCATCCACCAGCAGCAGCCTTATGCCCTCCAGCCACCGGGCCTGGGTGATGTCCAGCTCGGTGGCGTGGATCAGTTTCTCGCCGTGGCCGTTGGGATGCCTGAGGCTGGCGGCAGCGATGGCGTTGTAGAGATCGGAGCCGTCCAGTGGCGTTCGGGCGTAATGGTCCACCAGTGCATCTTCCAGGGTGGGTGCAGCCGATGTCCGTGGCGCCGAGAACACCACGCTGCTGGGCATGCGTTCGCGTCCCAGCAGCGCCCTGAGCTGTTCGAGTGTCTCCAGCACATCGTCGCCGGCCAAGTGGTCGAGTAGCAGTACGTCGGCCAGTGGATGGCGGCCTGCGAGCCGTTGTCCGAGGTGTTCGAGCAGGTCTTCCCGTCTGAAGAATGGGGTGGCTCGCCAGCCCAGGGAGCGACACAACTGGGTGAGACGCTGGCGTTCGCCCTCGTCCTGGCTGACCACCAGCACGTCCAGGCTGGACGCGGCTTCCGACAAGGCCTGGTCGTCGCTGACCCGGTTGAACGGCAGGCGTACCCAGAATTCGCTGCCCGCCCCGAGGGTGCTGTGCACACCGACCGTTCCGCCCATCTTCTCGGCCAGGCCGCGTACCACCGACAGGCCCAGCCCCGTGCCGCCGAAGCGGCGGGTGGTGGAGGTGTCTGCCTGGGTGAAGGGGGAGAACAGCCGTTCGATCACTTCGGCATCGATGCCGCAGCCGGTGTCCTGGACACTGATGCGGAGCCAGCAGCGCTCATCGGTCTCGCGGGTGCACTCGACATTGACCTCGATACCGCCCGAGGCGGTGAACTTGAGGGCGTTGCCGACCAGGTTCATGAGGATCTGGTTGAGGCGCAATGCATCGCCTGTGAGTTGCTCGGGCAACTCGTCGGCCCTGACCGCGAACCGCAGGCCCTTGGCTTCGGCTTGGGGCGCGAAGAGTTCGGCGAGGTCGCCGAACAGCCGGCGCGGGCGGAACGGGCTGTTCTCCAGAAGCATCTCGCCGGCCTCGATCTTGGCGATGTCGAGGATGTCGTTGATGATCCCCAGCAGGGAGCGCCCGGCGATCTGCAGCTTGCCGAGCAGGTTCTGCTGCTGTTCGTCCAGGCGCGTGCCCTGCAACAGGTGGGCGATGCCGATGACCGCATTCATAGGGGTGCGGATCTCGTGGCTCATGTTCGCCAGGAACAGGCTCTTGGCGGCGTTGGCGCTTTCGGCCGAGGCTTTGGCGGCGTGGAGTTCGGCGCTGCTGCGCAGGCGTTCGGTGATGTCCTGGGCGATGCCCAGGTGGCCGATGAGCGCACCGGTCTCCGTGCGGATGGAGGTGATGACCATGGACACCTGGATCTGCGAGCCGTCCTTGCGGATATAGGTCCACTGGCGCGTTTCCGCCCCTTGCTCGTCGGGCTTGCAGCGGAACACCTCCATCCCCTCGATGGGGCGGCCGTATTCGCGGCTGAGTTCGGCCGCGCGTGCCTGGACTTCCTCTGGCAGGTGGAAGTCCAGGGGATTGCGGATGCCGATCATTTCGGCGGCGGTATAGCCCAGCAGCAGTTCCGCGCCCCGGTTGAAGACGACGATCTCGCCCTGCATGTCCACGGCGATGATGGACACCTCGGACGAGGCGTCGAGCACCGCCTGCAGCAGGCCCGCGACCCGGGAGAGCTCGGCGGTGCGTTCGCTGACCTGTTGCTCGAGGTTGGCGTTGAACTGGCGCAGGTAGTTCTCCGCGCGCTTGCGGTCGCTGATGTCGTGCATCAGCTTCGCCGCGCCGAGGATGCTGTCGTCGGCCTCGCGGATCAGGCTGCAGGTGATGGTCACATCGATCAGGCGACCCTCCTTGTGCAGGCGCTGGGTTTCCAGCGTCGGGCCGCGCTCCCCGCGTGCCACCCGTTCGAGCAGCGCTTCATCCTCGGCCAGGCGTTCCTGCGGGACCAGCAGGGGGGCGAGGGGGCGGCCGAGGATCTCCGCCTCGGTGTAGCCGAACATCTGCTCGGCAGCACGGTTCCAGGTGATGATCCGGCCATCCAGCGCCTCGCCGATGATCGCGTCGCTGGAATTCTCGACGATGGTCGCCAGCCGCGCCTGGCCGGCCATCACCTGGTGCTGGCGCTGGCGTGACAGCAGCAGGGTGCCGACCATGCCGGTGAGCAGGAGGCTGGCCAGCAGCCCGACCACGAACACCCTGGCGGGGTGCACGGGGTCCAGGGACTCGACGAACGCCGCGTGGGCGCTGACCTGGAACAGCCAGGTCCGCCCATAGACCTCGCGTTCGAAGCTGTAGGTCTGGACCAGCTCGCCATCCGGGCTCTGGTGGTGGGTCTCGAAGATGAGCTTGCGTTGCGGGGCGTCGGTCTTGTCGTAGATCTCCAGGTGGAGGCTGTCCACGGGCAGGTCGAGGTCGGTCATCACCTCGCTCATCGCCAGCGGGGCATAACTCCATCCGAGGATTTCCTCATGGCGGGACGGGAGATCGGCAGGGGTATCCGGGGTGCTGTAGACGGGCAGCAGGAACAGGAAGGAGCGATAGGCCTCCCTGGATTCGTTGACGAAGGTGATGGGGGCGGTCAGCGTGGCCTTGCCGCTGAGCATCGAGCGCTGCGCGGCGATCCGGCGCAGGGGCTCGGAGGCGATGTCCAGGCCGATGGCGTCGATATTGACCTCCGGCGGATCGATGTACTGGATCACGTAGCGCTCGCCCTGGAAGGGGGCGAACTGGTGCAGGGTGAAGTTCGGCTGGCCATCGGCCCTGACCCGGCGCAGAAAGTCCGCCTCCTCGTTGACCTTGACCCGGCGGATGAAACCGAAACCGCGGGCCCCGGGGAATTCTTCCTGGAGATTGCGGGCCCGGCTGTAGCGGGTGAACAGGTCGAGGGTGACGTTGTCGATTCCCAGCATGTGGATGGCGCCGCGCCAGCCCCTGAGGCGGAACTCGTAGATGCGCAGGCGCGACATGAGGTCGCCTTCGACCTCGCGGCTTTCATCCTTCAGGGCCTGCTGCACGTGGTCGTCGATGGACCGGACCTGCTGGAAACTGGCCAGCGCGCTGAGCAGCAGGCCCGAGAGCAGTACCGCTGCCATCCAGATGGCGATGTGAATCCATGACTTTGCCTTCATCCACTCGAGTCTCACGCCGGTTGGAGGTCGAGGCGACCTTGGCGGCGCGCATCGAGCCCTGACTTTCCTGTCTTTTTCCGTAAAGGCGCCAGCGTACTTATGTCCAGTATCACGGTGACATCATTCGCTCTATGGAGAGGACGCCGACTCGCTGTTGCCTCCTCACTATAGATGGCCCTTGGCCTGGCTTCCCGGCGAATGACGTCGCCTGCAGCCGGCCTGCCGTCGACTCGGGCCCGCTCCAGGCTCCATTCGGATTGGTTGCGAGTACTCGCCCCATCGAAACGCACGTTGGCAGCCAGACATGATCCATTCGCAATGGGAGTCGTTGTTCTCGCTTCACTTCGGCCGCCTGGGGGAGCGCCACGCCTCCCCGGACCTGCACCTGCAGGGGTACCCGGGCGCGCGGAGCTGGAGCTGTTCGCCCAGCCTGGTGTGCCAGGCGTTGCCTTCTCCGGTGAGCAGGTGGTTGGCGAAGAAGGCGCCAGCGACCGAGGCATGGAACAGGAGGACGACGGGGCCCCAGAGCCGGATGGTCGCCCCGCCCATCAGTTTTCCACCCGGCTCGTGACCGGTTGGCCAGTAACCGGGGCGTGATAGATTTCGGCCTTGCGCTTGTCCTTGTCCTTGTCGAAGCCGTAGATCCCATAGCAGTTGCCGGGCGTGATCTTGAACGTGTCGATCGGGTAGCCCTGTTCCTTCAGCGGTGCCTGGAGTTGTTCAGGTGAAGCGTTCGGCGGTGGTGCACTGGGGAAGGCAAGGGCCGCGGTGCTGGCGATGAGCAGGGCGGGAAGCAGCAGGTAGCGCATGATGACGTCCTTGATGGCGTTGGGAGGCTTCACTCCGCGCACCGAAGCTCAAGGGAGTTGAGGGGTGCGATATCGACATTCGGGCGCGGCTGATGGAGGCTGTGCTGCCTGAATTTCTCCTGGCTCCCGGGGTCAGCTCTTGCAGACGCCGATTCGCGCCAGGGTTCCGACGGTGCCGTGCCCTGGATGGAACGCCCGCTGCGCACTCTGGCGCAGGGCCGCAACGCGCAGTAGCGGCTTGCGCGGACGCGCTGGCAGGCGCTCGAGGGCGTGTGCCGGGCTGCTGGGCAGCTCGGATTGGCGGCGGAGTACGTGATGGCGCGGAAGCTGCATCGTTGCGCCAAGTGCCGGTTTTTCGTCGCCGGCCGTGGAGGATCGAGAATGCGTAGTTTGATGCTGTTGCTGGCGCTGATGGCCCTCGGGGGCTGCATGAAGGTCAGCGACATGACCCTGGGCGCCCGCGAGCAGATGAGCGATGCCGGGCTGCTGGACCACAGCGAGACCTATCGCTCCATGTCCTGGCGGCTGCAGCCGGATTCGTTCATCTACATCGCCCAGAGCAGTTTTTCCCCGCAGGGCGGGACCCGCACCAAGCCCAACGTGGTGGCCGAAGAGGCCTTCAAGGGCTTCGTCGAATACTTCCCGCTGGTGCGTCGTGCAAGCCAGCCGGTGAGCCTCGAGCAGGCGATGAGCGAGGCCCGTTCGCTGGGTGCCAACTACCTGCTCTACAGCCGTTTCGCCGATGCCGATGACCGTATCGGCACGGTGGAGGAGTGGGAGGATCAGGAGGCGGTGGATCGGCTCGGTGTCGATAACGGCGTCATCCAGTTGATGCTGATCGAAACCGGTAACCGCTATCTGGTGGACACGGCACGGATCACCCACCGGGGTGGCCTGTTCACCTTTCATGACCAGAAGCCCGAAGACCTGATCGGGCCGCCGTTGAGACAATACGCGCGCAGCCTCATGGGGCTGGGCCGCTGAGGAGGATGTGATGAACGACCCGGGCAAGGCCGGCGACCTGCTGGCGCAGATCCCCAAGGAGAAGGGGCTGCCACCGGTGCACCTGTGGAACCCCGATTTCTGCGGCGACATCGACATGCGCATCGCCCGTGATGGCACCTGGTTCTACCTGGGCACGCCCATCGGGCGCAAGCCGATGGTCAAGCTGTTCTCCACCATCATCCGTCGCGATGGTGACGACTACTTCCTGGTCACCCCGGTGGAGAAGGTCGGCATCACGGTCGATGACGCGCCCTTCGTGGCGGTGAGCGTCGAGGTGAGCGGGGAAGGCGAGGAGCAGGTGCTGCGCTTCGTCACCAACGTGGAAGACGAGGTGGAGGCGGGCACCGAGCACCCGATCCGTGTCGAGACCGATCCGGTGACCCAGGAGCCGGCGCCCTATGTGCATGTGCGCACCAACCTGGAAGCGTTGATCCATCGCAATGTCTTCTACCAGCTGGTGGAGCTGGCCGTGGTGCGCGAGATCGACGGCCGCAACTGGCTGGGCGTTTGGTCCGGCGGGCAGTTCTTCCCCATTGGCGAGGAGCCCTGACAGGGGCTTTTCGCAGGCAACAAAAAAGGCCCCCGAGGGGCCTTTTTTGTTTGTCGCGTTTACATGTTGGGGTAGTTCGGGCCACCGGTGCCTTCCGGCGCCACCCAGGTGATGTTCTGGGCCGGGTCCTTGATGTCGCAGGTCTTGCAGTGGACGCAGTTCTGCGCGTTGATCTGGAAGCGCTTCTCGCCGTCTTCCTGGGTCACGATCTCGTACACGCCGGCCGGGCAGTAACGCTGCGCAGGCTCGTCATAGAGCGGCAGGTTCTGGGCAACCGGAATGCTCGGGTCGGTGAGCTTCAGGTGGCAGGGTTGTTCCTCTTCATGGTTGGTGTTGGAGAGGAATACCGAACTCAGCTTGTCGAAGCTGAGTTTGCCGTCGGGTTTCGGGTAGTTGATCTTCGGCGCTTCGCTGGCCTTCTTCAGGCAGGCGTAGTCCGGCACGGTGTCGTGCAGGGTGAAGGGGATCTTGCCGCCGAAGATGTTCTGGTCGAGCCAGTTCAGGCCGCCACCGATGACCGGGCCGAACTTGTGCAGGGCCGGGCCGAAGTTACGGCTGCGGAACAGCTCGTCGTACAGCCAGCTGGCTTTGAACGCCTCGACGTAGGTGGTCAGTTCGTCGCCGCCTTCCTTGCCGCCCAGTACCGCTTCGGCCACGGCGTCAGCCGCCAGCATGCCGGACTTCATGGCGGTGTGGCTGCCCTTGATCTTGGCGAAGTTCAGGGTGCCCAGGTCGCAGCCGATCAGGGCGCCGCCCTTGAAGACCATCTTCGGCAGCGAGTTCAGGCCGCCCTTGCAGATGGCGCGGGCGCCGTAGGCGACGCGCTTGCCGCCTTCCAGGTACTGCTTGATCACCGGGTGGTGCTTGTAGCGCTGGAATTCGTCGAAGGGCGACAGGTGCGGGTTGGAGTAGGACAGGTCGATGATCAGGCCGACCACCACCTGGTTGTTCTCCAGGTGATAAAGGAAGGAGCCACCGGTGTTGTCGGTGCCCATGACCGACAGCGGCCAGCCGGCGGTGTGCACCACCAGGCCCTGCTCGTGCTTGGCCGGGTCGATGTCCCAGATTTCCTTGATGCCGATGCCGTAGTGCTGGGCGTCGGCGTCGGAGTCCAGGTTGTACTTCTTGATCAACTGCTTGCCGATGTGGCCACGGCAGCCTTCGGCGAACAGGGTGTACTTGCCACGCAGTTCCATGCCGGGGGTGTAGTAGCCTTCCTTCGGATGGCCTTCGCGATCCACGCCGAGGTCGCCGGTGATGATGCCGCGAACCACGCCGTTCTCGTCGATCAGGGCTTCCTGGGCAGCGAAGCCCGGGTAGATTTCCACGCCCAGGCCTTCGGCCTGCTGGGCCAGCCAGCGGCACAGGTTGCCCAGGGAGATGATGTAGTTGCCCTCGTTGTGCATGGTTTTCGGCACAAAGAGGTCAGGAACCTTGATGGCGCCTTCGGCATCTTTCAACATATAGATGTCGTCGCGCTTGACCGGAGTGTTCAGCGGGGCGCCAAGCTCTTTCCAGTCAGGGAACAGTTCATTCAGAGCGCGCGGTTCGAACACGGCACCCGAGAGAATGTGGGCACCGACTTCGGAGCCTTTCTCGACCACGCATACGCTGATCTCCTGACCAGCTTCGGCGGCCTTTTGCTTCAGTCGGCACGCGGCGGACAGGCCCGCAGGGCCGGCACCGACGATGACGACGTCGAATTCCATGTATTCGCGTTCCACAGTCATTCTCCTCAAGGCTCTCTTCGATATTTTATAAGGGAGGGCTAGGCTCGATCCCTGGCCAGAGCTGGCGCATTATATCCACACCCTTTGGCGGGTCCAATACAAACGTTTGTTTGAATTTTGTAGAAGCCTGATAGGATAAGGCTCTGCGGCTTATGGCGGGGTATTTTCCCGTATTGACCGGAATAGGCGTTACGGTCAAGATACGGGCGGTTTTGCGCTCGCCGTATGGGCTGACCGTCGGTTCCGGCCGACGAGCATCACCCGCCAGAGGCTCGTCCTTGGCGACATTCTTATTCACCGGAGAGTAACGAGGAATCCATGAAGGTTCTTGTAGCTGTCAAACGAGTGGTCGACTACAACGTCAAGGTTCGCGTCAAGGCGGACAACTCCGGCGTCGACCTCGCCAACGTCAAGATGTCGATGAACCCCTTCTGCGAAATCGCCGTGGAAGAAGCCGTCCGTCTGAAGGAAAAGGGCGTGGCGACTGAGATCGTCGTCGTCACCATCGGCCCGGCCACTGCTCAAGAGCAGCTGCGTACCGCCCTGGCGCTTGGTGCCGATCGTGCCATCCTGGTCGAGAGCGCAGAAGAGCTCAGCTCCCTGGCCGTGGCCAAGCTGCTCAAAGCCGTTACCGACAAGGAACAGCCCCAGTTGGTGATCCTTGGCAAACAGGCCATCGACAGCGACAACAACCAGACCGGCCAGATGCTCGGCGCCCTCACCGGCTACGCCCAGGGCACCTTCGCTTCCAAGGTCGAAGTGGCTGGCGACAAGGTCAACGTCACCCGTGAGATCGACGGCGGCCTGCAGACCGTAGCCCTGAACCTGCCGGCTATCGTCACCACCGACCTGCGCCTGAACGAGCCGCGCTATGCGTCGCTGCCGAACATCATGAAGGCCAAGAAAAAGCCGCTGGACGTGGTCACCCCGGACGCCCTGGGCGTTTCCACCGCTTCCACCGTCAAGACCCTGAAAGTCGAAGCGCCTGCTGCCCGCAGCGCCGGCATCAAGGTCAAGTCCGTGGCTGAACTGGTCGAGAAACTGAAGAACGAGGCGAAGGTAATCTAAATGACTATCCTGGTTATCGCTGAACACACCAATGCCGCCCTGGCCGCTGCCACGCTGAACACCGTTGCCGCTGCCCAGAAGATCGGTGGCGACATCCATGTCCTGGTCGCTGGTGCCGGTGTCGGCGCTGTTGCCGAAGCCGCTGCCAAGGTCGCTGGCGTTTCCAAGGTCCTGGTTGCCGACAACGCCGCCTTCGCTCATCAGCTGCCGGAAAACGTCGCGCCGCTGATCGCCGAACTGGGCAAGGGCTACAGCCACATCCTGGCTCCCGCCACCACCAACGGCAAAAACTTCCTGCCGCGCGTTGCCGCCCAGCTGGACGTTGACCAGATCTCCGAGATCATCGCGGTCGAAAGCGCCGATACCTTCAAGCGTCCGATCTATGCCGGCAACGCCATCGCCACCGTGCAGTCCTCGGCTTCGGTCAAGGTCATCACCGTGCGTACCACTGGTTTCGACCCGGTTGCCGCTGAAGGCGGTTCCGCTGCCATCGAAGCCGTCGGTGCCGGTAGCGACGCTGGCAAGTCCGCCTTCGTGGGCGAAGAGCTGGCCAAGTCCGACCGTCCGGAACTGACCGCTGCCAAGATCGTCGTTTCCGGCGGCCGTGGCATGCAGAACGGTGACAACTTCAAGCACCTGTACGCCCTGGCCGACAAGCTGGGCGCTGCCGTCGGTGCTTCCCGCGCCGCTGTCGACGCCGGCTTCGTGCCGAACGACATGCAGGTTGGCCAGACCGGCAAGATCGTCGCTCCGCAGCTGTACATCGCGGTCGGTATCTCCGGTGCCATCCAGCACCTGGCGGGCATGAAGGACTCCAAGGTCATCGTCGCGATCAACAAGGACGAAGAAGCCCCGATCTTCCAGGTGGCTGATTACGGCCTGGTGGCTGACCTGTTCGAAGCCGTACCGGAGCTGGAAAAACTGGTCTGATCCAGTTTTCCGCACCCATGAAAAACCCGCTCATCGAGCGGGTTTTTTATTGTCTGCGAAATCACAGGGAATCGAGGAAGGCCTGGTAGTGCGCGGCGGTTTCGGCCGGGCGCTCGATCATCGGCACGTGGCCGCACTCCTTCATCACCACCACGCTGGATTTGCCCAGCAGAGGTTTCATCACCTCGATGCTAGACACATCCAGCACCCGGTCCCGGTCGCCCCACAGCAGCAGGGTCGGGGCGGTGATCTTCGGCAGCTCCGGCTCCAGCGGCACGTAGCGCTGCACCAGGTGCTGGAAGACCTTCTGGTAATGCTCGCGGTTGGCCATCGATTGCTCGGCCAGGTAGCGCTTCAGCGAGCCGGGCATCGGCGGTTTCTCGACGAAGACGAAGTCCATCAGCTGGTCGTAGTCCGTGACCGAGCCCACGATCAACGGGTTGGCATCGCCGCGCTCCAGTCGCTCGTACAGTTCGCTCTTGTGCGGGGCGGTGACACCGGCGTTGTCGAACAGCGCCAGCGAGCGCACCTGCTGCGGGTAGCGCGCGGCGTAGAGGGCGACGATGTGCCCGCCCATGGAATTGCCCACCAGGTGCACCTTGCCGGCGCCCAGGGTGGCGATGAAAGAGGCCAGCCGCTCGGCTTGGGTGCCGACGTCGTAGCTGCCGGCCGGCCTGCTGCTGTCGCCGAAGCCGGGCAGGTCCAGGGCGATCACGCGGTAGCGGTCGGTGAAGTGCCGCGCCATGCGCAGCCAGTTGTCCTTGTTGGCACCGAAACCATGGACCATGACCAGGGTTTCGCCGCTGGCCGGGCCGCCTTCGTAATAGGCGATATCCAGGTCGCCGACCGTCGTGCTGTGGGCGGAAAGCCCCGCCAGCTGGCACTCCACGAAGCGCGCCGTGGCCATCAGGGCAGCGGGGGAGAAGTACAGGGTGGCGGCCAGCGCTGCCAGCAACGTCACAAGTCCGATAAGCAGTTTTTTCATGGCGCGTCCTTATCGCAAAAAATTATTGCAGTTCGCCTAAGCTAGCATGACGCTAGAGGGATGCAGCGCCGTGCGCGCATTGCCCAAACCAAGGTCCGGTCCAGGAAGCCCCTGATGCACATACGCCCATTCATCGCTCCGTTGTTGCTGGTCCTGGCCACGCTGTCGGGGCAGGGTCATGCGGCCGGCAAGTGCGAGCGCCTGGTCGCCACGGGCAACCCCGAGTACCCGCCGTACCTGTGGCGTGACCCGCAGAACCCCAAGCTGCTGGTCGGCGCCAATGCCGATCTGCTCAAGCGCATCGGCGAAGAGCTCGGGCTGAAGATCGACATCCTCTACACCGGCCCCTGGTCCCGCGCCCAGGACGAGGTGCGCACCGGCCGCGTCGACCTGCTCGCCGGCGCCTTCCTCACCCTGCCGCGGCTGGAAACCATGGACTACGTCCACCCGGCCTTCCTCGATACCCCCAGCGTGGTCTGGGTCAAGCGTGGCCACGGCTTCCCCTACACCCAGTGGCAAGACCTGCTTGGCCACACCGGCGGCACCCTGGTGAACAACAGCTTCGGCCAGGCCTTCGACGCCTTCGCCAAGGCGAACCTCACCCTCGAAGAAGTGCCGAGCCTCACCCAGGCGTACCAGAAGCTCGTGCTGGAGCGCACCGAGTACGTGCTCTACGAGCGCTACCCGGGCCTCGCCCTGGCCGACACGCTCGGCATGGCGGATGACCTCGAAGCCCTGGAGCCGCCGATCTCCAGTGAGGGCCTGTACCTCACGCTGTCTCACAACTCGGCCTGCAACGACCCCTGGCTGCGCGGACAACTGGCGAAAAAAATGACAGAATTGACCGCCGCAGGTGCCCCGCAAGTCTTCTTGCAGCGCAATCTCGAGCGTTGGAAGGCTCAGCAATTGCAGCCGGCCAGCGCTCCGAAACCCTAGGAAACCTCCGTGATCGAACAACGCATTCTGGCCATCGGCCTGGCTGTCCTCGCCTTGGCCGGCTGTGCCAATGACCCCGCTCCCGTGGAGCAGCTCCGCCTCACCGAACAGGCCGTGGCCCAGGCCCGGGCCGTGGGTGCCAACAGCGAGCAGCTTCCCGAAATGAAGCAGGCGGAAGAAAAGCTCGCCCTGGCGCAGAAGAACATGGGGGAGCAGGACTACAAGCGCGCCCGCGTCCTCGCCGAACAGGCCGAGCTGGATGCGCGCCTGGCCGAATCCAAGGTGCTGACCGCTAAGAGCAAGGCCCAGCTCGCTGACATCACTGCCCGCATCAACCGCCTGCGCAAGCAACTGGGGGAACTGCAATGAGCCCTCGTATCGCCCTCGCTGGCCTGTTGCTGGGTCTCGGCCTGCTCGCCGGTTGCGCCAACCCGCAGCGTGCCGAAGACAGCCTCGACGCCGCCCGCATCCAGTTCCAGAAGGTCAAGGAAGATCCGGACGTGCTGCGCAGCGCACCGAAGGACGTGATCCGCGCCGGTGAATCCCTGGCCCGCGCCGAGCGCCTGTCCAACTACCTGGGCAACGACCAGGACGTCGAGCACTACGCCTACCTCAGTGAGCGCTACAGCGAGATCGCCAGCCAGCACAGCGAGCTCAACCT
This sequence comes from Pseudomonas sp. zfem005, assembly GCF_032621735.1. Classification (NCBI taxonomy): domain Bacteria; kingdom Pseudomonadati; phylum Pseudomonadota; class Gammaproteobacteria; order Pseudomonadales; family Pseudomonadaceae; genus Pseudomonas; species Pseudomonas sp. zfem005. The sequence goes on along the minus strand of NZ_JAVYJE010000011.1, from coordinate 173,735 downwards.
CAACCAGGAGCGCGCCGCCAAGCTGCAAGTCGACCAGGAGCGCCTGCAACTGGCCCTGCGCGAGGCCAAGCTGCTCAGCGCCCAGCAACAGGGCGACTGGATGGAAGAGCAGATGGTCGCCTTGGCCGCCACCGAAACCGACCGTGGCCTGGTGATGACCCTGGGCGACGTGCTCTTCGACACCGGCCGTGCCGAGCTCAAGGCCTCGGCCAACCGCACCGTGCTCAAGCTGGTGCAGTTCCTCCAGATCAACCCGCGTCGCGTGGTGCGCATCGAGGGTTACACCGACAGCAGCGGTGTTCGCGAAGAGAACCTCGCCCTGTCCCGTGACCGCGCGCAGGCGGTGGCGGATGTCCTGAGCGACCTCGGCATCGACGCCAAGCGCATGGAAGTGGTCGGCTACGGTGAAGCCTTCCCGGTGGCCGAGAACGCCTCGTCCCATGGCCGGGCGCAGAACCGTCGCGTCGAGATCGTGTTCTCCGACGAGAAGGGCAAGCTCGGCGCCCCCCGCTGATCCCCGCTGTTCCAGGAACCCCGGCGGCTTTGGCTCCCGGGGTTTTTTATTGCCCGTACAGCTGCACCCAGTAGAGGAGTCACGGCGGACTGAAGCGATACAGTCACTGGCGAAAGCGCACTGTATGGCCCACAATTTCCTGTGCTGTACCGGTGCAATTCGTTACTGCTCCGGTACTGTTTCGGTCCAGTGAACCAGGTGCCGCCGCCATGACCAATCTGTTGCTCTATCAACGCATCGCCCAGCAACTGGCCGAAGACATCCGCCGTGGTGTCTACCAGCCTGGCGAGCGCGTGCCCTCGGTACGCAAGATGAGCTCGCAGCTCAATGTCAGCCATGCCACGGTGCTGCAGGCCTACGCCAACCTGGAGGATCAGGGGCTGATCCGCGCGCGCCCACAGTCCGGCTTCTACGTGCACCAGACCCCGGCACTGACCGCTTCCACCCCGGATATCGCCCGGGTCGAGCGGCCGGGCCTGGTCACCCGCGCCAGCATCATCAACCAGGTGCTCACCGAATCCCGCCGTGAAGGCGTGTTCCCCCTGGGCGCCGCCGTGCCCCATGTGGACTACCTCCCGGTCCGTGCGCTGCATCAGCAACTGGCCAAGGTCACCCGCTTCCACAGCCCGCGCGCCTTCAGCTACATGTTCAGCCCCGGATTCGAACCGCTGCGCCGCCAGGTGGCGATCCGCATGCGCGACGCCGGCGTGGTGGTCAACCCCACCGACGTGGTCATCACCCATGGCTGCGTGGATGCGCTGCAGATGAGCCTGCGCGTGCTGACCCGCCCCGGCGACCTGATCGCCGCCGAGTCGCCCACCTATTACGGCCTGCTGCAATTGGCGGACCTGCTCGGCCTCAAGGTCATCGAGATCCCCAGCGACCCCACCACCGGCATCAGCCTGGAGGCCCTGCAACTGGCCGCCAACCAGTGGCCGATCAAGGCGCTGGTGCTCACCTCGCGCCTCAGCAACCCCCTGGGCGGCACCATTCCCGAGGAGCGCCAGAAGCAGCTGCTGCGCCTGGCGTCGGACTTCGACATCCAGATCATCGAAGACGATATCTACGGCGAACTGATGTTCGAGCAGGGCCCCTCCAAGGCACTCAAGGCCCACGACCGCGAAGGGCGCGTGGTGTACTGCTCCAGCTTCTCCAAGACGCTGTCCCCGGGCGTGCGTATCGGCTGGATCATCGCCGGCAAGTACCAGGAGGAAATCCAGCGCCTGCAAACCTTCAGCACCCACTCCGCGTGCAGCGTCACCCAGATGGGCGTCGCCGCCTACCTGGAGAACGGCGGCTACGACCGGCACCTGCGCTACATCCGCCAGGAGTACCGCAAGAACCTCACCGCCTTCCAGCTGGGGGTGCAGCAGTACTTCCCCGAAGGCACGCAGATGAGCCGGCCCAACGGCGGCTTCATCCTGTGGATCAGCCTGCCGGCCAAGGTCAACACCAAGGACCTGCACGTCCGCGCGCTGCAGCAGGGCATCAGCATCGCGCCGGGGCTGATCTTCAGTAACACCGAGCAGTTCAACCACTGCGTGCGGCTCAACTGCGGCATCCCGTGGAACCGCGAGGCGGAGCGCGCCATCATGACCCTCGGCATGCTCGCCAAGCAGCTGTGCCAGGAGGCCGGTAGCTACTTCTGATGCCGGCCGGCCCCGGGCTGAAGCCGGGGCTACATCGATCGGCGATGCCCTGATTGTGGGAGCGGGTTCAACCGCGATGGCCTGGCACGGCGATCATCGCGAGTGAATTCGCTCCCAGGGGCCACGCCCCGCCCCGAAATAATTTCATCACCCTTTAACCCGACCTGATCGCCGCCCCCGTCTACTGGTGCGTATGGACATTCCGTCCCCAGGAGACCCGCCATGACCACCCCCGCCGCACTGCTCCGCCAACCCCTCGCCGCCGGTTTCGCCGCAGGCCTGCTGCTCGCCCTGGCCGCCTGCCAGGGGCATGAATCCGGCACCACGCCCGGTGCGAGCGAGACCAAGGCCAAGGTCGAAACCGAAGCTGAAGTCACTGGCTCGCTGAGCGCCAACGCCGATGACGCGCGCCTGCAGGAGCTGGCCAAGCCCGCCGCCGAGCCGAACGCCGCCTATGCCCCCGCTGCGGTAGCCAAGCGCTCGGCCCCCATCGCGGTGGCGGGGTCGATGGTCATGCCCGTGGCCCCCGCGCCCATGAGCGACGCCCTGGCCGCCGGCTACCGCGACGAGGGCCGCGAGCAGTACGCGCACCTGGCCGACAACCCCATCCATGCCGTGGCCAGCGACCCGGTCTCCACCTTCAGCATCGACGTCGACACCGGCGGCTACGCCAACGTCCGTCGCTTCCTCAACGACGGGCAACTGCCGCCCAAGGACGCGGTGCGCCTGGAAGAGCTGGTCAACTACTTCCCCTACGCCTACCCGCTGCCCCAGGGCGACGTGCCCTTCGGCATCGGCACCGAGCTGGCGCGTTCGCCCTGGAACCCCGAGGCGCGCCTGCTGCGCATCGCCATCAAGGCGTCCGACACCCAGGTCGAGCAGCTGCCGCCGGCCAACCTGGTGTTCCTCGTGGACGTCTCCGGCTCCATGGACCGCCGCGACGGCCTGCCCATGGTCCAGGGCACCCTCAAGCTGCTGGTGGACCAGCTGCGCGCCGAAGACCGCGTCTCCCTGGTCACCTACGCCGGCGAGGCCCGCGTAGTGCTCGAATCCACCCCCGGCAGCGACAAGGCGAAGATCCGTGCCGCCATCGACCAGCTCGCCGCCGGCGGCTCCACGGCGGGCGAGTCCGGCATCCAGATGGCCTATGCCGAAGCGCAGAAGGGCCTGCTGAAGAACGGCATCAACCGCATCCTGCTGGCCACCGACGGTGACTTCAACGTCGGCATCAGCGACTTCGAAAGCCTCAAGCAACTGGCCGCCGAGAAGCGCAAGGGCGGGGTCTCGCTGACCACCCTGGGCTTCGGCACCGACAACTACAACGAACAGCTGATGGAGCAACTGGCCGATGCCGGCGACGGCAACTACGCCTACATCGACAGCCTGCGCGAGGCGCGCAAGGTGCTGGTGGACCAGCTCAGCTCGACCCTCAAGGTGGTGGCCAAGGACGTCAAGCTGCAGGTCGAGTTCAACCCCGCCCAGGTCAGCGAATACCGCCTGCTGGGCTACGAGAACCGCGCCCTCAAGCGCGAAGACTTCAGCAACGACAAGGTCGATGCCGGCGAGATCGGCGCGGGCCACACCGTCACCGCGCTCTACGAGATCGTCCCGGTCGTCGGCAAGGGCTGGCTGGAGCCGCTGCGCTACCAGCAGGCGCAGAAGGCCGATGGCAAATCTTCCGAGCTGGCCTGGCTGCGCATCCGCTACAAGGCGCCGGGCAGCGAGCAGAGCAAGCTGCTGGAGCGCCCCATCGCCGCCAGTGACGTGCCGGCCCTGAAGGACGCCAGCGAAGACCTGCGCTTCGCCACGGCAGTGGCCGCCTTCGCCCAGCAGCTCAAGGGTGGGCAATACACCGGCAGCTTCTCCCTCGCCGACAGCGCCACGCTGGCCCGAGGCGCCAAGGGTGAAGACCGCTTCGGCCTGCGCGGGGAGTTCGTGCAACTGGTCGAACTCGCACAAAGTCTGCAAAATCCAACTCCTTCACAGGCACGGATCGAGTGACTTGAGCGAATCCATCACGGATGACGACGCCGCCCTGCTGCGGCGCTACCGACTCGGCGATGCCGAGGCCTTTGGCGTGCTCTACGCACGCCATCGCCTCGGCCTCTACCGTTTTCTCTGCGGGCTGTGCGGCGACGCCAGCCTGGCCGAGGAGATCTTCCAGGAAACCTGGCTGAACCTGATCCGCAGCGCCACCGAGCAGCGCGAGCAGGTGGCCTTCAAGACCTGGCTCTACCAGATCGCCCGCAACCGCCTGATCGACCACTGGCGCAAGCACGGGCGGCTGAACGGGCGTGTCGAGGAATTCGACGAGCAGGCCCATGGCGACGCCCTGCCTGGCAGCAGCGAAGACCCGGCGGAGCAGCTCAGCCTCAGCCGTGACCGCCAGCGCCTGCAGGCCGCCCTGGAAGAGCTGCCCGGCGAGCAGCGCGAGGTGTTCCTGCTGCGCGCCCATGGCGACCTCGAAGTGCACGAGATCGCCGAGATGACCCGCACGCCTGCCGAGACGGTGAAGAGCCGCCTGCGCTACGCGATGCAGAAGCTACGTCGGTTGCTGGCCGATCCGGCCGCCACCGAGGAGGTATCCACATGAACCAGGACCCACGCAAGCCGGAAGGGTTGGAGCAGCAGATGCTCGCCCACTTCCGTGCCCATGAAGGGGGCGAGCCGTCCGCCGAGCTGGATGCGCGCATCCTCGCCGCGGCGCGTGCCGCCGTGCGTCCCGCCACGCCGAGCCTGGCCGAGCGCCTGCACGCCTGGCTGTTCGGCCCGGGTGGTCGCCAGCGCTGGTCCGTGGCTTTCGCCGGCCTGGCCTGCCTGGGCATCGGTGTCAGCCTCACCTGGCGCAACCTCGACCGCCCTGACCTCGACTACGGCAACAGCGCCCCGGCACCGGCGGCGATGATGATGCCGGCGCCCATAGTGCCCGCCGCGCCCGCTGCTGCACCGATCGCCCGCTCCAGCGTCGCGGCCGGCGACACCGCCGTGGCCGGGAGCATGGAGAGTGCCCCGGAGCCCTCCATCCAGGCCTACGCCGCTCCGGCGCAGGCCGAGGCACCGCAGATGGCCCGCGAGGCGAAGAAGATGGCGGCCTCGCGCCTGGCTGAAGACGCCGAGCGCCAGGCTCCGGTGGATGCCCTGTCCGACCAGGCCGAAGTGCGCGAGCAGGCCGTCGAAACCATGAAGGCCGAAGCCTCCGCCCTGGCCGCCAAGCCGCGCATGGCACCGGGCAAGGCCAAGGAAGCCACCCTGGTGGAGCAACTCGAAGCGCTGCTGCAACTGCGCGAGAAGGGCGATACCCAGGCCGCCGACGCGCTGCTGGCGCGCCTGCGTGAAGCCAACCCGCAACTGGATATCGAGGCCGAGCTGGCTCGGCTCGGGAAACGCCGCTGATCCGGCCCCGGCGGTGTTGAACCGCCGGGGCCGCGAGCGGCGCAAGGAGCGCGCGATTGTCCATCCCATCCACCGAGCCTGACGACAAGGGCTTCGGCCGCCTGCTGCTGGAGCTGTTGGTGCAGCTGGCGCTGACCCTCCTGCCCATCGTCATCTGCGCCTGTCGTTGTCGGCAGCCCTGGTGGCGCTGTTCGCTCTGGTCGTGGGCCTCGCCGCGCGCCTGGGCCGCATGACCCTGGCGCGGCGCCTCAACCCGCAGCTGTCCTGCGCCATGATCGGCCTGGGCATTGGCGTCGGTCGCGCGCTACCCGGCTACTGGGGCATCTTCGCCGGCATAGTCGCGGTGTTCTGCGGCCTCGCCGCGCTGGCCGCCTGGGAGCGCCGCCTGGGTATCGCCGAGCCCGCGCCTGCGCCGGGGGCCAACGCCTGGGGCAGCGATGGCCCGCTGCTGACGCCCGAGGGCCAGCCGGTGCACAGCTTTAACTGGAGCGAAATCGCCATGGGCGGGCCCGCCTTCTGCGACCACCTGCTGCCCGACGGCGTGGTGCTGGAGGGGCTGGGCAGCTCGCTGTGCTTCTCCAGTGACGGCCGTTACCTTGCCGCACCCATCCCCTCGCGAGGCGAATGGGGCCTGGTGATCTTCGACCGCCAGCTGCGCCGCTTGTACCAGTGCGCCAACGGCCAGCAGTTCTGGGAGCTGGATGCCTTCGATGGCGAGGTGCTGCGCGGCCGCTACAGCCCGCTGGTGGCCAACCAGGCCCGTGAGGTGCGTCTCGATGAGCTGTTGGCCAGCGCCCAGAGCGAAGACTTCGTCGCGCTCGGCGACCTCTGGCTCAGCCCGGCCTGGGTCGAGCGCCTGCCCGTCCCCCGCGAGTTTCCTGCTCCCGCCGACGCGCACCGCCTGCGGGGCTTGCCGTACCTGCCGGCCAGCCTGCGTGAACTGGACAACCCGCTCGCCCCCCTGGCCAACCCCGCCTGCGAGCTGTGGCTCGATGACCAGCCCAGCGGCCTGCTGCTGGCGGACGGCGAAGCGGTGATCTGGCGCGACGATGGCCGTGCCCTGGTGTGCCGTGCGCGCCCGACCGCCGAGCTGGAACGGGGCTGGAGCAACGACTGCTGGTTGTGGGAAGAGGGGGGCGGCTGGCGTCAGTTGGAGGAGCCCTGGCAGGCCCTGGAGGGCGAGCCGCGCCTCAACCTGGGCGCACCGCTGCGTATCGACGGGCGGCAGCTGTGGCGCGCCGCCTATCTCGACTTCGCCGGCACCGACCATCTTGGCTTCGGTTACGGCCTCTACAGCATCCACAGCGACAGCGAGACCCTGGCCGGCCTCGACGAGCAGGGCCGTGCCCTGGCCGGCGAGCACCGGCTGACGCAACTCAGCCTCGGCGTATCGCTGGACGGCGCGGGGCGCACTGGCGCCAGCCTGAAGCTGCAGGCCCTGGCCAATGGCGTGGAGCCCCACCTGGACTGGTTGCGCGACGGCGCGGACGGCCGCCAGGGCGCTTTCGTTTGCCGCATCGGTGACTGGCTGCTCGACGGTGAATGGTGCCTGGACCACCGCGTTTCCGATTGCGGGCGTTACCTGGCCCTGGTGGCGTTCGCCGAGGCTCCGGCCGTGCCCCATCGCCTGGTGGTGGCGGATATCCGCGAGCGCCGCCTGCGGGTGCTGGAGCAACCCTTGCTGATCGCCCGGCTGCATGACTTCCACGAGGGTGTCGTCAGCCTCGCCCATGTCCTCGGGCGCCTGCCCGAAGGGCACGAATCCGGCCCCCTGCAGCGCTTCACCGAGGCGGCCCCGGACGCACAGCGGGCCGCCACCTTCATGGCCGCTGGTGGCGAGCGCCTCTATTACGAGGTGGCGCGGGTGGTGGTCGACCCCGACGCGCTGCGCCCGTTGCCGGCCTGGCGCCTGGCCGAGTGCCCGCCGGTTGCCAACGCGCAGGGGGATTTCGTCCTGCCTGCGCCAGGCGGCGGGGATGCCGCCTGGCTGTTCGGCTGTGAAAGCCGCTTCGCCGACAGCTACCTGCGTGAGCAGGAGCCCCGCCTGGGCGGTTGCCTGCTCACGGCATCCGGCTGCGCGATCGCCGACCTGGGCCCGGCGATGATCTGGTCGGCCGATGGCCTCTACCTGGCGCTGACCCGCTTCGGCGAGTTCCACGATCCACGGGCCGGCAGCTATCCGCTCTGGCACCTGCTGGTGCTGGATACCCACGAACACCGCCTGCACCGCTGCGCCGATCCCATCGGTCTTATGCCGCGCTTCGAAGGCTTCGATGCCGAGGGCCTGCGCATGCGCGTCCATGCCTATGCCTACGAAGTGGAGGGCGACGACGGCGAGCCGCGTCGTTTCAGCCTCGATGAACTGCTGGCGCTGCGAGCGGAACCCTTGCGGCACCAAGGGCCGCTCTGGCTGTCCGAGGCGGAGCAGGAGCGCTTCGGCCTCTGGCTGCAACAGGACACAAGACACCTCGACCCCTGGAGAACCCCATGACCGACAGCCCCACTGCGATCCTCTCGCTGTTCACCACCATCGGCCTGTTGCCACTGGTGGTGGTCTGGCTGCTGGGCTGCGCCCTGGCCGCCCGCTACTGGCGCGCCCAGCCCCGCGCCGCCGGCCTGTGCCTGGCCAGCATGCTGATCCTGCTGGTGTGGCAGGGCATGACCATCGCCCTGCATGCGCTGATCCCGATCCTGGCCTTCGATATCTGGCCCGACGCGGAGCCCATGTACTTCTACGCCGCCATCAACCTGCTCGGCAGTCTGATCCACACCCTGGCCTTCGGCCTGCTGATCTGGGCGGTCTTTACCGGTCGGGAAGGGGTGTAAAGCTTTGGCAAGTTCCCGGTTTCGGGGTTGCCAGGGCGGGAGTGAGGGGCGAGCATGGCCCTTCATGCCTTGCCTTGCACACTGCCCATGACCCGTTTCCCATTCGCTTTATTGCTGTTCCTCGGCCTGCTCGCCGGCTGTGAGCAGGAAGCGCCGCCCCCGCAGAAGCCCCCCGCCAGCCCGCCACCGGTGACCCAGGCCGAGAAGCCGGCGCCGGCCGCCCCAGCCAAGGAGGCACCAGCGGCCAAGCCCGCCAGTGAGGCCCCCAAGGTGGCGAGCGAAACGCCCAAGCCCACCGCCAAGCCCGAACAGAAGCCCGCAGCCAAACCAGAAGCCAAGGCGGAAACCAAGCCGAAGGCGGACGCCAAGCCCGTTGCCAAGGCGGCCCAGCCGGCCACCAGCCCCGCCGGCAATGCACGCAAGCCGGAAAAGACCGAACTGCCCAAGGCCAAGCTCGACCTGCGCCTGCCCAAGCACCTGGTGGACAAACTCGAGCCCGAGATCGTGGAAGAGCGCAAGGCCGAAGAGCCCTTGCTGCCGCCGATGTTCACCGAGAAGGCGCCCACCGAAGGCCCCTTCCAGCTCAACGGCAAGCTGCTCACCAACGAGAAGGAAGACGACTACTGGCGCTCGGTGGAAGGGGCGGAGCTGCAGTTCGAGTTCAAGCAGTAACGGGGTTACCGCACTCGCCGGGTACTCCGCCGGTGGATGGAAAGAGCGCCATCCACCCTACACACCGGTTGGCACCGTGGTTCGGGTTGGGCGCGGTGCCGTAGGTTGGCGCCGAGCGCAGCGAGGCCCAACGCAGGCATGTCCGCTCTCGCGGCGGGCTCTCCCTGTGGGAGCGGCTTCAGCCGCGAAAGACTCGCCGCCGGCACAGGGCGGCGAGTCGCCGGGTATTCCATCGCGAATGAATTGGCTCTGTCTGCGTTAGCTGTTGTGGTTTTAATGCAGGCGCTCAAGCACGGTGCTTTCCGGGCACCGAAGTATTTCTGCCACCTCCACCGCATGGGTTTCGCTTCGCTCTACACCATCCTACAAAAGCCGCCGCTACGTGCACGTTGAATTGGTGCGCACACCAATGKGTTTCGCTTCGCTCTACACCATCCTACAAAAGCCGCCGCTACGTGCACGTTGAATTGGTGCGCACACCAATGTGTGGATTTGAGCGAAGAAAGTTGGAGCAGCCGCCAACGCCCCTCCAGGAGGCCGAACGCAGTCGTTGCGCCGGGGGAGGTTTCTTTTGGGGGCGACTGCCAAAAGAGACTCGCCCGGGGGGGCGAAACCAGAAACATCACCAGAGCTCGGCAATCAGCTGGACTCAAATCCTCTAGCAACACTTAACGCAGACAGAGCCGTTGATTTCGCCGGCACAAATGAAAAGACCCGGCGCTAGGGCCGGGTCTTTCCGTGGAGCTGGAGCGGGTCTCAGGCAGCGTAGTTCTTGGCTACGAAGTCCCAGTTGACCAGGTTCCAGAACGCCTCGACGTACTTCGGACGCAGGTTGCGGTAGTCGATGTAGTAGGCGTGTTCCCAGACGTCGCAGGTCAGCAGCGGGGTGTCGCCGCTGGTCAGCGGGCAGCCGGCACCGATGGTGCTGGCCAGGGCCAGGGAGCCGTCGGCCTTCTTCACCAGCCAGCCCCAGCCGGAGCCGAAGGTGCCGATGGAAGTCTTGCTGAACTCTTCCTTGAACTTGTCGAAGGAACCGAAGGCCGCGTTGATGGCGTCAGCCAGGGCGCCGGTGGGCTGGCCACCGCCGTTGGGGCTCAGGCAGTTCCAGTAGAAGGTGTGGTTCCACACCTGGGCTGCGTTGTTGAAGATGCCGCCCGAGGAGGTCTTGACGATCTCTTCCAGGCTCTTGCCTTCGAATTCGGTGCCCGGAACCAGATTGTTCAGGTTCACGACGTAGGTGTTGTGGTGCTTGTCGTGGTGGAATTCCAGGGTCTCGGCGGAAATGTGCGGCTCGAGGGCGTTCTTCTCGTACGGCAGCGGCGGCAATTCAAAAGCCATGTCTATCTCCTTCATCAGGTCTGGATTTGTGCGCGGGGCGCGAGGCCGTTCACGGGCGGCCGGTGGGCGGCTGCGAGTTTGTACTCTTTTTTCGCCGCGAAGCCCGGATCATAGCATCGGCCCTGCGGCATAACCACGCAGCAAACGTGTGGAAATCCCGGCGCCAGGGCCTTTGAACCGTGCGCGAAGGGTTCGACAAGGGGTGCTCAGAGACCGTTCAGCAATTGTGCCGCCATGGCGAACATCATCACTGCCACGGCCAGGTCCAGAAGGCGCCAGGTGGCCGGGCGCGCCAGCCAGGGCGCCAACCAGGCGGCGCCGATCGCCAGGGCGAAGAACCAGATCAGCGACGCGCTCGCAGCGCCCAGGGCGTAAGCCCCGGGCACCGGTTGCTGAGCGCCGAGGGAGCCGATCAGCAGCACCGTGTCCAGGTACACGTGGGGGTTGAGCAGGGTCACCGCCAGGGCCGCTAGCAGCACCGCCTTGCGTGAGCGCGGGCCGGTGTTGGCGGCCTGGTCCATGGTCTGCGGGCGCAGCGCGCGGAGCAGGGCCTTGGCTCCGTACCAGCTGAGGAAGACGATGCCGCCCCAGCGGGCGATGGCCAGCAGCGTCGGGTTCTGCGCCAGCAGCGTCGCCAGGCCGAAGACCCCGGCGCACACCAGCACCGCGTCGCACAGCACGCAGAGCGCGGCCACCGGCAGGTGGTGCTCGCGGCGCAGGCTCTGGGCCAGGATGAAGGCGTTCTGCGCGCCGATGGCGATGATCAGCCCCGCCGCCACCAGCATCCCGTTGAGGTAGCTCTGCCACATGGCTCAGGCCTCCCCGGCGCTGGCGGCCAGGGCGCGCAGGGTGGAGAGGGCGCGTTCGGCGTCGTCGCGGGCGACGAACAGGTGATCGTGGTAGTAGCCGGCGATGACGTTGCAACTGATGTTCGCCTGGGCCAGGGCGCCGGCGAAGGCTGCGGTAAGGCCCACGGCCGCCAGGGAGGAATGCACCTCCAGGGTGATCCAGGCGGCTACGTAGTCGTAAGCCAGGGCCAGGCGGTCGGCGTCCTCGCGGCGCAGGATGACGGTCAGCCCCTCGCGTTCGCGGAAGCTGCCCAGGGTTTCGCTCCCCTGCAGCGCGGTGGCGTCGGCCAGGGTGCAGAACACGTAGTCGCCCGGGTTCAGTTCGGGGGACATGCTGCGGATCAGCAGCGCGAGGGAGGTTTCGCCAGCCATGGGGGCGGTCCTGTGCGGAGGGGAGATGTGGCGAGTCTGGGGTGCGGGCGTGTATAAGAAAAACAAATCATGCTGATCCCCTATTAGGAAAATCGATTTGTTCGACTACAAGTTGCTGGCCGCCCTCGCGGCGGTGGTGGAGCAGGGCGGCTTCGAACGTGCGGCGCAGGTGCTCGGTCTGTCGCAATCGGCGGTGTCCCAGCGCATCAAGCTGCTGGAAGCGCGGGTCGGCCAGCCGGTACTGGTGCGCGCCGCGCCGCCCACGCCCACGGATGTCGGCACCCGCCTGCTCAACCATGTGCAACAGGTGCGCCTGCTGGAGCGCGACCTGCAGGCCCAGGTGCCGGCCCTGGACGAAGGCGGCCCCCGCGAGCGCCTGCGCATCGCCCTCAATGCCGACACCCTGGCCACCTGGTGGGCGCGGGCGGTGGGCGACTTCTGCTCACGCCACGACGTGTTGATGGATCTGGTGGTGGAGGATCAGGACGTGGGCCTCAAGCGCATGCGCGCCGGCGAGGTGGCGGGCTGCGTGTGCGGCGCCGAGCGCCCGGTGGCCGGCGCCCGCAGCATCCCCCTGGGCGCCATGCGCTACCGCGCCCTGGCCAGCCCGGCCTTCATCGCCCGGCATTTCTCCGGGGGCGTGACGCCGGCGGCGCTGGCCCGCTCGCCCTCCATCGTCTACGGCCCGGACGACCTGCTGCAGCACCGCTATATGGAATCCCTGGGGATCGCTGGCAGCTTCCCCCATCACCTTTGCCCCTCGTCCGAGGGCTTCGTGCGCCTCACCGAAGGCGGCCTCGGCTGGGGCCTGGTGCCCGAGCACCAGGTCCAGAGCCAACTGGCGCGGGGCGAGTTGCTGGAGCTGATCCCCGACCGCCCCATCGACGTGCCGCTCTACTGGCACCACTGGCGCCATGGCGGCGAGCTGCTCGGCCAGCTCACCGAGCACCTGGCCCGTGCCGCTGACCGCTGGCTGGTGCAGGACTGAATCAGGCGATACGGATCGCCCCGCTGCCCGGCAGCCGCTCCACGCAGCGCTCGCCGAACAGCCGCGACGGCGTGCCGTAGCCGCCGGGGCCGTCATGGGCCAACAGGTGATTCACGGCGAGCAGCACGCCGTGAACGGTCACCTCGTAGCCGTTGGCAGTCTCCAGATGAGCAGTGCGCACCTCGCCGGCGGCGTTGCGCGCTTCGCCCCAGACCCAGGTGCGCAGCCGCTCGCGGGTCGCCTGATCAGGGCCGCGCACGCGCTTGTCCACCTGGGCCTTGAGCCACTTCTGCGCCGCCGCCCCGCCCAGCAGGCCGCGCAGGGGATGGATCAGGCGCATGCCCAGGGCCGCCGCCGGTGGCGCCGGTAGGTACACCTCGATGTTGGGGATGCCGGTGGAGTAGTAGGCGGTGGCGACATCGCCCCAGGGGATGGTCACGGCGTTCTTCGCGCCACGGCCGAAGTCGATGCGGCGCTGGCGGTAGCCCAGGGGCACGCCCACCCGTTCGCCATCGCGGCGCACCTGGCCACCCAGGCGCAGGCCCTCTACCGAGGTCTTGGCGGTGCCCGGCGACAGGCCGCTGCCGGTGTCGAAGCCCAGGGCCAGGTGGCTGGCATCCGGCAGCGCCTGCTTCAGGCAGGCGGCCACGCAATCGGTGGGAATCACGTCGAAGCCCACGCCGGGGCAGACCACCCGGCCGGCCTTGCGGGCCAGCAGGTCATAGGCGCGGGCCTGTTCGAACACGGCGATCTCGCCGGTGATGTCCACGTAGTGACAGCCGCTGGCCAGGCAGGCTTCGATCATCGGCGCGCTGGTGGCGGAGAAGGGGCCGGCGCAGTGGGCTACCACGCTGACCCCGGCCAGTGCCGCGCGGCTCGCCGCCGGGTCGGCCAGGTCGAAGGAGCGGGCGGGCAGCGACAGCTCGTCGGCGATGCGCTGCACCTCCTTCGCGTTACGCCCGGCCAGTATGGGCGTCAGGCCCTGACGCACCGCTTCGGCGGCCACCAACTGGCCGGTGTAGCCATTGGCGCCGTAGATCATCCAGGTTGTTTCACCCATGCCGCGTCTCCCTCGTTGTCGTGGCCGACAAGACTAGCCGGGTCCGCGCCACGTGATGCCGGACCAAGGTTGGGCGTCTTGGCTTTCAAGGTCGGGCGGCTGGCTCGCGACGCCACGGCGCCATCCGGCGCACGCTGCTAGAGTCGCAGGCACAACGAGAACAGGGGATAGGCAATGAAGATTCTGGTAACCGGGGCGAGCGGCTTCATCGGGGGGCGCTTTGCCCGCTTCGCGCTGGAGCAGGGCATGTCGGTGCGCATCAACGGCCGGCGCCCGGAAGCCGTGGAGCACCTGGTCAAGCGTGGCGCCGAGTTCGTCCAGGGCGACCTGGCCGACCCCGACCTGGCCCGCGAGCTCTGCCGTGACGTCGAGGCCGTGGTGCATTGCGCCGGTGCGGTGGGTGTCTGGGGCAGCTACCCGCACTTCTACCAGGCCAACGTCGAGGTCACCGAGAACATCGTCGAAGCCTGCCTCAAGCAGAAGGTGCGCCGCCTGGTGCACCTGTCCTCACCCTCCATCTACTTCGACGGGCGCTCCCACGTGGGCATCCGCGAGGAGCAGGTGCCCAAGCGCTTCTCCGATCACTACGGCGCCACCAAGTACCTGGCCGAGCAGAAGGTCTTCGCCGCCGAGGAGTTCGGCCTGGAAGTGATCGCCTTCCGCCCGCGCTTCGTCACCGGTGCCGGCGACACCAGCATCTTCCCGCGGCTCATCGCCATGCAGCGCAAGGGTCGCCTGGCAATCATCGGCAACGGCCTGAACAAGGTGGACTTCACCAGCGTGCACAACCTCAACGAGGTCCTACTCAGCGGCCTTCTGGCGGCGGGCCCGGCGCTGGGCAAGGTGTACAACATCAGCAACGGCCAGCCGGTGCCGCTGTGGGACGTGGTCAACTACGTGCTGCGCCGCCTCGACCTGCCACCGGTGACCCGGCACATGCCCTTCGGCCTGGCCTACGGCGCGGCCGCCCTCAACGAGACGGTCTGCAAGGTGCTGCCCGGGCGCCCGGAGCCTTCGCTGTTCCGCCTCGGCGTGGCGGTGATGGCGCGGGACTTCTCCCTCGACATCAGCCGTGCGCGGCACTACCTGGAATACGAGCCCACGACCAGCGTCTGGTCGGCACTGGACGAGTTCTGCACCTGGTGGAAGGCCCAGCAGCCCTGAGGCGCGGTTCAGCCGCGCAGCGGGCCGGCGTATTGGGTGTACTTGCGGATCAGCTCTTCCTCGCTCAGCACCTTCTGCACGCGGATGCCGGTGAGTTCGCTGAGGCGTTCGCCCAGGCTGATGATGTTCGCCTGCCGGGAATCGGCGCAGGCCTTGAGCATCGACTGGATGGCGTCGGGCTGGCTGAGACGGATATCCAGGGCCTGCTCGTCGCGAATCTGCCGACGCAGGGTTTGCATGCAGTCCAGTACGGCTTTGGTCAGTTCCACGCGTAATCCCCCCATGAATCAGAAGAGAGCTCCGTCCCTGTCTTCCCCGACCGGCGGAGCGTCGGGCCCCTACTGCATGGGCCCGCCTGGTTGAAGTGCCCCCAAGACACCTCACTGCAGTGATAGCAAAGTGCGTACCAGTTCACGCCCCCAGGAACCCTGGGGCCTGCAGCGGGTCGATCGACCGTGCGTCGCCCCGCGGCAGTGCGGATTCGCACCAGCTTGGCGCGACGCTGATGCCGCCCCAACGAAGCGGTATACTCGCGCACTTGTGGCCAGCCACGGCCCTTAGCGCTCTCTTCCGAAGGTCTACCATGCGTAACGATGCTCTCGATGAACTGGACGATGTTCCCAGCCTGACTACCGATGCCCGGGATCGCGACGAGTACGGCCAGCAGGTCCATGCCCACCATGCTCAACCGGCCCGTGCGGCCAGCTACGGCCATGCAGCGGCGGTCAAGGTGCCCAGCACCGGCCCGCTGTGGGCCCTGATCGGCGCGCTGCTGATCGCCTTCTGCGGTCTCGGCTGGTGGAGCTTCCAGCAGATCTCCCTGATGGAGCAGCAACTGGTCGCCACCCAGGAAAGCTTCGCCCGCATCAGCGAGGAAGCCGCCGGTCGCATCCAGGACATCAGCGGCAAGGTGGTCGCCACCGAATCCAACGTCACCAGCGGCAGCGAATCCCTCAAGCTCGAACTCAAGCAGCTGCAGGCCAAGGTCGCCGAGATGGGCAAGCAGCAGCAGAGCCTCAATACCCAGGTCGGCGGGCAGGGCAAGCGCGTCGACCAGCTCGCCGCCGACATCAAGGCCCAGGAAGGCGCCGCCGGCCAGCTCGATGGTCGCCTCAAGGGCCTGGCCGACGAACAGGGCAAGCTCAAGGCCGCCCAGGGTGATTCCTCCAAGGTCGACGAGCGCCTCAAGGCCCTCTCCGCTGAAATCGACGCGCTGAAGAAGCAGGGCAACCCCAACCAGGCGATCAAGAGCCTGGAGCAGGACCTGCTGGTGCTACGCAGCGAACTCGACAACCGCCCGGCCCCGGCGCAGAACGCGGGTGGCAACACCGCCGAGTTCGACGCCTTCCGCGCGCAGATGACCCGCAACATCAGCACCCTGCAAAGCCAGGTGCAGAACCTGCAGCAGCAGATCAACGCCCGCTGATCCGTGCTGTAGCGAAAAGCCCCGCTCCGCCAGGACCGGGGTTTTTTTGTGCCCAGACGGATCGCAATGCCGCCGGGGGCACCTTGCTCTTCATGCCATCGCGCTCCGTTCTCACCGGCAAAGGTGGTGATGGGTTTCGCTGCGCTCTACGCCATCCTACGGCTCGTGTTGGCCGGCGGCGCTTGCGTTTGGCTCAACCTCTGGGCTGACCGGGATGTAGGGTGGATGACGCTCTTTTCATCCACCAAGCGATGCTGCCGGGAGCACCCTGTGGACCGGATGCACCCCGGCGTTTGCTGGTGGGCTGAAGCGGAACGCCGCCCGGCCCGCCCTACATCGCCCCCGCATGGGTTTGTGGGGCCTGTAGGTCGGGTGCAACCCGACGTTTGCGGCGCACGATTCTCGCGGGTTGCACCCGCCCTACGGATTTGCACCTGTAGGGGCGAATTCATTCGCCCGCTCTTAATACACAGCCACGAAAAAGCCCCGGCTTTATGGGCCGGGGCTTTGCTTTATCGCCAGCGTTGTCGCTTACAGGCGCGGGTAGTCGATGTAGCCGACCGGGCCCTTGCCGTAGAAGGTTTCCGGGTGCGGCTCGTTCAACGGGGCGTCCTGCTCCAGGCGGGCCGGCAGGTCGGGGTTGGCGATGAAGGGGATGCCGAAGGCCACCGCATCGGCCTTGCCTTCCGCCAGCCAGGCGTTGGCCTGCTCCTTGGTGAAGCGTTCGTTGGCGATGAACACGCCGCCGAAGGCTTCCTTCAGGCTCGGGGTCAGGCTGTCGTCGGCGACCTTCTCACGAGCGCAGATGAAGGCCACGCCACGCTTGCCCAGTTCGCGGGCCACGTAGCCGAAGGTCTCGGCGCGGTTGGAGTCGCCCATGTCATGGGAGTCGGCGCGCGGTGCCAGGTGCACGCCCACGCGGCCGGCGCCCCAGACCTTGATCAGCTCATCGGTCACCTCCAGCAGCAGGCGTGCGCGGTTCTCCAGGGAGCCGCCGTAGATATCGCTGCGCTTGTTGGTGCTGTCCTGCAGGAACTGGTCGATCAGGTAGCCGTTGGCGGCGTGCAGTTCCACGCCGTCGAAACCGGCGGCCTGGGCGTTCTCGGCGCCCACGCGGTAGGCCTCGATGATGTCGCCGATCTCTTCGGTCTCCAAGGCGCGGGGCACCGGGTAGTCACGCAGTGGGCGCAGCAGGCTGACATGGCCCTTGGCGGCGATGGCGCTCGGCGCCACCGGGGTTTCGCCGTCCAGGTAGCTGGGGTCGGAGATGCGGCCCACGTGCCACAGCTGCAGGACGATCTTGCCGCCGTTGGCGTGCACGGCCTTGGTGATGTTGCTCCAGCCCTTGACCTGCTCGTCGCTCCAGATGCCGGGGGTGTCGGGGTAGCCGACGCCCAGCGGGGTCACGGAGGTGGCCTCGCTGATGATCAGGCCGGCGGAGGCGCGCTGGGTGTAGTACTCGGCCATCAGCGCGTTGGGCACGCGGCCTTCGTCGGCGCGGCAGCGGGTCAGCGGGGCCATGATGATGCGGTTGGCGAGTTCCAGTTCGCCGATCTTGATGGGATCGAAAAGCGTTGCCATGGGATACACCTCGGATTAGTCGAGAGCGGTTTCCAGCTCGGGTTTGCGTTGACTGAAGGTAAGGACGGTCGCGACCAGGGCGAGAATCGCCAGCACGGCTGCGGCCAGGGGGACGCGGGTCAGGCCCAGGCCCTGGTCGATGACCAGGCCGCCGACCCAGGCGCCGAGGGCGTTGCCCACGTTGAAGGCGCCGATGTTCAGGGTGGAGACCAGGTTCGGCGCACCGGCACCGAAGGCC
Organism: Pseudomonas sp. zfem005; assembly: GCF_032621735.1. Lineage (NCBI taxonomy): Bacteria > Pseudomonadati > Pseudomonadota > Gammaproteobacteria > Pseudomonadales > Pseudomonadaceae > Pseudomonas > Pseudomonas sp. zfem005. The sequence goes on along the minus strand of NZ_JAVYJE010000011.1, from coordinate 155,666 downwards.
ACCACGTTGACTTGCAGGGCGGGCACGGCGGCGAAGGCGGCCGTGGCCCAGAGGAACAGGGTGATCTCGGTGGGGATCAGCGCAGCGCTGGTCCAGCTCAGGACGGTGGAGGCGATGGCCAGGGCGACGAACACACCCATCAGCGTCTGCGCCAGCTTCCAGTCCGCCAGGCGGCCGCCGATGACGTTGCCCAGGGTCAGGCCCAGGCCGATCAGCAGCAGGCTCAGGGTCACGCCACGGGGCGAGACGCCGGTGACTTCGCCCAGCAGCGGCGCCACGTAGGTGAAGATGCAGAACACCGCGGCGGAGAACAGCACGGTGGTGGACAGCGCCAGCCACAGCCCCGCGCCATTGAGCGCGGCCAGTTCGCGGCGCATGTCGGCCTTCTCTTCGTCATGGCGGTTGGGCAGCACGCGCCACAGGCCGATCAGCGCAGCGACGCCGATCAGGGTCACCGCCCAGAAGGTCGAGCGCCAGCCGGCGGCCTGGCCCAGCGCGGTGCCCAGGGGCACGCCGAGCACGTTGGCCAGGGTCAGCCCGGTGAACATCAGCGCCACGGCCGAGGCCTTGCGGTTCTCCGGCACCAGGCTGGCGGCGACCACCGAACCGATACCGAAGAAGGCACCGTGGCAGAGGGCGGTGACCACCCGTGCCAGCATCAGCAGCTCGTAGTTGGCGGCCACCGCGCAGAGCAGGTTGCCGAGGATGAAGATGCCCATCAGTGCCAGCAGCGCGGCCTTGCGGGGGAAGCGGGCGGTGGCCATGGCCATGAACGGGGCGCCCACGGCCACGCCCAGGGCGTAGCCGGTGACCAGCCAGCCGGCGCCGGGAATCGACACGCCGAGGTCGGCGGCGACGTCGGGCAGCAGGCCCATGATCACGAATTCCGTGGTGCCGATGGCAAACGCGGACAAAGCGAGGACGAGAAGCGAAGTCGGCATTGGCCTGCTCCTGGAAGATTGTGGGTGGTGGCAGGTAGTCGAAGGCCTAGAGCTGGTCGCTCATCTGGCGAAGGAATTCACTGATTACGGCTTCATTACGTTTGAAGAAGTTCCACTGCCCGACCTTGCGGCTGGTGACCAGTCCGGCGCGTTGCAGGGTCGCCAGGTGCACCGAAACGGTGGACTGCGAAAGCCCCGTGCGCTGGTCGAACTTGCCGGCGCAGACGCCGATCTCGAAGGGGTGGTCCTGCTCGACGAAATGCTTGTGCGGGTCTTTCAGCCACTGCAGCATCTCGCGCCGCACCGGGTGGGCGAGGGCCTTGATGATTTCGTCGATGTCGATGGGCGTGGTCATTGCTTCGGGGTTCCGGGTGAAGCCATATCGGGAATGGACGAACTATATATCGGCTAAAAACGATACAGGATCGTTTGTGCCGATAGTCTTCATCACGCCGGCTGATGGAAGCGCCCTCGGCTAGAGGCGTAAGCTTGGCTAATGAATTACCTCGCCCACCTGCACCTCGGCGGTGACCAGCCCGCCCAACTGCTCGGCAGCCTCTACGGCGATTTCGTCAAGGGGCCGCTGGACGGGCGCTGGCCGGCGGACATCGAGGCCGGCATCCGCCTGCACCGGCGCATCGACGTGTTCACCGACGCCCACCCGCTCACCGCCGAGGCCAAGGCGCTGTTCCCGGCCTCGCGCCGCCGCGTCGCCAGCATCCTCCTCGACCTGTTCTTCGACCACTGCCTGGCGCGGGACTGGCGGCGCTATGCCGAGGTGCCGCTACCGGCCTTCACCGGCCAGGTCTACCGGGTGCTGGCCGAGGAGCCGGCGCTGCCCGAGCGGCTGGCCTTCATCGCCCCGCGCATGGCCGCCCAGGACTGGCTCGGCAGCTACCAAGACTTCGCGATCATCGAGCAGGTGCTGGCCGGCATGTCGCGACGCTTTTCCCGGCCCGGCCTGCTGGATGGCGCCTATGAGGAGATCGAACAGCTGTACCAGCCACTCAGCGAGACCTTCCGTCGTTTCTACCCCGAGCTGCAGGGCTTCGCCCGCGAGGCATCCCGCCCGGCTTGACCTGCATCAAGCGCTGCAACCCCGTACCGGCGTGCAATATCAGTAGCTAACTGGTTACGGAGGTGCCCCATGAAATCCCTGCTGCTGGCGACCGACCTGTCCTCGCGCTCCGAGCGTGCCCTGCTGCGCGCCGCGAGCCTGGTGCGGCAGTTCGATTGCCCCTGGTTCATCCTCCATGTGGTGGACAGCGACCAGCCGCAGCTGCGCGTCGAGCTGGAGGTGGAGCAGATCTGCCGGTACCTCGAGGCGCGCCGCGATGAGTTCACCGAGCTGGCCGGCCGTGCCCCGGAAATCTGGGTGGAGACCGGTGACCCGGCGCCGCGCATCGCCGAATGCGCGCGCTGGGGCGATATCGACCTGTTGGTGATGGGGGTTCACCGACGCAACGCCCTGCGCGACGTCTTCGTCGGCACCACCCTGGAGCGCGTGGTGCGCACCTGCGAGAAACCGGTGCTGGTGGTCAACCGCGAGCCCGAGTCCTCCTACCGCGACCTGGTGCTGGCCCTTGACCTCTCGCCCACCTCGGCCCGTGCCGTGCGTGCGGCCAAGGCGCTGGGCCTGATGGATGGCGCGCGTTGCCGGGCGGTGCACGCCTACGAACCCTTCGCCAGGGTGATGCTGATGAACGCCGGCATCACCACCCCGATGCTCGACGATCACCTCTCCAGCGAAGAGCGCAATGCGCGGCTCAACCTGGCCGGCTTCCTCGAAGAACAGGGCCTGCTGGGCGTGGTGGGGGAGCAACGGGTGGAAGAGGGGCTGCCGATGACCATCCTGCGGCGGGTCATGGCCGACTCGCCGCCGGACCTGCTGGTGCTGGGCACTCGGGGCATGGGCGGGATCAAGCGGGTGCTGATCGGCAGCGTCGCCGATGCGGCGCTGCGCGAGTTCGAGTGCGACATCCTCGCCGTCCCGCCGATGCGGGACTGAGGCTCAGGCCGCCAGCTCCTCGGCGGCCTCTTCACCGAACAGCACCGTCTGGATCGCGCGGTGGGCCTGGCGGCTCAACAGCGTGCGGCTCAGGTCGGCACTGGGGATGGGCTGCAGCAGGTGGATCTCCACCTCGGCCACCTCGCTGCCCAACAGGCGCAGCAGGTGCGAAAGCAGGTCGTCGTCGCCGATGAAGGGCGCGATCTCGTCACGCTGGCCGTTGCGCAGGTAACGGATCGCCACCGGCTGCACCGCCACGCCGGTCTCGCAGGCGCTGGTCAGCAGGCGGCTGTGGAAGGTGCGCAGCAGGCTGCCGTCGGTGGTGGTGCCTTCGGGGAAGATCGCCAGTTGCCGGCCCAGCCCCAGGTGGCGGGCGAGCTGCTGGCCCACCAGGTTGCTGTCGCCCGCGCCACGGCGGATGAACAGCGTGCCGGCCTTGTGCGCCAGCCAGCCGGCGATGGGCCAGGCGCGCACTTCGGCCTTGGACAGGAACGACAGCGGCGCGAGCATGCCCAGCAGCGGGATATCGGTCCAGGACACATGGTTGGACACCCACAGCATCGGCTGGCGCGGTACGTCGCCCGTCACCTTCACGCGGAAGGGCAGGGCACCGGCCAGGCGGGCGAGGAACCAGCGGGTCAGGCGCTGGCGCCGCACCATGATGTCGCGGCCGCGGAACATGCGTTCCAGCACCACCACCCAGCACGCCAGCAGCAGGCCGAGGCCCACCACCGCCAGCAGGCGGGCGATGCGCAGGTACAGGCGCAGTTTGCTCATGCCGTCGCCTCTGCTCAGACCGCCGCCTTGAAGTGACGGGCGTAGCGCGGGCACAGCTCGTCGCGCTTGAGCAGGATGAACACGTCGGCGACCTGGAAGTCCTGGTCCCAGCAGGGTTCGCCGCAGATCTTCGCGCCCAGGCGCATGTAGGCCTTGAGCAGTGGCGGCATCTCGGCGATGACGTTGCCGGGCAGCTCCAGCGCCGGCAGCGGGGTGCGCGGTTCGGCGCGCAGGTGCTCGGTGCACAGGTAGCGCTCGCGCAGGCGCTGCATGATGGCCTGGGCCTGGATGCCGCCGTCCTGCATGGGGATGCTGGCGCAGCCCATCAGGTAGCGGTAGCCGCCTTCGTTGAGCACTTCGGCCAGTTCGCTCCAGAGCACGGCGATGGTGCCGCCGTTGCGGTAGGCCGGGTCGACGCAGGTGCGGCCGATCTCCAGCACCGGGCCCTGCAGCTCGCCGAGGCCCACCAGCTGGAATTCTTCTTCGCTGTAGAAGCGGCCGATATCGTTGGCGGCGCGGTGGTCCAGCAGGCGGGTGGTGGCCACCAGGCAATCGCTGTCCAGGTCGCGCACGCCGATGTGCATGCAGTGCGGGTCGTAGTCGTCCATGTCGAGGCCGAACTCGGCGCCCTTGAGCTTGGCATCGAACTCCGCGCTGAACACGCGGTAGCGCAGGGCCTGGGCTTCACGCAGGGCGGCGACGCCGGTCAGGCGCTCGGCCTGCAGGCGACGTGGGCTTTTTTCGCCGCGGGCGGCGTTGTCGCGGGTCATTGCGATCTGGGTCATGAATAAAGCCTCCGTTAGCCGGCTAGATCCCGGTTGCAGCCGGTCGATCTTGTTGTGCAAAGTCAGGCTAGGGAGACCCGGTGTCACCACCATGACGTTTCCGTGATGCTTGAATGACAGCGACCAAAGGAGCCTGAAATGACCTGGCAACGCCTGCTGGAGATCAACGACCGCCTGCCCGCAGCCCCCATGGAGGACTGGTACGGCGCGCTTCTGGAACGCCTGGGCGAGGCCTCGCCCTTCGAACTGGCGGTGCTCGGCGGCCGGCTCGCGGCGACCCCGGGGCTGGCTTTCCTCGCCGGCTACCAGGGGGCCCTGCGCCTGCTTTGGCCTTCTGCGCCGCAAAGCCTCGGCGCCTTGTGCGTGACCGAAAGTCGCAGCACCCGCCCGGCTGACATGCACACCCGCCTGGCCGGCCTGAGCCTGTCCGGGCGCAAGGATTTCGTCACCGCCGCCGATGCCGCCGACTGGCTGCTGGTGGCCGCCCGCGAGGAGGCCGAGGGCCAGCCGCCGCGCCTGGCCCTGGTGGTGGTGCGCAATGGCGCCCCGGGCGTGCGCATCGAGACCCTGCCGTCGCTGCCGCTGATGCCGGACATCCCCCACGCCCGCCTGCACCTGGATGCCGCCCACTGCGAGCGCCTGGCCGGCGATGGCTGGGACGCCTACGTGAAGCCCTTCCGCAGCATCGAAGACCTGCACGTGCTCGCCGCCATGGGCGGCTGGCTGCTCGGCGTCGGCCGTGACAGCGGCTGGCCGGAGCCCCTGCAACTGCGCCTGCTGGGGCTGCTCGGCAGCGCCGCCGAGGTCTCCCGGCTGTGCGCCACCAGCCCGACGATGCACCTGATGCTGGCCGGCCTGTTCGCCCAGTTCGACGGCCTGCGCCCCGAGCTGGAAAGCGCCCTCGCCAACGGCCCGCAGGCATGGGCCTCGCTGTGGCAACGGGACCAGGGCGTGCTCAGCCTCGCCGTCGGCCCCCGCGCCAAACGCCTGGAAAAAGCCCGCGCCAGCCTCGGCCTGGGCTGAACCGCAGAACTCCGTAGGTTGGGCTTGTTTCGTAGGATGGGTAGAGCTACGCGAAACCCATCATCGGGGGCCCGGCCGGACCTCTGGAAGGAAATCGAGGCTGGCCGGGGCACGGGACCCCGTAGGTTGGGCTGAGGCACGAAGCCCAACACCGCGCGGCCGACCATTGCACCGTTGGGCCTCGCTGCGCTCGGCGCCAACCTACGGCACGCACCGGTAGGTCGGGTGCAACCCGACGCCGTCGGAGCCCCGCCGGCCCTCGCCTGGTGGAGGAAAAAGCGTCCTCCACCCTACGCCGGCCCCATCTCCGTGCAGGGCGGCTCATCGCCCGCCGCACATCGCTCCACGCCAATCGCGACGTAGCGCCCGCCCCTGCGACGTTTTCGCCCTTGACGCCGGGTTCGCTTGATTCAGGTCAGTACGGGAAAAATCCACAACCCCGATGCTGGCCGCAGCAACCAATTCGAGGTTTCCATGCGGCGTGAACCCATAGTGCTGTTCGATAACGGCACCCACCAATGCCTGATGTTCGATGACCTGGTCAGTGGCGATGGCGTGCAGTCCAACCAGTTCCTGATCACCGACCACGAGCAATATCTGCTGCTCGATCCGGGCGGCGACCTGACCTACACCCCCCTGTCGCTGGAGCTGTCCAAGCACATCCCGCTGCAGGAACTGACCTACATCTTCGCCTCCCACCAGGACCCGGACATCATCGCGTCGCTGGACAAGTGGCTGCTGCACACCCGCGCCAAGGTCATCTGCTCCAAGCTCTGGGCGCGCTTCCTGCCGCACCTGACGGCCAATTACCTGGCCATCAGCCACGGCATCTCCACCTACGACCGCATCATCGCGCTGCCGGACCGTGGCCAGTCGATCCCCCTGGGGCGTTGCAACCTCAAGGCGGTGCCGGCGCACTTCCTGCACTCGGTGGGCAACTTCCAGGTCTACGACCCGATCAGCAAGATCCTCTTCTCCGGCGACATGGGCGCGTCCATGGTCGACGACGCCAACCCGGTGCGCGACTTCGTCAACCACGTGCCCGAGATGGAGGGCTTCCACCGCCGCTACATGGCCGGCAACAAGGCCTGCCGCCTGTGGGCCGCCATGGTCCGCGAGATGGATGTGGAAATGATCGTGCCGCAACACGGCCGCCCCTTCGTGGGCAAGGAAATGATCAGCGCCTTCCTCTACTGGATCGAGAACCTGCAATGCGGCCTCGACCTGATGGGCCCGGACGACTACCGCCTGCCGCGCTGAGCACTGACCTTTCGCGCCGAATGTCCCTTGAAGCGGCACGTTCGGCGCTTTTTAGCGTCATCTTCCCCGTGCTAGGGTTCCGCCTCCGCTGACAACAAGAGGCTGACCAATGCCCGTCCCGCTGCTGCGAACCCTGAGCCTGACGCTCGGCCTCTGCGCCGCCACGCTCGCCCACGGCGAAACCTGGCCCGGCGCCGAATGGGCCCAGGGCGCCAAACCGTCCGGCGCCGCCCTCGACGCCTTCGAAGCCTATGCCTTCCCCACCCGTGACGATGTCGAACGCAAGGGCGTGCGCACCGACGCCGTGGTGGTGATCCGCGATGGCGAACTCATCTACGAACGCTACGCCGGCCCCACCCGCGCCGAGACGCCGCACCTCACCTGGTCGGTGAGCAAGAGCCTGCTCGCCGCCACCCTGGGCGTGGCTTACGGCGAAGGCCGCTTCAAGCTCGACGACCCGGTCGCCCGCCACTACCCGGCCTTCGCCGGCCATGGCGCGGTGCAGATGAACCACCTGCTGCACTGGGCCTCGGGCCTGGCCTGGCAGGAAGACTACGAATACGCGCCGCTGAAGTCCTCGGTGGTGGCCATGCTCTACACCCGGGGCCGTGGTGACATGGCCGCCTTCGCCGCCGCGCACCCGCTCGACGCCGTGCCGGGCAAGCGCTTCCGCTACTCCAGCGGCGACAGCAACGTGCTCTCTGCCGCGCTCAAGGGCATGGTCGGCGCCGCCTACAAGGACTACCCCTGGACCGCGCTGTTCGACCCCCTGGGCATCCGTTCGGCGGTGTGGGAAACCGACGCTGCCGGCACCTTCGTCGGCTCGTCCTATGCGTACATGAGCGCCCGTGACCTCGCCCGCGTCGGCCTGCTGATGCAGCGCGACGGGCGCTGGGGCGAGCGCCAGCTGCTGCCCAAGGAATGGGTGGCGTTCAACCGCAAGCCCTTCGCCGAATTCCGCACCGACCCCAAGCACCCCGACGATGCCGTGCCCGGCGGGCACTGGTGGCTCAACGCGGTGGTGGAGGGCAGCGCCAAGCCCTGGCCGGATGCGCCCGAAGACACCTTCGCCGCCCTCGGCCACTGGGGCCAGGCGCTCTACGTGCTGCCGGCGCAGAAGCTGGTGATCGTTCGCTACGCCGATGACCGCGACAAGAGCTACCAGCACAACCAGTTCCTCAAGCTGGCCCAGGCGGCCTTCGCCCAGGAGGTGCAGCCATGATCCGCCGCCACCCGATCCTCGCCATCCTGGTGCTGCTGCTCCTGGTGCTGGCCGGCCTCGCCTGGCAGAACCGCGTCCATATCCAGGCCTTCCCCGGCATCATCAGCGCCTACACCGCCAAGGAGTACTGCTCCTGCCGCTACGTCATGGACAACCCGGCGGACTACTGCGTGGGCTACGTGAAGCAGTACGTGCCCACCAGCGCCTTCCTCGATGACGCCGCCGCCAAGCGCGTGACCTCCCGTGGCCTCGGCGCCACCTCCACCGCCGCCTGGCTCGGCCCGCGCCAGGGCTGCCAGCTGCTGCCCGAGGCCGACCGCCTGCCCTGACGGCGGCGCCCACCGGGGCGGGCCACGCGCCCGCGCCCGGTGTTCCACCCTGTGGAACCGTCTTCGATTGTTCTCCTCGCCCCGTGGCGCTTGACTGGGGCCGGGCCGCCTTCCCGGGTGGCCACGACGAGGAGAACAACAACAATGACCCGTTACGCGCACATCCCTGCCTGGCTGCATGGCATCGACGACGAGCTGCGTCGCCTGCGCCAGGACATCCACGCCCACCCCGAACTGGGCTTCGAGGAAACCCGCACCGCCGAGCTGGTGGCCCGTGCCCTGGAGGGTTGGGGCTACGAGGTGCACCGGGGTGTCGGCCGCACCGGCGTGGTCGGCGTGCTGCGCCGGGGCGATGGCACGCGGCGCCTGGGGCTGCGCGCCGACATGGATGCGCTGCCCATCACCGAAGCCACCGGGGTCGCCCACAGCAGCCGCCACGCCGGCTGCATGCACGCCTGCGGCCATGACGGCCACACCGCGATGCTGCTGGGGGCCGCGCGCTACCTGGCCGAGGCCGGGCGCTTCGAGGGCACCCTCAACCTGATCTTCCAGCCCGCCGAAGAGGGCCAGGGCGGCGCCGAGGCGATGCTCGCCGACGGCCTGCTGGAACGCTTCCCCTGCGATGCGCTGTTCGCCATGCACAACATGCCGGGGCTGGAGGCGGGGCGCATGGCCTTCCGCGCCGGGCCGGTGATGGCCTCCCAGGACCTGCTGGAAGTGGTCGTCACCGGCGTCGGCGGCCACGGCTCCATGCCGCACCTGTGCGTCGACCCGCTGGTGGCCGCCGCCGATATCGTCATGGCCCTGCAGACGGTGGTGGCGCGCAACATCGATGCGCAACGTGCCGCCGTGGTCACGGTGGGCGCGCTGCAGGCGGGGGAGGCGGCCAACGTGGTGCCGCAGAGCGCGTTGCTGCGCCTGAGCCTACGGGCGCTGGACCCGGATGTGCGCGAGCTGCAGCTGCAGCGGGTCACCGCCATCATCCGCGGGCATGCCGCGAGCCACGGTTGCCAGGTGGCCATCGAGCACCGCCCGGCCTACCCGGTCACGGTCAACCACGCGGCCGAAACCGCCTTCGCCCGTGACGTCGCCAGCGCCCTGCTGGGGGAGGGCGCCGTGCAGGAGGCGCAAACCCTGATGGGCAGCGAGGACTTCGGCTGGATGCTGCAGCGCTGCCCCGGCAGCTACCTGGTGATCGGCAACGGCGAGGGGCCGATGGTCCACAACCCCGGCTACGACTTCAACGACGACATCCTCGGCCGTGGCGCCGCCTACTGGGCCGCCCTGGCGGAAGCCTGGCTCCAGGCCGCCCGCAGCCAACAGCCCAGCCGCGCGACCCGCGCCCACGCCTAAGCCCCGGAGGCTCACCATGCACACGCCAACCCGCGGCGCCTCGCGCGGCCGCCAGGTGACCGCTGCCGTCATCGGCAACGCCCTCGAGTGGTACGACTTCATCGTCTACGGCTTCCTGGCCAGCATCATCGCCAGGTTGTTCTTCCCGTCCGACAACGAATACACCTCGTTGCTGATGGCCCTGGCCACCTTCGGTGTCGGCTTCTTCATGCGCCCGGTGGGGGGCGTGCTGCTGGGGCTGTATGCCGACCGCAAGGGACGCAAGGCGGCCATGCAGCTGATCATCCTGCTGATGACCCTCTCCATCGCCCTGATCGCCTTCGCCCCGGATTACGCCGCCATCGGCCTCGGTGCACCGCTGCTGATCGTGGTCGCGCGGATGATCCAGGGCTTCGCCACCGGCGGCGAATACGCCAGCGCCACGGCCTTCCTGGTGGAGTGCGCACCGGCCAACCGCCGTGGCCTCTATGGCTCCTGGCAGCTGTTCGGCCAGTGCCTGGCGGTGTTCGCCGGCTCCGGCATGGGCGCGCTGGTCACCCACAGCCTCTCGCCGGAGGCGCTGGACAGCTGGGGCTGGCGCCTGCCCTTCGTCATCGGCCTGCTGATCGGCCCGGTGGGGCTGTGGATGCGCCGGCACATGGAAGAGACCGAAGCCTTCCTCGAAAGCCGCGCCAGCCAGGGTGGGGAAAACCTCAGCCTGGGGCGGATGCTGCGGGACAACCGGCGCGCCGTGCTGGTGACCCTGGGCAACACCATCAGCGGCACCGTGGCCTTCTATGTGGTGCTGGTGAACATGCCCACCTTCGCCCACAAGCAGCTCGGCCTGCCCCTGGACCAGGTGTTCATGGTGCAGATGGCGGCGGTGGCGCTGATGACCCTGGTGATCCCCATCGCCGGTGCACTCTCCGATCTCTACGGCCGACGGCCGGTGCTGCTGGCGGGCACCTTCGCCTTCCTCGTGCTGGTCTACCCGCTGTTCAACTGGGTCGCGGCGGCGCCGGGCCTGGAGCGCCTGCTGGTGATGCAGCTGCTGCTGTGCGCCTCCATCGGCACCCTTTACGGGCCGGGCCCCACCGCCGGCGCCGAGCAGTTCCCCACCGGCGTGCGTTCCACCGGGCTGGCGCTGTCCAACAACCTGGGGGTGATGCTCTTCGGCGGCTTCGCGCCCTTCATCGTCACCTGGCTGACCCAGGTCACCGCCGACCCAGTGGCCCCGGCCTACTACGTGCTGTTCGCCGCCAGCATCGGGCTGGTCTCGGCCTGGTACCTGCGCGAAGGTGCACCCGCTGCACTGGAGCGCCGCGAGCGCCGCCGGCTGCTCGCTCAATCCACCCGGAGCCTCGTCGAATGAGCCGTTTCGAATACCCCCTCGCCGAGCTGGCTGTGCAGGCGGCGAGCAGCGAGATCGTCGCCCTCGGCGCGCTGGCGCTGTCCGAGGCCATCCGTACCCGGCAGCTGTCCTGCCGGGAGGTGATGCAGGCCTACCTGGAACAGATCCACCGCTTCAACCCACGGGTCAACGCCCTGGTGGGCGTGCGGCCGGACGAACACCTGCTGGCCGAGGCGGAGCAGCGCGACCGCCTGCTGGCGCAGGGGCAGTGGCTTGGCTGGATGCACGGCATGCCCCAGGCGCCCAAGGACCTGGCCGCCGTCGCCGGCATGGTCACCAGCTTCGGCTCGCCGCTGTTCGCCGGGCAGGTGACCGCTCAGGACGCCCACGTGGTGGCCCGCGCCCGCGCCGCCGGGGCGATCTTCATCGGTCGCAGCAACACCCCGGAGTTCGGCCTCGGCTCGCACACCTACAACCGCGTCCACGGCACCACCGGCAATGCCTACGACCCGGGGCTCAGCGCCGGGGGCAGCAGCGGCGGGGCGGCGGTGGCCCTGGCGTTGCGCATGCTGCCGGTGGCCGATGGCAGCGACATGATGGGCTCGCTGCGCAACCCCGCCGCCTTCAACAACGTCTATGGCCTGCGCCCGTCCCAGGGGCGGGTGCCGCTGGGGCCGACGCCGGAGCTGTTCGCCCAGCAGCTGGCCACCGAAGGGCCCATGGGGCGCAGCGTGGCCGATGTCGCCGCCTTGCTGCGCACCCAGGCGGGCTATGCGGCGGGGGCGCCGCTGTCGCTGAACACCGGGGACGACCTGGCCGGCTCGCTGGAGCGCGACGTGCGCGGCCTGCGCATCGGCTGGCTGGGCGACCTGGGCGGCCACCTGCCCATGGAGCCGGGGCTGCTTGGCCTGTGCGAAACGGCGCTGGATGATTTCCGTGCCCTCGGCTGCGAGGTGGAGCCGTGCAGCGTGGCGTTCGACCCGGAGCGGCTCTGGCGCTGCTGGCTGGTGCATCGCCACTGGCTGATCGCCGGCAGCCTGGGCCAGGCCCATGCCGACCCGGCCAGCCGCGCGCAGCTCAAGCCGGAAGCCATCTGGGAAGTGGAGGGCGGGCTGCGCCTGTCGGCCCGGGACGTCTTCCAGGCCTCGCTGGACCGCAGCGACTGGTACCGCGCCTTGCTGGCGCTGTACGAGCGTTACGACTACCTGCTGCTGCCGTGCACCCAGGTGTTTCCATTCGATGCAACGCAGCACTGGCCGCCGGCCATCGATGGCCGGGCGATGGACAGCTACCACCGCTGGATGGAAGTGGTGGTGGGCGTGACCCTGGCGGGCCTGCCGGCCATGAGCGTGCCGGCGGGGTTCGGCGCCAATGGGCTGCCCACCGGGCTGCAGCTGGTGGGGCCGCCCCGTGGCGACCTGGCCGTGCTGCAGCTGGCCCACGCCCACGAGTTGCAGACGCAGTGGGTGCAGCGGCGCCCACCGGCGTTGCTCGGCGGCACTTGAGGGGCGTGCAGCGGGTGGGTCCGTATCTTGCTGTTGTCGGCCGGTGCCTCGGTTGGCGGGGTGATGGAGGCGGGTATGCAAAGCAGAGAAGCAGGCGGCACCGTACGGTCGGTGGAGCGCGCCCTGGCCATCGTCGAGCTGCTGGGGGAGCACGATTCGCTCGGGCTGGAGGAGCTGCACTACCTGACCGGGCTGCCCAAGGCCACGGTCTCGCGCCTGCTGCACACTCTGCTGGACCGGGGCTGGCTCTACCGGGGCCTGTGCGACCGGCGTTACCGGCTCAGTGCACAGCGCCTGTTCGGTGACCCGGACCAGCGCTTCGCCCGCCAGCTGGTGGAGCTGGCATCGCCTCTGCTCAGCGAGCTGGCCGAGCGCACCGGGCTGGTGGCCGACCTGTCGTTCTTCGATGGCGACGACCTGCACGTGGTGGAAAGCGCGGTGCCCGAGGTGCTGCGCCGCCGCTACCCGGCCAACCGCCTGGTGGTGGGGCTGAAGGCCAGCCTGGCCGATTCGGCCATGGGCCGCGCCTGCCTGGCCGCCCTGGACGATGAGCAGCTGCAACGCCTCGCCGAACGCCATGCGCTGCCGGGCGAGGCGCTGCTGCTCGCCCACCGGCAGACCCACGACCAGGGCTTCGGCGAGCGCATCGAAGGCTCCTGGGAGTACTCGGTGCGCCTGCCCTTCCTGATCCGCGCCATGGCCTTGCCGGTGCACCGCCAGGGGCGCCTGGTGGGCAGCGTGGCCCTGCATTGGCCACGGGACCAGGACAGCGTCGAGTGTGTCAGCCGGCGCCACCTGGACGACCTCGCCGACGCCGTCGACGACCTGCAACGCAGCCTCGGCTGAAGCCACGGGCTTCCCTCCGCCGCCCCGTTCCGTGGGGCGGAACCCAATTCGATTGCCCTTCCCGGTCCCGGATCGACAATGGAGCCTGCCCGTCCGGACGGCATCCACCTCATCCAGAACAACAAGAAGGACATGAGATGAACATGCTCGAAAAGGGCCTGGCGGGTCTCGCCTGCCTCACGCTCGCCGGCCTGTGCCAGGGCGGCACCTTCCTCGAAGACAGCAAGCTCGCCGTGCGCTACAGCCAGTACTACTGGAAGGAAAGCAACGGCGGCGAAGTCGGCCCCGTGCGCGACGAATGGGTGCAGGCCACGCTGCTCAGCTTCAACTCCGGCTGGTACCGCGAGGTGCTCGGCTTCGACTACGCCTACGGCCTGGCCAACGACCTGCACGTGGGCAGCGATGCCACCAGCATCAGCAACCTGGAGGCGGGCCATTCGGTGCAGTCGCCCCACGGCATCGCCAAGCCGATCGAGGCCTACCTGCGCGCCCGCCTGGAAGGCGAGCCGGGCGAGCTGCAACTGGGCGTCGGCAAGAAGAGCCGGCGCTACGGCCAGTACCAGGACGAACTCTTCAGCCGCATCCTGCCGCCCTCCACCCTGGGCGCGGATGTGGAGTTCCGCCGCCCCGGCCTGGAGCTGCGCTACAGCCGTATCAACGGCTTCAGCGCGCGCAACGAGTCGGGCTGGGCGGATGACCTGAGCAACTTCCGCGGGCAGAAGATCGATGCCCTGCACCTGTTCGCCCTGGGTATGGAGCTGCCCGGGCTCGGCGCGTTGAAGCTGGAGTACAGCGAGTCGGAGGACTACCTGCGGGTGGGCTCGGCGAAGGTCGAGCGCAGCTTCGGCCTGGGCGGCGAGCGCTTTCTCGATCTCTACGCCACCCTCGGTGCCCAGCAGGACGCCGGGCGCCTGTTCGAGCGCGAGGGCGTGCGTGGGCTGTACGACGCGGACGCCTCGCACCGGGCGCGCTACCTGGATCTCTCCGCGCGCATGCGCTGGCCGCACCACTACCTGGGCATGACCTGGAACAAGGTGCGTGGCGATGACTTCGACCGCTTCTTCTTCAGCCAGGACCACGGCACCTGGAACAGCAGCGCCAAGCTGTTCTACCTGTTCGGTGTCGAAGACGAGGAGATGTTCAAGCTGGTGGCCGGCACCGACTTCTCGGCCCTTGGCCTGCCACGCCTGCGCCTGGACAGCCACTACGCCTTCTCCGACCACGCCGCCGGCTACGACGGCTTCTCCCGGCGGGAATTCCAGAGCGTGCTGCAATACCGCTTCGCCGGGTTGCTGGATGGCCTGAGTCTGATCTGGCTGCACAACGAGTTCCACACCAAGGGGCGTGCCGACGGGGTGACCCGCTTCACCCCCTCGCGGGGGCCCGCCGGGATCATCACCCACAATGCGGAACGCCTGTATCTGAACTACGTCTATAGCTTCTGATCGGTTGGCCGGGGTGTTCCCGGCCGCCTCCCACCCTGAGCGCCAGCCGCCCCGGCGCTCGCGGTTTGCAGGCGCAACGGCTGCCGGTTAAGGTGGCGCGATTGTGCGACAGGAGCCTGCATGTCCAAGTTAATTCCCCTGATTCCCGCCCTGCTCGGCGCCCTTGCGCTGCCGGTGCAGGCCGACTGGTACCTGGACAACGAGTCCTCGCGCCTGTCCTTCATCTCCACCAAGGGCGGCAACCTTTCCGAGGTGCATCGCTTCCTCACCCTGCACGGCACCATCGCCGACAGCGGCAAGGCGCACCTGCGTGTCGAGCTGGAGTCGGTGAGCACCGGCATCCCGCTGCGGGACCAGCGCCTGCGCGACCTGTTCTTCGAGATCGAGCGCAACCCCGAGGCGGAAGTCTTCGCCCAGCTCGACCTGCGTCCCATCACCGACCTGGCCCCCGGCGCCCAACTGGAATTGCGCCTGCCGCTGAAGGTGAAGCTGCACGGCCGCGAGCACGACTACAGCACCGAGCTGCTGGCCACGCGCCTGGATGACCGCCGCTTCCAGGTGGTGACCCTGGCGCCGCTGGTGCTGCAGGTGGAGGACTTCGGCCTCACCGACTCCCTCGGCATGCTGCGCGAAATGGCCGGCCTGCCCTCCATCAGCCTCTCGGTGCCGGTAGGGGCCGTGCTGATCTTCACCGCGCGCTGATGGGCCACATCTTCCCCTGGAAGGCCGGCAACCGCTTCGAGTTGCTGATCGACGGGCCGCAGTTCTTCCCGGCGATGCTCACCGACATCGCCCGGGCCGAGCACCATGTGTCCCTGGAGCTCTACCTGGTGGAAGACGGGGGCTGCAGCGAGGCGCTGGCCGAGGCGCTGTGCCTGGCGGCGCAGCGCGGGGTGAAGGTGCGTTGCCTGTTCGACGGTTTCGGCAGCAAGAAGCTCGGTTCGGCCTTGCGCGAGCGCATGGTGCTGGCCGGCGTGCAGCTGCAGTTCTACAACCCGGTGCGCTGGCGGCGCGGGGTGCGCAACTTCTACCGCGACCACCGCAAGATCCTGGTGGTGGACGACCGTGTCGCCTATGTGGGCGGCACCGGTTCCACCGACGAGTTCTGGCAGCCCCAGGAGCCCGAAAGCCGCTGGCACGAGGCGATGGTCGCCATCGAGGGGCCGCTGGTGGTGCACTGGAAGCTGATCTTCGACTACCAATGGCTGGCCAACCTGCACCGGCGCCCCTGGCGCCCCGACGAGGCGCCCGGCCTGGCGCGCCTGCCACCGCAACCCTCGGCCGGTATCGGCATGGGCCGGGTGGCCTACGCCGACGCCCGCCAGCACTTGGATATCGTGCAATCCCTGGTGCGCAGCATCCGCAACGCCAAGACGCGCATCTGGCTGGCCACACCCTATTTCCTGCCCAGCTGGAAGGTCCGCCGGGCGCTGCTCAAGGCCGCGCGGCGGGGCGTCGACGTGCGCCTGCTGCTCACCAGCCGCAACACCGACCACCCGCCGGTGCGCTTCGCCGGCCAGCGCTACTACCCGCGCCTGCTGCGCGCCGGGCTGCGCATCTTCGAATACCAGCCGCGCTTCCTGCACCTGAAGATGGTGCTGGTGGACGATTGGGTCAGCGTCGGTTCCTGCAACTTCGACCACTGGAACCTGCGCTTCAACCTGGAAGCCAACCTGGAAGCGCTGGACCGCCACTTCACCGCCCAGGTGGTCGCCAGCCTGAGCCGCGACTTCGACGACAGCCGCGAGATCACCCTCGACGCCTGGCACGCGCGGCCCTTGATCAAGCGCTTCTACCAGCGGCTCTGGGGTTGGCTCGACCGCCTCGCCGTCAACCTGCTGGACCGTCGCCGCTAGCCGAACCTTTGTCGGGTGTCGGCGAGCCCCGTGTGCCGGCTACTCTGCTGTGCATAACCACAACAAGAGATGCGCCCATGCGCCGTCCGCTGCCCGCCCTGTCACTCCTCGCCTTGCTGCTGTCCGGCTGCTCCACCCCCGGGGCCTTCTTCGGTGCCAGCGATGGACCGGCCTTCGCCGCGCGCACGCCCAGCGACGCCGACCATGCGCTGGTCTACCTCTACCGGCCGCAAAGCGATTGGGCCGACCAGGAACTGGAAGCGCCGGGCCTGTTCCTCAACGGCGAGCTGATCGGTGCGCTGCCCAGCAACGCCTACCTGCCCCTGGAGTTCGAGACCGCCAGCTACCGCCTGGAGATGCGCCGGCCGCTGCTGGGCAGCTACTGGACCTTCTTCGCCGGCGGCCCGCTGGACTTCACCGAAATCACCAGCTTCGCCCTCGACGCCGAGGCCGGCGCCACCTACTACCTGCGCTACGACGAACTCAACCCGCCGCCGCGCAACGCCGAACTGCCGCCCCAAGGCGACGGCCCGCTGCAGCTGGTGGGCACGGAGCTGGGTGCCAGCGAGATCGCCGCCACCCACGAGGTGCAGCCGTTGCAGCGCTTCGGTTCCGCCGGCGAGCCGCTGGACGATCTGTAGTAGCCGCCTGTTACCCGGTGCGGGGAGGGCGGGCGGATACTTCGTCTACCCTTTGAATCCTCGAAGGCCCTACACGGAGGAACCCGCCATGGCGGCGAAGAAGATCCTGATGCTGGTTGGCGACTACGTCGAAGACTACGAAACCATGGTGCCCTTCCAGGCCCTGTCGATGGTCGGCCACACCGTGCACGCGGTATGCCCGGACAAGCGCGCCGGCCAGAGCGTGCGCACCGCCATCCACGATTTCGAGGGCGACCAGACCTACAGCGAGAAGCCGGGGCACAACTTCGCCCTCAACTTCGATTTCGACAAGGTCCGCGCCGAGGACTACGACGCCCTGGTGGTGCCCGGCGGCCGCTCCCCCGAATACCTGCGCCTGAACGCCCGGGTGATCGAGCTGGTGAAAGCCTTCGACGCCGCCAAGAAACCCATCGCCGCCGTCTGCCACGGCGCCCAGCTGCTGGCCGCCGCCGGCGTGCTCAAGGGCCGCGCCTGCAGCGCCTACCCGGCCTGCGGCCCGGAAGTGACCCTGGCCGGTGGCGAATACGTGGACATCCCCGTGGACCAGGCCCACGTCGACGGCCACCTGGTCACCGCCCCCGCCTGGCCCGCCCACCCGGCCTGGCTGGCGAAGTTCCTCGAGGTGCTGGGCACGCGTATCACCCTGTAAGGGGCGAGTCTGCGTTGCCCGTGGTTCCGGGGATCAGTGGATTCCCGGTTCCGCCTGTGGCACCGCGTGATGGGTTTCGCTTCGCTCTACGCCATCCTACGAAGTGCCACCCCGTAAGTGCGGCGCCATGTGGGCGTTCGATGCACAATGGCGCCGCTGAGCACCGCTTGGTGAGTGAACATCCACGCTCTTGGAACCTGGCTTTGCTTTTGGCTCTTTGAGCGTGGGAACCATAAGACTGCGGAGCATGCAGCGGTCGCTCACTCCGGACGTAGGGTGTGCTGCGCGCACCTGGAGCTCGCCGGAAGCACCGAGCGGAGGTGCGCACGGCACACCCTACGGCACGGGTTCATCCTGTCGAATCGTTATAGGCAGAGCCGATGGCTCATGACGACGTCCCAAGGATGTGGTTTACCAGGTTCAAATGAATCCACCCCTGCAGGTTTTCAGGGCACACCCGAGAAAGGAACCCGCTCCATGTGCGAACTCTATGTAAAGGCCGACCCGATCCTCTACGAGTCCCGCTCGCGCTCGCTGCGCATCCGTGGCGTGGTGACCACGCTGCGTCTGGAGAACCAGTTCTGGGACATCCTGCGGGAGATCGCCGAGGTGGACGGCATGACCACCAACCAGCTGATCGCCAAGCTCTACGAAGAAGTCATGGACTACCGCGGCGAGGTGGTGAACTTCGCCTCCTTCCTGCGGGTGAGCTGCACCCGTTACCTGGCCCAGCGCAGCGCGCCGGTCAACCTGGCGGTCTTGCCGCGACGGGCTGGCTGAAACTTGCGGCGGTCGGCGGAATTCCCTGACTGGGCGGTCTAGGCTGTTCGCGCGCGTGGCAGGGATGCCTTGGCCGCGCGTCTACCAGTCGCCGTCGTGGCTGGAGCCCAGATCCCAGGAGTTTTCTTCATGGCTGCCAAACGCCTCATCTCCGCTTCCCTTCTCGCCGCCAGCCTGCTTGCCGGCACCAGCGCTTTCGCTGACCCGTCCCTGGCCGAGCGCCGCGCCATCACCGCCTACCAGGAAGGCCCCTACGTCGAGCAACTGAAGGCCATCCAGACCGCCGCCGGTTTCGAGGTGCCGGTGGACGTGCAGTGGAACAGCATCGCGCTGCCCGACCAGTCGCAGAACTACACCCAGGACGGTTTCTGGAAGCAGGTCTACTTCACCCCGCTGGAGAAGGCCTTCGCCTCCGTGGCCGTGGACGACATGGGCAAGCAGGCACTCAAGGCCAAGCTGAGCAAGGTGGTGGTGCGTTATGACGAAGCCACCGCGCCCTCCAGCAACTACCCCGAAGGCGTGGCCTTCGACGGCGGCGTGCTGAGCCTGAACTTCAAGCCCTACACCAACGTCGACGACGTCGATGCCCGCGCCGAAGCCATCCAGAAGGCGCTGGAAGCCAAGCTCTGATCCCGCCGGGTCGGCCCCTGCCAGGGCCGACCCACTCCCACGCGAGTGGGCTTTTGCGCAGAGCGTCGCGGCGTTTAAGCTGCGTCATCCCCTCCGCTCGGCGCGCCCCCGATGTACAAGCTGCCCACCACGGCCACCGCGCCGTTCTGCCCCTCCGCCGTCAGCCACAGCGTGGCGGTGCCGGCCAACGCGTCCCTGGGGCGCAAGCTCATGCTCTTCGTCGGCCCCGGCCTGCTGGTGTCGGTGGGCTACATGGACCCGGGCAACTGGGCGACGGCCATCGAGGCGGGTTCGCGCTTCGGCTATGCGCTGCTGTTCGTGGTGGTGCTGGCGAGCCTCTCGGGCATGCTGCTGCAAAGCCTCTGCTCGCGCCTGGGCATCGCCACCGGGCGTGATCTGGCGCAGCTCTCGCGGGAGCGCTACCGCCCCGGCGTGGCGCGTGGGCAGTGGCTGCTCGCCGAGCTGTCGATCATCGCCACCGACCTGGCCGAGGTGCTGGGCGCGGCCCTGGCCTTCCACCTGCTGCTGGGCGTCTCCATCACCACCGGCGTGGTGCTGACCGCCTTCGACACGCTGATCGTGCTGGCCCTGCAAGGCGCCAACTTCCGTCGCCTGGAAGCCATCGTGCTGGGGTTGATCACCACCATCGGCGCCTGCTTCTTCGTCGAGCTGATGCTAATCAAACCCTACTGGCCGGACGTCGCCGCCGGGCTGCGGCCGTCCTGGGACGTGCTCTCCAGCCAGGAGCCGCTGTACCTGGCGATCGGCATCCTCGGTGCCACGGTGATGCCGCATAACCTCTACCTGCACTCATCGGTGGTGCAGACCCGGGTCAACGGCGACGACGAGGCGAGCAAGCGCAGCGCCATCCGTTTCGCCCGTTTCGACACCATCGGCTCGCTGTCCCTGGCGCTGCTGGTGAACGCAGCGATCATGATCCTCGCGGCGGCGGCCTTCCACGGCAGCGGCCACACCGAGGTGGTGGAAATCCAGGACGCCTACCACCTGCTCGACCCGCTGGTGGGCGGCGCACTGGCCAGCTTCCTGTTCGGCTTCGCCCTGCTGGCGGCGGGGCAGAGCTCCACCTTCACCGGCACCATCGCCGGCCAGGTGGTGATGGAGGGCTTCCTGCGGGCGAAGATCCCCTGCTGGCAGCGCCGCCTGATCACCCGCGCCCTGGCGCTGGTGCCGGCGCTGATCGGCGTGGTCTGGCTGGGGGACAGCGCAGTGGGCAAGCTGCTGGTGCTGAGCCAGGTGGTGTTGAGCCTGCAGCTGCCGTTCGCCCTGTGGCCGCTGATCCGCTTCACCAGCGACCCGGCGCTGATGGGCCCCTTCGCCAACAGCCGCCTGGTGGCCACCGTCGCCTGGAGCCTGTTCGGGCTGATTTCCCTGGCCAACCTGACGTTGCTGTATTTCTGGATGGCCTGAAAAGCGCCAGCAGCTAGGGGGCGTTCACCTCAGGGCAGCCACCCAGGGCCTGCAGCTCATCCAGGGGTACACCCGCCTGGGCGAAGGATTCGCAGCCGGCCGGCAGCGTGGGCAGGACCGGCGCCCGTTCGGCGACGACGGGGCCTGGGGACAGCTCCGCACCCCGGGACGCGCGCCCCTGGATCACCAGCTCGCCCACCTCGGTGCCTCGTCGCAGCAGCAAGCGATCCCGCTGCACTTCAAGCACTTCGATGCCACCGGGCAGCCGGACGCCGGCCTGCACGGTCAGCAGGGTGGCGTCGTCGAGGCTGAGGGAGGCCGTGCCCTGGCCGTCGCCCCGGCTGAAGACGCTGTACAGGCGCCAGCCGTCGAGGCCGACCAAGGGGCGCAGCGGGGAAGGGGGTTGCAGCGACAGCGGGGCGGGCTCGGCGAGCAATGCTCCTGGCAGTTGTACCGCCAGGGCGGGGGCGCTCGCCAACAGGGCCGCCAGCAGCGCCAGGCTGCGGCGACCCGGGTGCGGGCTAGGGCGCGGTGCTGGCACGTTGCTCGGCATAGGCGCTGAACAGGTTGAGGTTGCGGCTCTGCAGCAGCGGGAACAGCCCGTTGTCGTTGAGCGTCAGCCCGTACCACTTCTGGTTGGCGCCGCCGGTGCAGCCGTAGGTGATCAGCTTGCCGCGGCCGTCGGTGAGGTAGCCCCCGGAGAGGTCCATGCAGCGGCTGCCGTACTTGAGTTGCGGCAGGGCGGAGAGGTCCCAGGCCTGGGCGTCCACCTGGCTGTCGCAGGGGCTGAGGCCGATGTCGCCGCTGGCGGTCAGGCACTGCGCCGGCTGGGCGGCGCTGTGGATGCGGCCGCTGGCGTCGACCCGCCATTTCTCCTCGATCCCCCCGGTGCACTGGGCCTTGGCGGCGACGTAGGGTTTCCAGGCGCCGTCGGCCTGCTCGATGCGCACGCAGTTGCCGTTGTTCATCGTCATCAGTTGGGCCGCTGGCAGCAGCGGGGTGGGGTCGAGCTGCAGGGTGGCCAGCAGGGTGTCGAGGGCCTTGGCGGCCTCGGCGTCACTGGCCAGGCGGCTGCCGTAGGCGTCCAGCCAGCGGTTCAGGCGCAGGGCCTTGGCCTGCTGTTCGTTGAGGCGCTGCAGCACCTGCTGGGCTGCGCCGGAGAGGCCGTCGGGGCTGTCGCTGTAGCTGTCGTAGAGCACCCGGGCCTCGCCCTTGAGGGCCGGCACCGCTTGCCCGGCGAGGGCGGCCAGGGCGTTGTCGAGCTTGGGCAGCTCTTCGTTGCGCAGGGCGTCGAAGCGCGCGTCACGGCCGACGATGACGGCCGGCGCCATGGCCGGCAGCCCCTGGGGAATGATCAGGCTGGCCAGCTCGGTGGTGGCGGCTCCGGCCGTGTCGCGGCACTGCAGGGCCGCCGCAGTAGGCTGCTCGGCCTGCGCCAGGTTGACGTGCAGCTTGTTGGCGTTGCTGCCCAGGCGGGTCGGGGCGACGGCGATGCGCTGGGTCGCGCCGCTGGCGAAGCTGACCTCCAGCCAGCATTGCTGGCTGGTGGCGGCGGCGTTCGGCGCCGGCAGGTCGTAGACCTGGCCCCAGTTGCCGCGCAGCGCCGGGTAGAGCACGGCGTCGTGGGTGACCGGGTCGTAGCCGCCGAGCAGGGTGATGACCGGGACGCCGAACAGGCGCGGCTTGCGGTAGTTGCCGTCGGCGCTGTTGTACCAGACGGTGCTGGAGGTCGGCGTCTTCGGCTGGAACACCTCCATCCTGCGGGTGCTGGCGTCCCACTTGCGGTAGCCGGTGGTGGAATCCGCCGCCCAGACCGCGCGGTTCAGCGCCGGCTGGATCTTCTGCCGGGTGCTGTAGCCGGTGTAGTGGGTGTAGTGCGACAGGCCGCTGGCGTAGTTGCCGCCGGCCATGGCGTCGGTGGCGAAGCTGTAGGCATCGGCGTAGATCGGCATGCCGTTGAGGCCGCCGGTCTTGGCGCGGGTCCAGTGCAGGTTGGCGCGCATGCGCTTGCGGTAGGCGATGTAGCCCCAGCCGCTGTCGTGGTGATGGCCGGACCAGAAGTAGTTGTCGCCGCTCTGCCCCGGGTAGTGGCCCAGGCCGTAGTGGTGGCCGATCTCGTGGCTGAATTCGTTACCCACCGAGTCGATCAGCGTGAGGATGCCGTTGCCGCCGCTGAGGCCGTGGTTGACGGGGCCGTTGGCGTACTGGCCGCGGGCGTGGTGGATGACCGCCGAGTTGGTCAGCTGCGGCTGCTCCTGGCTGGCCATGCCGGCGCTGGTGATGCCCCAGTTGGCCAGGTTGATGCCGGTGCTGAAGGTGGACTTGGCGGTGTTCTCGCGCATGTCGCCGCTGTAGACGTCGCCGGTGGTGGCGCTGACCTGGCCGAGGTCGGCGTCGTAGATCGTGCCGTTGGCCACCATCACCTTGCGCAGCAGCACGTCCTCGTACTGGCTGGCCACCAGGCGGGCGATGGGCACGGTCTGGAAGTAGTCGGTGGCGGCTTGTGCCGGCTGGCTGTTGAACCAGTGCTGGCCGCCCGGAACCTCGTTGCTCAGCATGCCGATGCGGATGGCCTGTACCAGCAGCTCGGCGGGCGGGGCGAAGTCGAAGGCTTCGGCGCTGCGCTGGCCGGTGCGGCCCTGGTCGTCGCTGACCTGCAGGCTCATGCCTGGCACCACCCAGCTCCAGGGCAGCACGGCCGACCAGGCGCGGCGCGAATAGACCACGTCGGGGCGGGCGTCGCTGCCGGTGCGGTCGGCACGGTAGAGCTCGTCGGGGTGGCGCAGGGCGAGCTCACCCTTGAGGGCGCCGTCCACCAGCACCTGCACGCGCATGGACCTGGGCAGCGGTTGCTCCGGGGCCGGGGTGACCAGCAGCAGGGCTTCGCGCTCGCTGGTCAGGCGCGGCATGTTCTTCGCTTCGTTGTCCTGCGGGTCCACCGAGTGGCTCTGCACGAACTGCAGCATGGCGGCGAGGGTGCCGCTCAGGTCGTTGCGCACGGGGCGGGTCTGGCCATCGGCGGTCTGGTCGTAGAAGCCCAGGGCGTTCACCTCGTCGACCACGGCTGCGCTCGGCTCGGGGAAGCGGTCGCCCGGTGGCGTCACCGGCGGCGTCACCGGTGGGGTCACAGGCGGGGTGACGGGCGGCGTGACCGGTTCTTCGGGGCTGCCGGTATCGGGCGGGGTGCCCGGCTGGGTGGGCGGGGTGGTGACGGTGTTGGAGCCGCCCGAGCCGGCGCTGCTGCCCCCGCCACCTCCGCCGCCGCCCAGGTCCAGGCAGCCGGCCAGGCTCAGCAATCCGTAAATAAGAACGATCTTGCGCAACATGTTCCCTCGCTAGTTCCGGTTCGGCGTTGTTGTGGTTATTCGGTCGTCGGACTACAGGGCGGTCACCTGGCCACGGTGGCTGGGCAGGCTGGCCGGCAGGTTGTGCAGGGCGCGTTCGGCCGCCTCCGCCTGGGGGTAGTCGCCATAGAACATGCGGTACCAGTCCCGGCCATCGCGCTGCGTGCGCTGGATGCGCAGGGGCTCCCCGGGGTGACGGGCCATCAGCGCGCGCATGTATTGCTCGCTGCTGCCCTCGATGAGGTTGATGCTGAAACGCTGCGCCACCGCCGGTGCGGGTGCGGGTTTGGGGGCGGGTGTCGCCGCTGGTTCCGGCGCCTTGGCCGGTGGCGCGACGCTCGCTGCGACGGGTTGGATGGGGCGCTCGGTGGGCGCGGCATAGGCGCGCACGGCCGCGGCCTCGGGGGCGGCTGCTGGCGTGGGCGCTGGAGCGGGCGCCGGGCGGGGCGGCGGAGTGGCTGCCGGGCCTTGCTGCCCAGCCGGCTGGAACAGTTGCAGCGGCTGTTGGGGCAGGGCGCGCTGGCTGTCCTGGCCCGCCAGTTGCCGCAGGTCCTGGTACTTCTCCTGGCTCAGGTCGGCCAGGCGCGGGCCATCGCGCACCACCCGGGGGCGCAGGAAGACCATGAGGTTGCGCTTGACGTTGACGTCCTTGCTGGAGCGGAACAGCCCGCCGAGCAGCGGTATGTCGCCCAGCAGCGGCACCTTGCTTTCGCTGCGGGTGACGTCGTCCTGGATCAGCCCGCCGAGCACGATCACCTGGCCGTTGTCGGCCAGCACCGTGCTCTTGATCATGCGTTTGTTGGTGACCAGGTCCACCGCCCGGGAGGCGGCGCCGGTACTGGGGGCGATGGAGGAGATTTCCTGCTCGATCACCAGGCGCAGGGTGCCGCCTTCGTTGATGTGCGGGGTGACCTTGAGGGTGACGCCGACATCCTTGCGCTCGATGGTGGTGAAGGGGTTGTTGGAGCCGGCGGCGTCGGTGGTGTAGGAGCCGGTCTGGAAGGGCACGTTCTGGCCGACGAGGATTTCCGCCTGCTGGTTGTCGAGGGTGAGCAGGCTCGGCGTGGACAGCAGGTTGCTGTGGCCGCTGGCCGAGAGGGCGGTGATCAGGGCGCCGAAGTTGTCGTTGCCGATGCCGACGATGGCGCCGTCGGGCAGGCTGATCGGCGTCTTGGCTTCGATGGCGCCGAGCAGGGTGCCCACCGACAACCCGGTGTTGCTGAAGTTGGTGCCGCCGATGGGGCTGCCGTCGGAGCGGCCATCGATGGCCCATTGCACGCCGAGGGCCTCGCTGACATCGCCGGACATCTCGACGATGGCCGCTTCCACCAGCACCTGGGCCCGGGGCACATCGAGTTGCTGCACGAGCTCTTCCAACTGGCCGACCATGTCCGGCTCGGCCATCAGGATGAGGGCGTTGAGCCCCTCGTCGGCGCGGATCAGCACCGGCGCCTGGGTGGTGGTGGGCGAGGTGGCGCCGCGCAGTTGCTCGGAGAGTTCGCCGAGGGTCTTGGCCAGGTCCTTGGCGTCGCCGTGGCGCAGGCGCACCACCCGGGTATTAGCCGCGCGGATGGGCGCGGTGTCCAGTTGCTTGGCCATGCGCAGCAGGCGTTCGCGGGCTTCGGGCGGGCCGAGCAGCAACAGGCGGTTGGTGCGTGGGTCGGCGATGACCTGGGCGTTGCCGTTGCCGGCGGTCTGGCCCCGGCGCAGGCTTTCCTGGAGCATCGCGGCCACGTCCTTGGCCCAGGCGTGCTGGAGGTCGTAGAACGCGCTGTCTTCGGCGCCGGCACGGTCGAGCTGGCCGATCAGGGCCATCAGCCGTTCGATGTTGGCATGCTTGTCGCTGACGATCAGCGCGTTGCTGGAGGGGATGGCCGCCAGGTGGCCGTTCTGCGGCACCAGCGGGCGGATCATCGGCAGCAGCTCGTTGACCGGGGTCTGCTGCACCTGGATCAGGCGTGTCTCGAAGGTTTCCGGCCCGCTGCCGGTGGGGCTGTTGGCAACGCTGCGGCCTTCGATGTCGGGCACGACGCGGGCCTGGTTACCCTGGGCCACCACCGTGTAGCCGTGGGTGCTCATCACCGACAGGAACAACTGGTAGACCTCGCTGAGGGTCAGCGGCGATTCGGAGAGGACGGTGACCCGGCCCTTGACGCGCGGGTCGAGCACCAGCGTCTGGCCGCTGATGCTGGCGACCTGCTCGGTGAAGTCGGCGATGTCGGCGTCGCGCAGGTTGATGGTCCAGCGCGCTTCGCTGGCGCTCTCGGCCGATGGCGCTGCAGCGGCCGTCGGTGCCGCCTCGCAGTGCAGCGATGGGAGGGTGAGGCAGGCGCATAGCGCCAGCAGCGGGCCGCAGGCCGCCAGGCGCCGGGGCAGGGATACGGGGGTGATCCGAAGCATGTGGAGAGCTCGACAGACATCCGCGCATCCGTGCGCCTTGCTGGTTTTTCTATGGAGGGCCCTGCCCTGGGCCGAGCGACTGGCGAGGATATGTAAAGTTGCACGCCTGTACTAAAAATCAGTGAGCAACTGTGTACAGTTTCACAGTATTAATCCTGACCAGTCGGGCATGTGCGACTGGTCCGCATATTTCAGAAAATCCCTGCATCTTTCCCGTCGTTGGCGGCTTTTCCCTTCGGTCGCTGTGCTGCCCACCGAGCGCCGGTAGATTTCCTGCACCCATGAAAAAGCCCGGCACGGGGCCGGGCTTCTTGTATAGCGGGGGAGGCTTACTTCACCTCCACCGCCAGGCTTTCGACGATCTTCTTGTTCCAGATCGCCGGGCCGGTGATGTGCACCGACTCGCCGTTGGTGTCGACGGCGACGGTGACCGGCATGTCCTTCACTTCGAACTCGTAGATCGCTTCCATGCCCAGTTCGGCGAAGGCCAGGACCTTGGACTTGCGGATCGCCTGGGCTACCAGGTAGGCGGCGCCGCCGACGGCCATCAGGTACACGGCCTTGTTGTCCTTGATCGCCTCGATGGCGATGGGGCCGCGCTCGGATTTGCCGATCATGCCCAGCAGGCCGGTCTGTTCGAGGATCTGGCGGGTGAACTTGTCCATGCGCGTGGCAGTGGTGGGGCCGGCGGGGCCGACCACTTCGTCACCCACCGGGTCGACCGGACCGACGTAATAGATGAAGCGGCCCTTGAGGTCCACCGGCAGCTGTTCACCCTTGTTGAGCATGTCGACCATGCGCTTGTGGGCGGCGTCGCGGCCGGTGAGCATCTTGCCGTTGAGCAGGACGGTTTCGCCCGGCTTCCAGCTCTGCACGTCTTCCGGGGTCAGGGTGTCGAGGTCGACACGGCGCGCGGACGGGCCGGCTTCCCAGACGATCTCCGGGTAGGCGTCCAGCGGCGGCGCTTGCAGTTCGGCCGGGCCGGAGCCGTCGAGCACGAAGTGGGCGTGACGGGTGGCGGCGCAGTTGGGGATCATGCACACCGGCAGGGAGGCGGCATGGGTCGGGTAGTCCATGATCTTCACGTCGAGCACGGTGGTCAGGCCGCCCAGGCCCTGGGCGCCGATGCCCAGCTGGTTGACCTTCTCGAACAGCTCCAGGCGCATTTCTTCGAGCTTGTTCTGCGGGCCGCGGGCTTTCAGCTCATGGATGTCGATGGACTCCATCAGCACTTCCTTGGCCATTACCGCAGCCTTCTCGGCGGTACCGCCGATGCCGATGCCGAGCATGCCCGGCGGGCACCAGCCGGCGCCCATGGTGGGGACGGTCTTCAGCACCCAGTCGACGATGGAGTCGGAGGGGTTGAGCATGGCCATCTTCGACTTGTTCTCGGAGCCGCCGCCCTTGGCCGCCACGTCCACTTCCACGGTGTTGCCGGGAACGATGGAGTAGTGGATGACCGCCGGGGTGTTGTCCTTGGTGTTCTTACGCGCACCGGCCGGGTCGGCCAGGATGGAGGCGCGCAGGACGTTCTCCGGCAGGTTGTAGGCGCGGCGCACGCCTTCGTTGATCATGTCGTCGACGCTCAGGGTGGCGCCATCCCAGCGCACGTCCATGCCCACGCGCACGAACACGGTGACGATGCCGGTGTCCTGGCAGATCGGGCGGTGGCCGGTGGCGCACATGCGCGAGTTGATCAGGATCTGCGCCATGGAGTCGCGCGCGGCGGGCGACTCCTCGCGCAGGTAGGCCTCATGCATGGCCTGGATGAAGTCGACGGGGTGGTAATAGGAGATGAACTGCAGGGCGTCGGCGACGCTCTGTATCAGGTCGTCCTGTTTGATCACGGTCATGGGGCGCGCTCCTCTTGAATTCGGGAACATCGGGAAGCGCCGGACCACGACCCGGCGCGCATTCTGATTGGGGGTGAAAATGGCGCGGAAGTATACCGCGTGCTCAAGCGCGGGCACACCCGCCGACAGTCGACCTTGGTCGCTGATCGCCCGTGCGCGTCCCCTAGGTTTTTTGTGATCACGCGCGTACAGTGGCGGCATCGTGCCAGCACGGGACGGAGCCCATGAGCACAGCGAGTCAACGGGTCACCCATAGAGCGCTGCAAAGCCTGCTGCTGAAACGCTTCGGCATGGCGGCGGCTACCTATGCGCTTGCCCTGGCGCTGTTCTGGATCGCCGTGCTGGGTGACCTGTACCAGGCATCGATGACCAGTGCCCTGGCCGCCTGCGGGCTGATCGTGCTGTCGCAGGCGTGCTTCCTGTTCATCTTCCTTAGCGGCCGCAACCTGGAATTCCGTGATCCCAGCCTGACCGAAGCGCAGGTGCTGGTGGCCCTCGCCTGGCACACCCTGCTGCTGTCCGACCTGGAGGGCGCCCGGGGCGCACTGCTGGTGGTCTATGTACTGATCATGCTGTTCGGCGTGTTCCAGCTGCAGCCCAGGGTTTTCGTACGCTGTGCGGCCATCGGCTTCTTCGCCTTCACCGGGCTCAACCTGTGGGAGGCGTACCAGATGCGCCTCGCCGATCCGGCCCTGGCGGTGCTGCAGGTGTGCGCGTTGTTCGTGGTGCTGTCCTGGCTGACCCTGTTCGCCAGTTATGTGCAGGCCCTGCGCCAGCGCATGCGCCAACGCCGCTTCGCCCTGCAGGCGCACCAGGACACCCTGCGCGGCATGATGCGCCAGCTGGAAGACCTGGTGGCCACCGACGAGCTGACCGGGCTGTTCAACCGCCGGCATTTCCTGCGCCTGGCCACCCGCGAGCTGGACGGCCTGGCCCCCGGTCGCCAGCACGGTCTGGCGCTGATCGATCTCGACCACTTCAAGCGCATCAACGACGTTCATGGCCACGCCGCCGGCGACCGTGTGCTGCAGACCTTCGCCGCCGTGGCGCGGGCCTGCCTGCGCGATGGCGACACCCTGGCGCGCTACGGTGGCGAGGAGTTCGTCCTGCTGCTGCCCAACTGCGATGCCGACCGCCTCACCGCCTGCTGCGAGCGCCTGCGCGAAGCCTTCGCCAGTGCCGAGCCGGTGGGCGTCGAGGTGGACGGGCTGAGCCTGTCCGCCGGCATGACGCTGCTGGGCATCCAGGATGATCTGGATGATGCGCTGCAGCGGGCCGATCAGGCACTCTATCGGGCCAAACGTGGCGGACGTAACCGCTGCGCTGCTGCGTGGGAGGAGCAGGGTGCCTGAAATAGAGGTCGCGGGTAGACGCTGGACCGTACCACCGTCCAGCAACCTGCTGGACCAGCTCAACGCCGCCGGATGCAAGGTGCCCTTCAGTTGCCGGGCCGGCAGTTGCCATGCCTGCCTGGTGCGCTGCCTGGCCGGCGAGCCGCTCGATGCCCGCCCCGAAGCGCTGGACCCCGAGCGCCGCGCCGAAGGCTGGCGCCTGGCCTGCCAGTGCCAGGTGGTGGGCGACCTGGTGGTGGACGCCTTCGACCCGCAACGCGATGGCATCCCCGCCGAAGTGGTGGCGCTGGACTGGCTGGGCGATGTCGCGCGGCTGCGCCTGCGTCCCCAGCGGCCGTTGCGCTACAGCGCCGGCCAGCACCTGCTGCTGTGGAGCGCCGAGGGCATCGCCCGGCCCTATTCCCTGGCCAGCGTGCCAGGGGAGGAACCCTGGCTGGAATTCCATATCGACTGCCGCCAGCCCGGCGCCTTCGCCGATGCGCTGCGCCTGCTACAGGTCGGCGATACGCTGCGCCTGGGTGAACTGCGTGGCGGCGCGCTGCACTACGACCCCGACTGGGCCGGCCGCCCGCTGCTGATCCTCGCCTCGGGCACCGGTCTGGCGCCGCTCTGGGGCATTCTCCGCGAGGCCTTGCGCCAGCATCACCAGGGCGCGATACGCCTCATTCACCTGGCCCATGACCCGGCCGCGCATTACCTCGCCGAGCCCCTGCAGGCCCTGGCCGCGCGCCACGACAGCCTGCGCGTCGAACTGACGACCCCGGCGCAGCTGCAAGGTGTTTTGGCCGATCTCCGGCTTGTTTCGCGCCAGACCGTCGCCTTACTCTGCGGCAGCCCCGCCAGCGTCGAAGACTTCGCGCGCCGCCTCTATCTGGCCGGCGTGCCACGCAACCAACTGCTGGCCGACGTATTCCTGAGCCGCTCCTTCTAAGGCGGCCACCGCCGAGGAGCCACCATGAGCGAGCACATTCACCTGGAACGTGACCAGGGCCTGCTGACCATCCGCATGCAACGCGCGGACAAGATGAACGCCCTGACCCGCGCCATGTACGGCGCCATGGCCGATGCCCTGGACGCGGCCGGCGAAGACCGCAGCGTGCGCGCGGTGCTGATCACCGGCAGCGAGACCTGCTTCACCAGTGGCAACGACGTCGCCGACTTCATCCAGGCGCCGCCGTCCGGGCTGGACAGCGAAGTGTTCCGCTTTATGAAGTCGCTGTTCGATTTCGCCAAACCGGTGGTGGCGGCGGTGAACGGACCGGCGGTGGGCATCGGCACCACGCTGCTGCTGCATTGCGACCTGGTCTACGTGGCCCGCGACGCCAAGCTGAAGATGCCCTTCGTCAACCTCGGGCTGTGCCCGGAGTTCGGCTCCAGCCTGATCCTCCCGCGCATGCTCGGCCACGCCCGTGCCGCCCAGCTGCTGCTGCTCGGCGAATCCTTCACCGGCGAGCAGGCGGCGACCTGGGGCATCGCCAACGAGGCGCTGGACAGCGGCGCCGCGACCCTGGCCCGCGCCCGTGAAATGGCCCAGCGCTTCGAGCAACTGGCACCTTCTGCCGTGGCGGTGAGCAAGCGCCTGATGCGCGAACCGGGCCGCGAGGAACTGCGCCAGGTGATCATGGAAGAGGGCGAGCTGTTCGGTCAGCGCCTGCGCACCCCCGAAGCCATCGAAGCGCTCTCGGCGTTCATGCAGCGCCGCAAGCCGGATTTCTCCAGGTTCGCCTGAGTTTCAACCTTCCCGGGCATCGCTGTGTTGGGCCTCGCTGCGCTCGGCGCCAACCTACGGCACCGTACGCATCTGTTGCGCCCACCTGGCTGATGGGGACGTTGTAGGGGCGATTCATTGGCTCTGTGTGCGTTAGCTGTTGTGGTTTTAATGCAGGAGCTC
The DNA here is from genome assembly GCF_032621735.1 of Pseudomonas sp. zfem005. Taxonomy (NCBI): domain Bacteria; kingdom Pseudomonadati; phylum Pseudomonadota; class Gammaproteobacteria; order Pseudomonadales; family Pseudomonadaceae; genus Pseudomonas; species Pseudomonas sp. zfem005. Next base: position 123,997 of record NZ_JAVYJE010000011.1, on the reverse strand, counting down.
AAGCACGGTGCTTTCCGGGCACCAAAGTATTTCTGCCATCTCCACCGCATGGGTTTCGCTTCGCTCTACGCCATCCTACGAAAGCCACCGCTACGTGCACGTTGGGTTGGTGCGCACATCAATGTGTGGATTTGAGCGAAGAAAGTTGGAGCAGCCGCCAACGCCCCTCCAGGAGGCCGAACGCAGTCGTTGCGCCGGGGGACGAGCGGCATGGATGCCGCGAGAGGCGCGCCAGGCCATGGATGGCCCATCGAGCCGGCCCCCAGAGCGGCGATGGAGTGAGGGAACCCCGGCGGAGCCGGGGCCGGATGATGGGGCAAGCCCTTTTGGTTCCTTTTCTGGCGACTGAGAAAAGGGACTCGCCCGGGGGGCGAAACCAGAAACATCACCAGAGCTCGGCAATCAGCTGAGTTCAAATCCTCTAGCAACACTTAATGCAGACAGAGCCATGAGATTCGCAGGATCAGGCAAGCATCCCGCAGGAATCGTCTAACCGGGAAAGCCTTCCCGCCCGTAGTCTTTCGCTGTATTGGCGCTGACTACGGGCGCCGCATGCCGAGGTCGAAGGCGATGCGAGAGCAACAGCGAAGCAACCCGCGCAAGGCCGATCGTGCAGCACTGCCGGTGATCCTGTGGTTGCTGGTGCTGACGTCCCTGTTTCTCGCCACGCCATTGATCGAGGCCTGTGTCCTGGGCCACGCGCAAGAGGAGAACAGTCCATGACCCCATCCCCATCCTTTACCAGCCTCGCCTCGATCCGCGCCCGCAACGGGCGTTCGGCCGAGCTGGGCGAGCGCCTGCTCGCCCTGGTCGAACCGGCGCGGCGCATCGAGGGTTGCATCAGCCATGAGGTGCTGCGCGCCCCGGGTGACCCCGACCTGTGGTTGCTGCAGGGCCGCTGGGCCAGCCAGGCGGCGCTGGAGCACTATTGCGACGGCACCTGCGGCCAATGCCTGGCGGAGGTGCTGCAAGGCGCCCTGGTGCTGGAGGCGAGCTACTCCAGCGACACCCTCTAGCTTCACCGCGGCGCTGCAATGGCGCAGGCGTACCCGCTCGATCCGCAGCGGCTTTCAACCCTATAGAGAATCCCTAAGAGCCGCGCTTCGGCTGCTTCCCTATCATCGGCCCCACTGATTTCCGCAGCCTGGCTGCCACTTCAAGGAGAGCCTGATGAGCGAGCAAGACAAAGCGGCCGCACTGGATGACGCCACCCTGGAATTCGCCAACAAGGTGTTCGACCTGGCCCGCGCCGGAGATGCACACAACCTGGTGGCACTGCTCGACCAGGGGCTGCCGGCGGACCTGCGCAACCACAAGGGCGACAGCCTGCTGATGCTGGCCAGCTACCACGGCCACACAGACACGGTGCGTGCCTTGTTGGAGCGCGGCGCCGACCCGGACCTGCGCAACAACAACGGCCAGACCCCGCTCGCCGGTGCCGCCTTCAAGGGCGACCTGGCCATGGTCGAGCTGCTGCTCGCCCACGGCGCCGATGTGGAAGGCGCGACGCCCGACGGCAAGACGGCCTTGATGATGGCGGCCATGTTCAACCGGGGCGAGATCATCGACAGCCTGCTGGCCCATGGCGCCCGTATCGACGCCACCGATGCCGGCGGCGCCACCGCCCTGTCCGCCGCCCGGCAGATGGGCGCGGCGCAAGCGCTGGAGCGGCTGTCCGCCCGGCATTGATCCCGGATGGGGCACGGTGGGAGCGGATTTATCCGCGACTGGATTGCCTCCGCGCCCGCCGCATCCCCGTCACCCCGTAGGGCCGGTGAAACCCGCGTTGTCGTGGTGCACCCCCTTGTCGGGTTGCACCCGACCTACAACGGCACGGTGCCGTAGGTTGGTGCCGAGCGTAGCGAGGCCCAACGTTGCGTGGTTCGGGTCTGTTGCGTTGGGCTTCGTACCTCAGCCCAACCTACGGGGCTCCGAGTTCACAGGTAGCACCGCCTGGTGGATGAAAAGAGCGTCATCCACCCTACAAAAGCTGTCGGCGACAGGGCGTGGAAAGGGGGCGGCCGTAGGGCGGGTGCAACCCGCGAAAGCCTTCCTCTCAGATTTCCAAACACCAGAAATGAAAAAGGAGCGGCGCTTGTGGCGCTGCTCCTTTGCCCGAAGGCCTTGGATGGCGGGACGAGCCGCCTGTTGGAAAAGGCGCCAGGCGGATCACCGGGAACCTTGGGTGCCCACATCCCTCTTGAGGAGGCGGGCGCCAGGGGCAGAAGCCCCTGGTTGGAACGGGTGGCGGGCCAGGTGTTCGCCGGGCCCGCCGGCCATCAGCCGATGGTCATCAGGCTGGCGTTGCCGCCGGCCGCTGCGGTGTTGACGCTCAGGGCGCGCTCGATCAGCAGGCGCTCCAGTGGTACCGCGGTCTCGCCTTGGGACAGGCCCTGGACGCCGATGATCGGGCCTTTGCGCGCAGCCACTTGTTGGCAGATGCCGCGCAGCTGGTCCGAGTCACCGTGGTGCAGCACGGCGTCGAATTCCACGCCTTCGGCTTTCCAGTCGGCGACCAGCTGGATGCGCGCCTGTACCGCCTTGGGCAGCTTGCCGCGCAGGGCCTTGGTGAGGTCGCCTTCCTGCCAGATCACCGCGCTGCCGACCGCGAGGGCGGCGGCCAGCTGTACCAGCAGGTCGCCTTCGTCGTCGGCCAGGCCCAGCACGTTGGCGCGGGGCAGCAGCATGTAGGTGTTGCGCTCGCCGGTCGGGCCGGGGAGGGTGCGGGTCAGGCCGCTCTGGGAGAGTTCGGCGAAGCCGTCGCAGAGGCTGGCCAGCTCGGCCTTGCCTTCCTTGCCCGCCCATTCCTTCAGCGCTGCGAGGGGGTTGCCCTGGCGTTGCTGCAGACTGGTGCGCAGGTGGGTGTCGGCGGCCTGTTCGTCCATGCGCTTGAAGGTGCGGCTCACGGCGTCCACCGGGCGGGTGGCCAGCAGGCGGTACATGTACAGCGGGCCGCCGGCTTTCGGGCCGGTGCCGGAGAGGCCTTCACCGCCGAAGGGCTGCACGCCGACCACGGCGCCGACCATGTTGCGGTTGACGTAGAGGTTGCCGGCGTGGGCCTTGTCCACCACCTTGGCGATGGTCTCGTCGATTCGGGTGTGCACGCCCAGGGTCAGGCCGTAGCCGGTGGCGTTGATCTGGTCCAGCAGCTGGTCCAGGTCCTGGCGCTTGTAGCGCAGCACGTGGAGCACCGGGCCGAAGACTTCGCGCTCCAGCTCGTCGAGGCTTTCCAGTTCGATCAGGGTCGGCATCACGTAGGTGCCGCGGCTCATCACGTCGCCTTCGGTACGGGCGATCTGGAACACGTGGCGGCCCTTCTTGCGCATGGCGTCGATGTGCTTGTCGATGCCGGCCTTGGCTTCGGCGTCGATCACCGGGCCGATGTCGATGGCAAAGTTGTCCGGGTTGCCCAGGCGGCATTCGGCCATGGCGCCCTTGAGCATTTCCAGCGCGCGGTCGGCGACGTCTTCCTGGATGCACAGCACGCGCAGGGCCGAGCAACGCTGGCCGGCGCTGTCGAAGGCGGAGGCGACCACGTCTGTGACCACCTGCTCAACCAGTGCGGAGGAATCGACGATCATCGCGTTCTGGCCACCGGTTTCGGCGATCAGCGGGATCGGGCGGCCCTGGGAGTCCAGGCGGCCGGCGACGTTGCGGGCGAGGATGCCGGCGACTTCGGTGGAGCCGGTGAACATCACGCCCTTGACGCGCTCGTCGGCCACCAGTGCGGCACCGACGGTGTGACCTTCACCCGGCAGCAGCTGCACGGCGCCTTCCGGGATGCCGGCTTGCAGCAGGATGCGCACGGCCTGGGCGGCGATCAGCGGGGTCTGCTCGGCGGGCTTGGCCAGCACGGTGTTGCCGGCGGCCAGGGCGGCGGCTACCTGGCCGCTGAAGATCGCCAGGGGGAAGTTCCACGGGCTGATGCACACCACCGGGCCCAGGGGGCGGTGGCTGTCGTTGGCGAAGTCGTGGCGCGCCTGGGCGGCGTAGTAGCGGAGGAAGTCCACCGCTTCGCGCACTTCGGCGATGGCGTTGGCGAAGGTCTTGCCGGCTTCGCGGGCCAGCAGGCCCATCAGCGGCTGGATCTCGGCTTCCATCAGGTCGGCGGCGCGGTCCAGGGCGGCGGCGCGCTCCACCGGCGGGGTGGCCTGCCAGATGGGGGCGGCGGTCAGCGAGGCGAGCACGGCGTTGCCGACGTCTTCCAGGCTGGCGTTCTGCACGTGGCCGACGATGTCGCGACGGTCCGCCGGGTTGGCCACCGGCAGGCTTTCGCCGGCGCTGGCGTTGCAGCCGAGCATCGGCTGGGCACGCCAGTCGGCATGGCCGCTGCTGAGCAGGGCGCTGGACAGGGAGCCCAGGCGGTGCTCGTTGGACATGTCGATGCCGCTGGAGTTGGCGCGGGCGGCGCCGTACAGGTCACGGGGCTGGGGAATGCGCGGGTGCGGCTTGCCCAGGGCGCCTTCGGCGGCGGCGATGGCTTCGATGCTGACGACCGGGTCTTCCACCAGTTGCTTGATGGAGATGGTCTGGTCGGCGATGCGGTTGACGAAGCTGGTGTTGGCGCCGTTTTCCAGGAGGCGGCGGACCAGGTAGGCCAGCAGCGTTTCGTGGGTGCCCACCGGTGCGTAGATGCGGCACGGGCGGTTCAGCTTGCCTTCGGCGACCTTGCCCACCACTTGCTCGTACAGCGGCTCGCCCATGCCGTGCAGGCACTGGAACTCGTACTGGCCGGGGTAATAGTTCTGCCCGGCGATGTGGTAGATGGCCGAGAGGGTGTGGGCGTTGTGGGTGGCGAATTGCGGGTAGATGGCATCCGGCACCGCCAGCAGCTTGCGGGCGCAGGCGATGTAGGAAACGTCGGTGTAGACCTTGCGGGTGTAGACCGGGAAGCCTTCCAGGCCGTCGACCTGGGCGCGCTTGATCTCGCTGTCCCAGTAGGCGCCTTTCACCAGGCGGATCATCAGGCGGTGGCGGCTGCGGCGGGCCAGGTCGATGACGTAGTCGATCACGTACGGGCAGCGCTTCTGGTAGGCCTGGATGACGAAGCCGACGCCGTTCCAGCCCTTGAGCTGCGGCTCGAAGCAGAGGCGTTCGAGCATGTCGAGGGAGATTTCCAGGCGGTCCGCTTCCTCGGCGTCGATGTTCAGGCCGATGTCGTACTGCTTGGCCAGCAGGGTCAGCGACAGCAGGCGCGGGTACAGCTCGTCCATCATCCGCTCGTACTGGGCGCGGCTGTAGCGCGGGTGCAGGGCGGAGAGCTTGATGGAGATGCCCGGGCCTTCATAGATGCCGCGGCCGTGGGACGCCTTGCCGATGGAGTGGATGGCTTGCTCGTAGGAGGCCAGGTAGCGCTGGGCGTCTTCTTCGGTCAGCGCGGCTTCACCGAGCATGTCGTAGGAGTAGCGGAAGCCCTTGGTCTCGAAGCTGCTGGCATTGGCCAGGGCTTCGGCGATGGTTTCGCCGGTGACGAACTGCTCGCCCATCAGGCGCATGGCCATGTCCACGCCTTTGCGGATCAGCGGCTCGCCGGACTTGCCGATGATGCGGTTCAGCGAGCTGGAGAGGCCGGCCTCGTTGTGGGTCGACACCAGCTTGCCGGTGATCAGCAGGCCCCAGGAGGCCGCGTTGACGAACATCGAGGGGCTCTGGCCCAGGTGCTGCTGCCAGTTGCCGTTGCTGATCTTGTCGCGGATCAGGGCGTCGCGGGTGCCCTTGTCGGGGATGCGCAGCAGGGCTTCGGCCAGGCACATCAGCGCCACGCCTTCCTGGGAGGAGAGGGAGAATTCCTGCAGCAGGCCCTGGACGATGCCGGCGCGGCCGCTGGCGCTCTTCTGGTTGCGCAGCTTCTCGGCGATGCCGTAGGCGAGCTTGTAGGTGGCGTCGGCCATGTCGGCGGGCAGGCGGGCCTGCTCCAGCAGCATCGGCACCACTTCTTCCTCGGGGCGGCGATAGGCCCCGGTGATGGCGGCACGCAGCACGGACTGCGGCAGGATGCTTTCGGCGAAGTCGAGGAACGGCTGGTGGATCGGATCGATCAGGGCTTCCACGGCCTCCAGGTCACCCTCGGCCAGGCGCGCGGCGATGCCTTGGAGCTCGGGAAGGGTCTTGCCGCTTTCCAGGGTCTCCAGGTAGCTGTAGATAGCCTGCTTGATCAGCCAGTGGGGCGTGCGGTCGATCTGGCGGGCGGCTTCTTTCAGGCGCTCACGGGTGGCTTCGTCGAGCTTCACGCCCAGGGTGGTGGTGGTTGCCATTTCTTATCCTCATTCTTGCCGTGGTCGCGACGGCTTTTGCGGCGCCAAGAGTAGCTGCGCATGAAGCGAGGTGCAACCAGGTGCAACCTAAGTTTTTCCAGTCAATCCGACCATTGGCCGGGCCGTGCAGCAAAAGCCGCACCGCCTTGGTGCCCGTGGCCTGTAGCGCTTCCTTATAAGGTGCAACCCGGTGGCCGGTGGCAGGGTAACCGGCCAGTCACAAGCCTAGACGCTTTCTGGTTGCACCTGTGGAATCAATCGGCGGGCCGACGGGCTGCACCGGGGCGGCGCAAGGGGTCGAGCAGCGGCTTCAGGCCGTTGTGGTCGATCTCCTGCATGAGGGCGAGCAGTCTGCCGATCTCACCTTTCGGGAAGCCTTCACGGGCGAACCAGTTGAGGTAATGGCCGGGCAGGTCGGCGAGCAGGCGGCCCTTGTACTTGCCGTAGGGCATTTCACGGGTCACCAGGAGCAGCAGGTCTTCGGGTTTCATCGGTCTCGTGCCGGCCGGGAGGAGGGAAGTGGGCAAGAATACCTGCTAACCGGCTACTGTCACTTGAGCCTGAGTCACGAAGCCGATATTTTTGAGCCGCCTAATCATTAGTCTGCTACCAAATAGGGCGCGGACCACCCCGGAATCCCCATGAGCACCAACCCCCCATCGCTGCGACGAGAGGAGCCCCTGAAGGGCATCCTGCTGGTGTGCCTGGCGATTTTCCTGTTCTCCAGCCATGACGCGATCTCCAAGTACCTGTCGGCCTTCTACCCGATCGTCATGGTGGTGTGGGTGCGCTACCTGGTGCACACGCTGCTGATGGCGGGCTTCCTGCTGCCCCGCGAGGGCCTGCGCGTGCTGCGTACCCAGCGCCCGCTGCTGCAGCTGGGCCGGGCGCTGTGCCTGATCGGCACCAGCCTGTTCTTCACCACCGGCCTGCGCTACATCCCCCTGGCGGAGGCCACGGCGGTGAACTTCCTGGCGCCGCTGGTGGTGACCGCGTTGTCGGTGCCTTTCCTCGGCGAGCGCGTCACCCGCGGGCAATGGGTGGCGGTGCTGTTGGGTCTGGGCGGGGTGATGCTGATCGTGCGGCCGGGCAGCTCGCTGTTCACCCCGGCGATCCTCCTGCCGCTGGCCTCGGCGCTGTGCTTCGGTTTCTACCAGCTGTTCACCCGGCGCCTGAGCCAGACCGACAGCCCGGGCACCAGCAACTTCATCACCGGCATCACCAACACCCTGATCATGAGCACCCTGGTGCCGTTCTTCTGGGAAGCACCGACCACGCTGGCCCACGGCCTGCTGTTGCTGGCGCTGGGTGCCTGCGGGATGGGCGGGCACGTGCTGCTGACCCAGGCCTTCCGCCACGCCTCACCGGCGCTGCTGGCGCCGTTCAGCTATGGGCAGATCGTCTTCGCCGGGTTGCTCGGCTTCCTGCTCTTCGGCCACGCGCCGGATGCCATCGGTATCGCTGGCATCCTGGTGATCGTCGGCAGCGGCCTGTTCACGGCCTACGCGCAGCGGCGCTGAAGTCGTCGGCGCTGCGGGCCAGCGTGTGGCTGGCCTGGGCGTTGTCGACGTATTCCTTGAGCCAGCGCAGCACCTCCACCGGTTCCCAGCGGGCCGGGTCGAAGAGGGCATAGGCCAGCCCCTGGTAACCCACCACATCGAGCTGCTTGTGGTAACCGGCACGCTGGAACAGCGCCTCGATCTCCGCCAGGCAGGTGTTGAAGTGCACCCGTGTGAACGGCGTCTTGCCGTCGGTCACCAGCCCTTCCAGGCGCAGTTCCGCGACCGCCTCGCTCACCTCGTCCACGGCCATGCGATTGACCGTGTATTTCAGCTGCAGTACGTCGACCATCCCTGTTCTCCTCCTCAATGCAGGCCTTGCGCCTTGTTGCGGCTTCCAGCCGACTGGCGCAGGGGGCGGGGGGCCGGCCGCTTCGGCAAGCGGGGTGGAAAGCCGAGACCGGCGACCTGGGAGACGATGATCCCAGGGATTTGTGACAGTGGTTTTGGCAAGGCGGTTGGGGCTGAAAGGTTCATAGGACGCTTCTCTGAAATACTGTATATTTATACATCTATCAGCTTCGCCGCTTCGTTTGCAACCAAACTCCGATGAATAAACGTTGTCAGTGAAGGCCTTGAAAACAGCCGTACCGGGAACCCCAGAAGTAATGATCCGTCTCGTCCTGCTGCTGAGCCTTCTATTGGCCGGCACCGCCCACGCCTCCGCCCCCCGCACCTTCCAGGAAGCCAAGAAGGTCGCCTGGAAGCTCTACGCCCCCCACCCCGTCGAGTTCTATTGCGGCTGCCGCTACAACGGCAACAAGGTCGACCTGAAGAGCTGCGGCTACGTGCCCCGCACCAATGCCCAGCGGGCCAAGCGCATCGAGTGGGAGCACATCGTCCCGGCCTGGGTCATCGGCCATCAGCGCCAGTGCTGGCAGAAGGGCGGGCGCGAGAACTGCGCCAGGCACGACGCCGCCTTCCGCCGCGCCGAGGCCGACCTGCACAACCTGGTGCCGAGCATCGGCGAGGTGAACGGCGACCGCAGCAACTACGGCTTCGGCTGGCTGCCACAAAAGCCCAGCCAGTACGGCGCCTGCCCGATGGTGGTGGACTTCAAGGCACGCAAGGCCATGCCGCGCCAGCAGGTGCGCGGCATGATCGCGCGCACCTACTTCTACATGAGCGAACGCTACGGCCTGCGCCTCTCCAAGCAGGACCGCCAGCTCTACAGCGCCTGGAACAAGCAGTATCCGGCCGAAGCCTGGGAGCGCAATCGCAACCAGCGCGTCGCCTGCGCCATGGGCCACGGCAACCACTTCGTGGGGGCGGTGAACCTGAAGTTGTGCAAGTGAGGGTGGCTGTCTTGCTGCGAAAGAAGGTGTCGAACCTGATCTGCGCGATGTAGGGGCGACTTCAGTCGCCCAGGGCAACGGAGTTGCCCCGGCCTTGCGGAGGGCAGCCCTGCGGGCTGCTTGGCGACTGAAGTCGCCCCTACAGGTTGCGCCGCGAATCAGCCGCGAACCCTTCTGGAACATCGCATCGCGAATGAATTCGCTCCCACGACGCGGCAGTGGAGGCACCCTTTGTGGGAGCGGCTTCAGCCGCGAAAGAGCGTCCGCAGGCCCCCGGTTGCGAATGGCCGGGTAGTTCAGGGCGACTGAAGTCGCCTCTACAGGGCAGTCCGGCGCTGTATGCCGTTTTTCCCAGCGATCTGTGCCTATCGGCCGCCGCGCCTTGCGTCCTAGCATCGATCATCGATGAAGAGGGCAGTGCGATGGACGGAATTCCCGGCGGTATCGAATTTCCTGACCTGCAGGCGCGGCGGCTGGTGCCGGACGACCTGGAGCGGGTTTGCGTGCACCGCGAGGCGATGTTCCTCGAGGCGGGAGGCGACCCGGCGGGGTTGCGGGTGATGACCGAGCACTTCCGCCCGTGGCTGCGGGAGCGCCTGGCCGACGGCCGCTACTACGGCTTCGCGCTGATGGACGAGGCGCGCATTGCGGCGGCCATCGGCATGATGAGCATCGAATGGCCGCCGCACCCCGCCCATCCTGAGCTGGGCCAGCGCGGCTATGTGCTGAACGTATTCGTCGAGCCCGACTACCGGCGTCGGGGCCTGGCGTCGGCGCTGATGAAGCTGGCGGAGGCCGAATTCACCCGTCGTGGCCTGGGCTTTGCCGTGCTGCATGCGACCCAGGTCGGTCGCCCGGTGTACGAGGCGCTGGGCTGGGCGGCCACCAGCGAGATGGCCAAGGCCATTGGCTAAGCCTCCATCCCGGCACCGTCCCTGGCCGGAAATCACCGCGCTGTCCCCTTAAGCCCCCCTGGCTGTCCGCGATTGCCCTCAGCCCTTGTCGAGCAGCTGGCTTAACGTTGCCCTCTACCCACCACAACAAGAGCCCGTGCCGGCAGCCTGGCACGGTAGAAGAGGGGAGTGCGATGCTGAAACCCAGAACACTGCTGATTCCCGCCGCCCTGCTGGCCCTGGCCGGGTTGCTTGGCGGCTGTGGCGAGGAGGCCAAGCCGGCCGCGCCGCAGAACGCCGCCACCCTGGCCCCCACCGACCCGGCCCTGGCCAAGGTCTACGACACCAGTTGCAAGCTGTGCCACGCCAACCCCGCCTCCGGCGCCCCGCAGAGTGGCGACACCGCGGCCTGGGCGCCTCGTGTAGCCCAGGGTACGGACAGCCTGCTGGACCACAGCATCAATGGCTTCAAGGGCATGCCGCCGATGGGCATGTGCATGCAGTGCTCGGAAGAACAGTTCCTGGCGCTGATTTCCTTCATGTCCGGTCAGCACCTCGAATAAGGCGTCCTCCATGGTTATGAATCTCACCCGACGCCAGCTGCTGCAGCGGGCCGGCGTCGCTGGCGCCTTCACGGCCCTGGCCTGCACCCCGGCGATGGCGGAACTGGTCCGCGCACCCCGCCTGATTCCCTGGCGCAACTGGTCCGGCGGGCAGAGCTGCCTGCCCCAGGCGCGCCTCGCCCCGCAGAACCTGGACGAGCTGGTCCAGGCCATCCGCCAGGCCAAAGGCAAGGTCCGCCCGGTGGGCTCGGCCCACTCCTTCAGCGCCCTGGTGCCCACCGACGGTACCCTGGTGTCGCTCGCCTATTTCAATGGTCTGCTCAGCCACGACCCGGCCACCCTGCAGGCGGAGTTCGCCGCCGGCACGCCGATGTCGCTGATGGGCCCGGCGCTCAAGGATGTGGGCCAGGCCCTGCACAACATGGCCGACATCGACTACCAGACCCTGGCCGGGGCGATCGCCACCTCGACCCACGGCACCGGCGTCGGTTTCGGCTCCTATTCCGCTCATGTCACCGGCCTGCAACTGGTGACCGCCAGCGGCGAGGTGCTGGATTGCGACGCCCAGCGCCATCCCGAGGTGTTCAATGCCGCGCGGGTGTCCCTTGGCGCCTTCGGCATCGCCACCCGGGTGCGCATGCAGAACCGCGAGGCCTACCGGCTGCGCGAGAAGCAGTGGATCGCCAGCACCGAGGAGCTGCTGGAGGACGTGGACAACCTCACCCGTGACAACCAGCACTGGGAAATGCTGGTGATCACCCATTCCGACTACGCGCTGTCCATCGCCCTCAACGAGACCACCGACCCGGCCACACCGCCGCTGGACCCGGCGGAGGAGGGGGGCAACGAGTTCGTGAAGATCATCGAGAACCTCGACAAGTACGGCAGCGACTTCCCCGCCGCACGCCGTGCGCTGCTCAACAGCCTGCGCCATATCGCCAGCTTCGATGACCGGGTCGGCGACTCCTACGAGATCTACGCCAACGTGCGCAACGTGCGCTTCAACGAGATGGAGTACTCGGTGCCCGCTGAGCACGGCCCGGCCTGCCTGCGGGAGATCCTTGCGCTGATCCGCGAGAAGGACCTGCGCACCTGGTTCCCCATCGAGTACCGCTACGTGAAGGCCGACGACATTCCCCTGAGCATGTTCGAGGGGCGCGACAGCTGTTCGATCTCCGTGCACCAGCATTACGGCATGGACCACCACAACTTCTTCGCCGCCGTCGAACCGATCTTCTGGAAGTACGCCGGCCGGCCGCATTGGGGCAAGCTGCACACGCTGAATGCGCGGACCCTGCAGCCGCTCTACCCGCGCTGGAAGGAGTTCACCGAGGTGCGCCAGGCGCTGGACCCGAGCGGCAAGTTCCTCAATGCGCACCTGTCCTCGATCCTCGGCGTGGCCTGATAACAAGGAGAAACCATGAACCGTCGCAAATTCCTCGTCGGTACCGCCGGTGCCGGCGTGCTGCTCGCCGGTGTCGGTGCCTGGATGCGCCCGGCCGACAAGGGCGCCCCCTACAGCGATTACTTCGCGCGGCTGAACCGCGAGCTCAAGGAGCGGGGGCCGATGCACCCGGTGATGTTGATCGACCTGGACCGGCTGGACCACAACATCGACGTGGTGATGCAGTCGGTGCGCCGTGCCGGCAAGGCCTTGCGCCTGGTGGAGAAGTCGCTGCCGTCGCCGCAGCTGCTCGACTACATCGCCAAGCGCGCGGGCACCCGGCGGATGATGTCGTTCCACCAGCCCTTCCTCAATCACGACGCCGAGCGCTTCCCCGACTCCGACCTGCTGCTCGGCAAGCCGATGCCGGTGCGCTCGGCGCAACTGTTCTACGAAAGCCATCGCGGCGCCTTCGACCCGACGACCCAGCTGCAATGGCTGCTCGACACCCCCGAGCGGCTGGAGCAGTACCTGGCACTGGCCAAGGGCCTGAACACGCGCATGCGCATCAACATCGAGCTGGATGTGGGGCTGCACCGCGGCGGCGTTCAGGACCAGGCGACCCTGGGGCGGATGCTCGGCCTGATCGGCGCCAACCCGCAGCACCTGGAGTTCGCCGGCTTCATGGGCTACGACCCCTTCGTCGGCATGGGCGTGCCGGGCATCCTCGGCTCGCCCGAGGAGTTGTTCGCCAAGGTGATGACCCTCTACGACGGCTTCGTCGACTACACCCGCACCCAGCACGCCGCGCTGTGGCGCCCGGGCCTGACGCTGAACACCGCCGGCAGCCCGAGCTACCGCATGCACGAGCGCGAGCGCACCAGCAGCGAGGTGTCGGTGGGCTCGGCGCTGCTCAAGCCCACCCATTACGACCTGCCGTCCCTGGAGGAGCACCAGCCGGCGGCCTATATCGCCACGCCGGTACTCAAGAGCACCGGTGCGGTGCGGATCCCGGCGCTGGACGGCAAGTCGGCGCTGTTCTCCTGGTGGGACCCGAACCAGCGCGAGACCTTCTTCATCTACGGCGGCAACTGGATGGCCGAGCCGGAGTCGCCCAGGGGGCTGCAGTTCAACGGCCTCTATGGGCGCAGCTCCAACCAGGAAATGGTCAACGGCTCCCACGCCGTCGGCCTGGGCGTGGATGACCAGGTGTTCCTGCGGCCGACCCAGTCGGAATCCATCCTGCTGCAGTTCGGCGACCTGCTGGCGGTGCGCGATGGGCGCATCGTCGACACCTGGCCGGTGTATAGCTGAGTGGATGGCACACCGCCGTAGGTTGGCGCCGAGCGCAGCGAGGCCCAACGGGGCGATGCAGGGGCTCGCTACGTAGGCAGATAAGTAGGGCGGGTGAAACCCGCGTTTGCCCTCGTGCCCAGCCCTGTCGGGTTGCACCCGACCTACAAGGCGCATTGCCGCGTGATGCAGGATGCAAAACGAAAACCCCGGGCATTGGCCCGGGGTTTTCGTGTCTGCCTGTCAGAGGGTGAAGGGCAGGTTCAGCTTGGCCCAGAACATCTCGCCTTCCGGGCGGTTCTCCACGGCGAATTCCTTGGCCCAGCGCATCTCCACGCTGGCGTACTTGAGGAAGGTGAGGTGCACGGCCGGGCCGATGGCGAAGACCTGGCCGCGCACGCCGTCGTCCACATCCTCGCCCATGAAGGTCACCGTCCTGCCGAACTGCTCGTCGTCGGTGGTCTGCTTCACGTAGTAGCCGTTCAGGCCCAGGCGCAGGTTGTCGGTCACCCGGTAGCTGGCGGAGTAGTCGAAGTGGAACAGCTGACCGGAGCGGTAGTCGGTGTCGTGGTTTTCCTCGTTGAAGCTGTAGGTGGTCTTGATCGACAGCTCGGTGCGGTCGTCGGGCTGCCAGGTCGCCGAAAGCATCGGTTTGTAGGTGTAGAAGTTGTTGCTGGTGTTGGCCGGGCGCGCGGCGTCGTAGCTGCCGGTGGGGATTGTGATCTCCAGGGCGGCGCCCAGGGTCAGGTCCTTGCCCATGTCCCAGAGGATGAGCGGTGCGACTGTGGTGTCGCCCTGGCTTTCACGTTCGCTCTGCATGCCGAACATGGCCACCTGCTGGCGCATATAGGGCTGCGCGACGTAGCCGCCGACACGGCCACCAAACACCCGCAGCGGGCTGAGGTAGTCCAGGCGCGGGATGAGTGCGTCGGAGGTGATCTTCACGTCCGGCACCTTGCCGCCGAGGGAGCTGATGTCCAGCTTCTTCGACTCGTAGTGGTTGTAGTAGAGGTTGAAGGCGAACATGTGGTCCGGCAGGTTGTTCACGTCCAGTGGCAGGACGAAGAAGCCGTCGGTGCCGGGGCCGATGTTGTCGACACCGTTTTCGGTGGCCTGGGCCGGTGAGGAGAGGGAGGTCGCCATGGCGAGGGAGGCTGCCAGCACGGACAGCCGGGGGACACGGATAGGTTTCATAGTGAGCTCATTTCTTATTGTTGGCGGACGGCTCCGGGGCGTGGCCCGGGCCGCTGCATAGAAATAAGCGCTCAAGGCCAAGGGATGCAGGGCATTGCCGGACAATCAGGGGGCCTTTCGGGGCCAGGCCGCAATATTCAGTTACACCCTCATCTGGGACACCCGCTAACGCGATATGATGGCGCCGCCATGCCCCTACCCAGAACAAGAATTCCGGGCGCGTGGCTGGGGAACCGCTCGCCATGTCCATTACCACCACCGATGCCCAGTTCGACCTCGCCCTGGTTTCGCCCTTCCTCCTGCAGACCCTCGCGGAGGTGGCGCACGACAAGGGCGTCAGCGGCGAACGCCTGTGCCGCGGGCTCGGCTTCACCCTCGAAGAGCTGCAGGACCCTGCCCAGCGCATCTCCTATCGCCAGGCCGTGACCATGATCCAGCGCGCGCTGGCCGCCTTGCCCGAGCGCGGCCTCGGCCTCTGGGTGGGGCACCGCAACGTGCTCGGCACCCTTGGCCTGCTGGGCCATGTGCTGTCCCTGTGCAAGACCCTGCGCGACGCCTTCGAGATCGGCCAGCGCTTCCAGCACACCTCCGGCGGCATGGCCGTCTACACCCTGCGCGAAGGCGCGGGCGAAAGCTTCGTCGAAGTGGAATGCCGGCTGCCCTACGCCGATGTGCAGCTGTTCGCCGTGGAAGAGTTCTTCGCCAGCCTGGTGGTCTACAACAACGCGCTGATCGGCAGCGAGTTCCAGCCCCTGCGCTTCGAGTTCACCCACGCCGCGCCGGCCTATGAGGCCGAGTACCAGCGCCTGCTGGGCCCCAACCTGCACTTCGGCTGCCTGCACAACCGCATGGTGATCGACAGCCTCTGGCTGGACATGCAGCTGCCCAGCCACCAGCCCGTCGCCCTGCGCCAGGCGCTCAACCTGCTGGAGCTGGAGTGCGCCCAGGTGCAACAGAAGATGGGCCTGCTGCAGACGGTGGAGCGGGCCATCGCCCGCGACCTGGCCCAGGGCTGCCATATCGACAAGGTGGCCAGCGAGCTGAACATGAGCAGCCGCACCCTGCGCCGCCGCCTGACCGAGCACGACATGACCTTCGACGCCCTGCAGGAGCAGGTGCGCCGCGCGCGGGCCATGAGCCTGCTGAGCAACCCGGAGATGCCCATCGAGCGTATCGCCGAGGAGCTCGGCTACAGCGACATTCGCGGCTTCCGCCGGGCCTTCAAGCGCTGGACGGGGCTCAGCCCTTCGGCGTATCGCGATGAGGCGCCATCCCTGTCCACGGGCGCTGACTAGCTAGCGGGCTGGGTGGACGCATCCACCCAGCCCGCCGTCCTTTCACTCAGTACTGACAGAACCTGATGCGGTTGCCGAAGGGGTCGTACACCTGCAGTTCCTGGCCCCAGTCCTGCTGGACGATGTCCGGGCGGCCGTAGTTGTAGCGTTTGCCGAGCAGTTCATCGCGCAGGGTAGTGATAAGGGCTCCCGTGTCGGCGAGCCCGTTCGTGTGAGGGGGGATCCGCGAACTAGCGCCGTGGATCCCGCCACAGGGTGAGCAGCGCCAGGGCCGCGACCCAAATCACCGAGACCCCGTAGTTGAGTCGCTGGTAGAGGCCGAAGAGGTGGCCATCGGCGAAGGCCTTGCCCATCAGCGCCACGGTTGTCAGGGCCAGCACCACGCAGAGCGCCGAGAACAGCCCGAAGCCGGGGGCGCCGAGCAGGCGCCGGCCGAGAAACACCCACAGTGCGCTGGCCAGGGTCAGCGAGAGGAACATCACCAGCCCTGCCAGGTTGTGCACCTGTTGCGAGAGCGACGGTTGTGCCGGTGCGCAGCCCTGGTCGCAGGGGAAGTAGCCGGTGGCGAAACTGGCCAGGCCATGCAGGGCGATCAGCGCAGCGCTCAGCAGGGCCAGGCGCGAGGCCTGGAAGCGCTTCGCCACACCCACCGCGAAGAGCACGAACAGCAGCCCCAATGGAGCGTTGTTCACCCAGGCGGAGAAGCCCCGGGTGGGGGCTCCTGCGGCCCCCAGTTGGCTCATCGCCTGGTCGAGGTGGCTGTAGCCGGGGTAGGCGAGCGCGGTCAGCGCGACACCGGCGAACAGCCAGAACGGAATCAGCACGCCCAGCCCCAGCAGGGCCCGGTCAATCGTCTTCACGGCAGTACTCCCACTCATCACGGATGGCGTTCCGACTCCTGCGGAATCACGGCTCCATGCTAGGGCGCACCCCTGCATACGGTTACCGAATTTTTTGCAAGGCAGCTTGCGCATGCGTCATCCTGTCGCCCCATCGATCCACGGATGGCCACCGATGACCAGACGCCTGCCCAGCACCTCCGCCTTGCTCGCCCTGGAGGCTGCCGCGCGCCACCAGAGCTTCGCCAGGGCCGCGCAGGAGCTCTCGCTGAGCGAAGGCGCCATCAGCCGGCAGATCGCCAAGCTGGAGCAGCTCCTCGGGGTGCGCCTGTTCCTTCGCGTGGGAAACCGGGTCGAGCTTTCGAGCGCTGGCACCCGCTACGCGGCGCAGATGCGCACACTGCTGGCGGACATGGAGCGCCACACCCGCCAGGTGATGAGCGAAACATCCGCTGGCACCGCCCTGGAGATCGGCGTCATCCCCACCCTGGCCAGCCGCTGGCTGATTCCCCGGCTCGCACGCTTCCGCCAACGCCACCCCGATATCGAGATCAACCTGCGCGAGCGCACGCAGCCCTTCACCCTGGAGGACAGCGACCTGCACGCGGCGATCAACTACGACCACCCCATCTGGCGTTCCATGCAGGTGCAGCCGCTGTTCGAGGCGCCGATGGTCGCGGTCTGCCACCCGCGCCTGGCGGACGAGGTGCACGCGCGCATGCCGTTGCTGCACAAGCACGAGAGCCCCTATGGCTGGTCGCGCTACGCGGAGCTGGCCGGCATGGCCTTGCCCAGCGCCACGACGGGCCCGGTCTATGACCGCTATGCCTTGCTCATCGAGGCTGCCAAGGCGGGCTTCGGCATGGCGCTGGTGCCGCGTCGCTACGTCGAGGACGAACTGGGCGAAGGCCGGCTGAGCGCGCCCTGGCCGACGCTGCCGCAACTCAGCGAGCGCTACGTGCTGGTGACCCGGCCCGCCGCCGAATCGCCACCTGCGCTCGCGACCTTCACCCGCTGGTTGCTCGCCGAAGGCGAAGCTCCATCGTCGATGTGACGCCCCCGTTTCCGAGCCACCCGACCCCGAGGACCCCCGATGTTGACCAAGGCCTTTCAGTACAAGTGCTGGGCGGACCGACGCGCGCTGGAGGCCATCGGCCTCATCGACGCCGAGCGCTTCCCCGACTCGCTGGCCTTCACCCTGCAACAGCTCAACCACATGGTGATAGTCGAGGACCTGTTCCGCGCGCGGCTCACGGGCACGGCGGAACCTCACCCGGCTACCAACACCGAGGCGGTGCCGGGTTATGAGGTGTTGCAGCGCCGGCTGCTCGCTTCCGGCCAGTGGTACGCCGAACAGGTGGCGGCGCTGGAGCCTGCCGCCGCCGCCGAAGCAATCAGCTTCCGCTTTACCGATGGCCGCATGGGCCGGTTGACCCGCGAAGAGATGTTTTTCCACGTGCTGAACCACGCCACCTACCACCGCGGCAACATCGCCCACGCGCTGGACCTGGCCGGCGTGGCGCACCCGGCGGACACCTACACGGTGTTCGTGCACGCCACCGAGCCGGCGCGTCGGGAAGCCCGCTGACGGCCCCTAGGGGCGGGTGTCTTCCGCACCGGCCAGTGGCTCTTCGAGGCGCGGTTTGTAGAACAGCAGGCGCTTGGTCTGCGCCGTGCGGGTGAACGTCTTCGCCCAGGACGGCGAGACGTTGCGGTCGTGGAAATACAGGGCGCCGTGGGTGCGGTCCTGCAATTGCCCGTTGAGGGCCTTGCGGGCGATTTCGCGGGCGAGGGTGAAGCGTTCTTCTTCCACGGCTTCATCGGGGCGGCCGTCGCACCACCAGGAGAACTGGCAGCTCTTGCTTTCCGAGCCTTGCTTGACCACTGCGCAAACGGTCTTGGGGAACTGCTCGTTGCCGAGGCGGTTCATCACCACGTTGGCCACCGATTCCATGTCTTGCGCCGGGGCGCCCTTGGCTTCCCAGTAGATGGAGCGGGCGAGGCAGGTGATGGGATCGTCCAAAGGGGCTTCGCCGGCCGGGTCCACGGCCTTGGCTTCGCTGCGGGTGATGGGCGGGGTGCCAGCGGGGAGTGGCGCCTGGTTGGCGGCTTTTTCTTCCAGCACCTCGGCCTTGGTTTCCGCCGCCTGGGCTTTTTGCCGGGTTTCCCCGGCGGAGGTTGGGCCGCCGATCAGCAGGGCGGCGACGCAAAGCATTCCTGGTATCCAGCGCATGATCGACCTCGCCATCGCTGTGCGTTCGGGGCCGCCCCTGGGGGCAAGGCGGGGCGGTTGTCGGCGTGGCTGCCGTCTGGCTTGCCGCGCTTGAGGGATAGACTGCGGCGCCGCTCAATCATTCCCCGGTGGCGGGCGCGACCTGGGTGAAGGCCAGGGTGTAGCCGTTGCAGTCGCGGATGCCGAACTCCCTTGAGCCGTAGTCCATCTCCTGCAGGGGCCAGGCGATCTCGGCCTTGTCCCTTACCTGCTCGTAGTAGCGGGCGACGTCGGCGATGGCGAGGTAGAGGGTGCCGGAGCAGGCGACGGGAGCGGCCCACAGGTTCTGTTCGGTGAAGATCAGGCGGCAATCCTGCAGCTGCACGGTGAGGCTCGCGTGCGCCGAGTCGAGGGTGGTGAAGCCAGGGCATCGCGTTAGTGACGGCGGGTGGCGTGCAGGTCGTGGCAGCGCAGCAGGGGCGTGAGCGGCATGGGTGGCTCCGGTGGCGTGGCTCTAAGTCACCTTTTACCGCTGCGGAACCGTCTTGCCAGTTGCGCCTACGACATGCCGCTGCCCGCGCGGCTTTCCCGTTCGGTGATGGCCTGGGTGAAGTCCAGGAAGGCGTCCAGTGGCAGCGGCTTGCTCAGCAGGTAGCCCTGGAACTGCGCGCAGCCGTGGCGCAGGAGGAAGTCCTTCTGGGCTTCGGTTTCCACACCTTCGGCGATCACCGTCAGGCCCATGCTCTGACCCAGGGCGATGACGCTGCGCACGATGGCTTCGCTGCTGGCGTCGGTGAGCAGGTCGCAGATGAACGAGCGGTCGATCTTCAGCTTGCCCAGGGGCAGTCGCTTGAGGTGGCTGAGGGAGGAGAAGCCGGTGCCGAAGTCGTCCAGGGAGAAGGACACGCCGTGCTGCACCAGGACCGACATCTTCTGCGTCAGGTCTTCCAGGTCCTGCACCAGCACGGTCTCGGTCAACTCCAGTTCCAGGCGCCGCGCGTCCATGCCGTAGCGCCGCAGCATCTCCAGGACTTCGGGCACGAAGCTGGCCTGGCGGAACTGCTTCTGGCTGATGTTGACGGCCAGGCACAGGTCGCAGCGGGCCGGGTCGTCCGCCCAGGTGCGCAGTTGCGCGCAGGCCTGCTCCAGCACCCACTTGCCGATGGGGATGATCAGCCCGCTGCGCTCGGCGTGGTCGATGAACTCGCCGGGGGGCAGCAGGCCCCGCTGCGGGTGGCGCCAGCGGATCAGCACCTCGGCGCCGATCACCCGGCCGGCGACGTTCAGCTGGGGCTGGTAGTGGAGCTCGAACTGCTGCTCGCGCAGCGCGGCCTGCAGCTCGCGCTCCAGCACCGAGCGCTCGGCGGCGTCGGTCTGCAGCACGTGGAGCAGGGCGAAGAACATCGCCATCGCCGCCCCGGCCTGGCCCCAGGAGCCCGGTGTGCGCACCTCGTCCGGCAGGCTGTAGCCGAGGATGGGCGCCCAGTTGCTGGAGGCGAGGCAGGTGAAGGTGAGCAGGCACAGCAGGGCGATGCCGTAGCGCAGCCATGGGCCTTCGTCGCGGAACGCCATCAGCGCGGCGAGGGTGAGGGGCAACAGGTACAGGTGGGTGGCGCGGGGCGCGGCGGCATTGGGCACATCGAGCACGATGGCGGTGCCGGCGATGATCACGATCAGCACGCTGAACAGGATGAGGTTGGCGCTGCGGGCCTTGTTGCGCACGGTGAGCATCAGCACGGTGAGGCCGGAGACGATGAGCACCGCATCCATCGCGACGATGGCCCAGAACCCCCGCAGGGCGAAGATCACCGCCCAGATCACCCCCAGCACCAGCATCACGCAGCTCGCCAGCAAACGCATGCGCCGCTCGCGGCGTTGGGCCACCGACACCAGGTCGGCGGCGTGCCAGAGCTGTCTGACGCGCTTGAAGAAACGTGATTTCGCAATCATTCGGCGTTCCCGTACAGCCTGCTCTCCACAAGGCTCCCTGCAGGCTGGAGTGGATTATAGAAGGCGCTTTTCGAGGGCGTCGGGATGGCGATGTCGCCGCTGGAGAAAGTGACCTGGGGCAGCGCGTCGGCGGTGAACGGCGCGGTGACGCAAAGCCGGCCCCGGGCCGGCTTCGTCGTTGTCGGTTTCAGCTCAGATGGGCATCGCGCTGCGGGGAATGATCGCGCCCGGATGCTGGATCACGGCTGCAGCCAGGCGGTGCCCGCTTTCCGCCGCCAACCGGAGTGGCTGCTGCTGGATGCGTGCGGCGAGGTAGCCGGCGGCGAATGCATCGCCCGCCGCGCAACTGTCCACCACCCGGGTCACCGGGCGGGCGGGGACCTCGATGCGCTGCTCCGCCGTGGCTACCAGGCAGGGCTCGCCTCCGCGCTTGATCACCACTTCCGTGCAGCCCAGGCCCAGGGCGCGATCAGCAGCAGCCTGTGCGCCCAGCGTGCCGTGCAGCTGGCATTCGTCAGCCAGCGTCAGCAGGGCGGTATCGGTCAGTGCCAGTACCTGATCGTGAACCGGGCGGGCGTGCGTGGCACTCCAGAGTGCTGGCCGCAGGTTGTTGTCGAAGCTGATCTGGCCCCCTTCGGCCTTGAACGCGGCGAGCGCGACCAGCAGCTCCTCCCGGCGCGGCGGCGGGAACAGTGCGAGGCTGATGCCGGAAAGATAGAGCATGTCGATGCGTGAGCGGTCGACCCAGCGCGCCAGTGCTGCGCCGCTGGAGAAGCAGTGGCGTGCGGCACTGTCTTCGCGCCAGTAGTGGAAGCGCCGTTCGCCCAGCGCGTCCACCTCCACGAGGTAGAGGCCGGGGCGACGACCCGGTAGCCGTAGCACTTCCCGGGTGTCGATGCCTTCTTCGATCCAGCTTTGCTCCATCTCCTCGCTCAGGGTGTCATCGCCGAGGGCGCTGAGGTATTCGACCCGGTGCGCCGTCCCGGCCAGCAGGCGGGCGAGGTAGAGCGCGGTATTCAGGGTGTCGCCACCGAAGCTGCGGCGCAGCGGGTTGCCGGCGAGCTCCACCATGCATTCTCCAAGGCAGGCGATGCGCATGCGGCTACCTCCCTTCGGGCGCACGGTAGGCGATGCAGTCGACCTCGACCCGGCAGTCGATGACCATGCTGGAGACCACGCAGGCCCTGGCTGGCGGGTGGTCGCCGAAGAACTCGAGGAACACCGCGTTGAAGGCGCCGAAGTCCCTCGGGTCATCCAGCCAGACCCCGCAGCGCACCACGTGCTCGGGTCGATAACCGGCCTCGTCGAGAATCTCCATCAGGTTGTTCAGGCACTGGCGGGCTTGCGGGACGATGCCGCCATCCACCAGCACACCGTCGCGGAGGGGCGTCTGCCCGGAGACGTGGAGCCAGCCATCGGCCTGTACGGCGCGGGCGAAGGGCATGGGTTGGCCGGCGGTGCCGCTGGCGCGGGTGTAGCGTTTGAGTTCGGTCATGGGGTGCTCCTTTCAGTTCACGGGGGAGGGGGTGTCGCGGGCCAGGAAGCGGCCCGCCCTGTCTGGGCAGGCCTCCCCCGGGCAATAGGCCAGGGTGCCGTTGACCCAGACGGCGTGGATGCCGGTGGCGGGGCGTTGCGGGTCGGTGTAGCTGGCGACGTCGGAAAGGGTCAGGGCGTCGAACAGCACCAGGTCGGCCCAGTAGCCGCGGGCGACCACGCCTCGTTCATGCAGGCCGAAGCGGTTGGCGGGAAGCGAGGTCATCTTGCGCAGCGCCTCTTCGATGCTGAACAGGCCGATGTCCTGGGCGTAGTGGCCGAGCACGCGGGGGAAGGTGCCCCACAGCCGCGGGTGGGGTTGCGGGTCTTCCGGAAGGCCGTCCGAGCCGATCATGGTCAGCGGGTGGGCGAGGATGCGCTGCACGTCCGCTTCGCTCATGCAGTGGTACACCGCACCGGCGGGCTGCAGGCGCCGCGCGGCCTCCAGCAGGGGAAGCGCCCAATCGGCGGCGATCTGCACCAGCGTGCGCCCAGCCATGTGGGGGTACGGCTCCGACCAGGTGATGAGGATTTCGTAGGCGTCGGTGACCTGTTTGAGGTCGAGGGTGGACGAGCTGGCGGCGTAGGGGTAGCAGTCCCAGCCCAGGGGTTGCCCGGTGCTGGCGGCGTCCAGGTGGGCGAGCACCTCGGCGCTTCGGCCCCAGTTGCCGACACCGGCGCATTTCAGGTGGGACACCACCACCGGCCCGTCGATATGGCGGCCGGTCGCGAGCGCTTCGTCCAGCGCACCGAGGATGCCGTCGAACTCGTCGCGCAGGTGGGTGGTGTAGAGCCCGCCAAAGCGGCTCAGCTCTTCGGCCAGCTGGCGCACCTCGTTGGCGTCGGCTGCATGGGCCGAGGCATAAGCCAGGCCGCTGCTCAGGCCGATGGCGCCCTCGGCCAGGCTGGCTGCCAGCTCGCTGCGCATTGCGCGTATCTCGGCTTCCGTGGCGCTGCGGTCGAGGCGGTCCAGGTGGTTGTTGCGCAAGGCGGTGTGCCCCACCAGTGCCGCGACGTTGACCGCCGGACGGACCCGTTCCACCGCCGAGCGATAGTCCGAGAAGCGCGGGTAGCAGAAGGCCTCCGCCGTCCCTAGCAGGTTCATCGGGTCCGGCGGAGAGCCGGTCAGGCGCACGGGGGCGGCACTGATGCCGCAATTGCCGACTATCACCGTGGTCACGCCCTGGCTCAGCTTGGCCAGCATGGCCGGGTTACGGATGAGCGCCAGGTCGTCGTGGGTGTGCACGTCGATGAAGCCCGGGGCCAGGATCAGCCCATCGGCATCGACGGTGCGCTCGGCCGTGGCATCGCCGGCCTCGCCGATCAGGGCGATGCGGCCGTCCAGCAGGCCGACGTCGGCGACGAAGCCTTGCGTCCCGCTGCCGTCCATGACCTGTGCGCGGCGGATCAGTGTGTCGTAGTGGTTCATGTGTCAGTCCCCCAGCGGAAGTCGGTCCTCGCCCTGGCGATAGCCGTCCAGCGCCAGCTTCACCCGGCGCAGGAGTTCCTGGCTGGCTTCGGCGTTGCGCAAGGCGAGCTCGGTGGCGAGGAGGTCGATGATCAGCAGCATCCCGTAGCGGGCGGCTGTCGGTTTATGGATGAACTCGGTTTCGTCCAGGTGCACGGGCAGCACGATGTCGGCCAGCGCGGCGAGGGGGCCGTCCGCTCGGGTGAGGGCGAGTATCCGGGCGCCGTAGTCCCTGGCCAGGCGCAGGACGCTCGGCAGGTCGGGCGGCGTGCCGGTGAGCGACAGCACGATCAGCAGGTCGCCCTCCGCCAGGGTGGAGGCCACCATGCGCATCATCACCGGGTCGTGGTAGGTGGACACCGGGTAGCCCAGCCTCACCAGCCGGAACTGGAACTCGGTCGATAGCAGCGTGGAGCAGCCGCCCATGCCGAAGGCGTAGAGGCGGCGGGCGGAGGCCAGCAGGTCCACTGCGGCACTCAGGTGCGCCTGGTCGAGTCCGTCGAGGTGGTGGCGCAGGCTGTTTTCCACGTCTGCCAGGATCTGTTCGTGGAAAGGCAGCGCCGGTGTGGCAGCCCCGGCGAGGAAGCGGCGGCCGACCAGGGAGGCCCGGGCCAGCTTGAGCCGCAGGTCGCGCAGGTCGTTGCAGTCCATCGATCGGGCGAAGCGCGACATCGCGGCCTTGCTCACGCCGGCCTTGGCCGCCAGTTGATCGATGCTGGCTGCGGCCGCGAAGGCCACGTCGTGCAGCACGGCCTCGGCGATGCGCGCCGCGTTGCCGCTGAGCCGGCCCTGGCGGCTGCGGATGATGTAGAGGATGTCCATCACAGCACCAGGGCCAGGCCGCAGGTGAGGGCCAGGGCGACCACCGAGATCAGCGTTTCCAGGACCGTCCAGGTCTGCAGGGTCTGGACCACGGTCATGTTGAAGTACTCCTTTATCAGCCAGAAGCCGCCATCGTTGACGTGGGAGAGAATCAGCGAGCCCGCGCCCGTGCTCAGTACCAGCAGCTCCGGGTGCGGGTAGCCGCTGGCCAGCGCAATGGGGGCGACGATGCCGGCGGCCGTGGTCATGGCGACGGTGGCCGAGCCGGTGGCGATGCGCATCAGCGCGGCCACCAGCCAGCCCAGCAACAGCGGCGAGAGCTCGAAGCGGGACGACAGGGCGACGATCTCGGTGGTGATGCCGGTTTCGATGAGGATGCGGTTGAGGCCGCCGCCGGCACCCACCAGCAGGGTGATGGCAGCGGTGGGGGCCAGGCATTCGGTGCTGAACTTGAGAATGGAGTCGCGGTTGAAACCACGGGCCAGACCCAGGCTCCAGAAGCTGAACAGGGTGGCGATCAGCAGGGCGATCACCGAGTTGCCGACGAACGACAGGAACTGGTGAAGCCCGCTGCCCCGGGTGCTCAGTTGATCGGCCCAGCCGCCAAGCAGCATCAGCGCCACCGGCAGCAGAATGGTGCCGATGGTGATGCCGAAGCCTGGCAGCGATGCCACGGGCTTGCCGGAGCCGAGCAGTTGTTCACCGATGGGGTTGTGGGCGGGCAACTGGATGCGCGGGGCCACGAGTCGGGTGAAGAGGGGCCCGGCGATCGCCGCCGTGGGAATGCCGACAACGATGGCGTAGAGAACCGTCCTGCCGACCTGCGCCGAGTATTCGCCCACCGCCAGCATGGCCGCCGGGTGTGGGGGGACCAGCCCATGCACCACTGATAGCCCGGCCACCATGGGCAGGCCGGTCATCAGGATCGATACCCCGACCTGGCGGGCCACGGTGAAGGCGATGGGCACCAGCAGCACGAAGCCCACTTCGAAGAACAGTGGCAGCCCGCAGAGGAAGGCGATGGCGGCCATGGCCCAGTGGGCGTTGCGCTCACCGAAGCGGGTGATCAGGGTCTGGGCGATGCGTTCCGCGCCGCCCGACTCGGCCATCATCTTGCCGAGCATGGTGCCGAGGGCCACCACCAGCGCGATATGGCCGAGGGTGCGGCCGACGCCGGCCTCGTACGCGACCATGATGTCCTGGGCCGGCATGCCGGTGGTCAGGGCCAGGCCGATGGACACCAGGGTGATGACGATGAAGGGGTTGAGCCGATAGCGCGCGATCAGCAGCACCAGGGCAATGATGGCGAGCAGTGCGTGGATCAGCAGGTAGGTGCCGGAACTGGCGGGCATGGTGTGCTCCTTTTCTCGGGGCAAAGGCCGGCCGCCCCGCCTGATAAGGCGGGAACCGGCTCGTTCCAGGGGGTGAGCTAGAAGAAGGTTTCCACCGCGCCGATGACCCGGTAGTGGTCATCCACCAGCAGCAACTGGCGCCACTTGTCGAAGGTCAGGCAGGGGTGGGAGATATCGAACGCAAGCAGGTCGCCCACTTGCAGGTCGGCATCGGGGGGCGTTTCCAGGAAGGCGTGCTGATCCATCATCCGCGTGATCTTCCAGGCGGCCGGAACGACCACCGGCGGCGCCTCGCGGCCAGGGCGGTGGTGAAGCGCCGGCAGGGGCATGCCCGCATCGAACGCGGCATCGCGCTTGCCCAGGCCGATGATCGCCAGGCCCGGTTCGGGCAGCGCCTGCACATGGGCCCAGAGCTGCAGCGCTGGCAGCAGGCTGCTACCCATTTCCCTGGCCACGGTGTTGCTGGCGTGGATCCGCTGCGCCGCTTCGCGGTAGATGCCTTCGTCGTGGGTCAGGTAGCAGCCCGGGCGCAGGATCACCTGCAGGGGCTGGCCGATGTCCTGGCCGCCGAAGGTTTCGGCGACCACGTCGTACCAGGCGGAGCCCGCGCCGGAGAGGATCACCTCGGGCTCGTCGAAGCAACCTTTGGCGGCCAGCTGCCGCGTGCGTTCCAGTACATGGCGCAGCAGGTTCCGAACGCTGGGCTCGTCCTGCAACACGCCTTCGTAGACTTCACAGCCCACCAGGCTGAGGGTGCCAGGCCAGCGCCCGATGGCTGCGAGCACCTCGGCCTCCTGTCGCTCGTCACGGATACCGGTGCGACCGCCTTGCACGCCGAACTCCAGCAGCACCCGCAGGCGTTGGCCGGTGGCGGAGAAGTGGCGCCCCAGTGCCTCGACGTTGGTGCTGGAATCCACCAGGCAACAGAAGCTGAAGGCCGGGTCCCGGAGCAGGTGCGCGACCAGCGCCATGTTCGCCTTGCCTACCAGTTGGTTGGCCATCAGCACACGCCGCACACCGTGGTTGTAGGCGGCCTGCACCTGTGGGGCGGTGGCCAGGGTGATGCCCCAGGCGCCCTGTTCGAGCTGCATGCGGAACAGTGCGGGGCTCATGGTGGTCTTGCCGTGGGGTGCCAGCTGTACGCCGTAGTGGCGGATGAACCGGCTCATCCACGCCAGGTTGTGTTCGAGGCGGCTCTGGCGCAGTACAGCGACCGGCAGGCTGACGTCGTCGGCGAGGATGTTCCAGCCCAGGCTCGTAACGTCGGCGATATGGCAGCCGCTGGGTGCTGGGCCAAGGCCTTTGCCGTTGGGGTCGAGCGGCCGTTCTTGAAATTTGTTTTCAGCCATCGGGTCTTCCTCCTTGGTTCGCTGAAAACAAGTACCACTACCTCCCGACGTTCCGCTACGTGCCAGCGGGCCTGCCTTGCAGCTTCGGAAACGCGAGCGGATCTGCGGCAAACAGCGTATTGCCAGGGTATTGGCCGGATTCCTTGTCGTGGCTGCGTGTTCTCCGACCTGCGATGTTCCGGATTCGCCCGCCCGGGCGGCTGGATGCGTTGGCGGTGCGGGACGGTGCATCGGCTCACCCCTGGCCAGTGCCGACTCATGGATTCATCGGGCGATGAGCGCTGCGATCACGGAGATCGGCGCTTGCACATCGAGGTTGCGCGCACGCTTTTGGCTGAACGCCCGGCCGTTGGCCAGGGTCCACCCTAGGTCATGCCGAATGAACCTGGAGGTTGAGATGAGACGGCTGAATCTTCCGTTGCTGCTGCTGGTCGGCGCCGTTTCCACGGCGGTGCTGGCCGATGACGAGGACCTGACCATGGAGCAGGAGCGCGACCAGATCGGCGCCAACATGGAGGCAGAGCGCAAGGGCGAGCAACCGGCGTTGAACAATTCCGGGGTGCCGTCTTCGGCGGCTACGCCAGGCGCTGAGGACTCCGGTCGCTCGGTGGGGACGCCGACCTCTACCACGCGCAATCCGACCACCGCGCCGGGCTCGCCGACCACTGGCCAGGGTAGCTCCGCCACGGCGCCCGGTACGCCGACGACGGGGCAGGGTGTGCCGACCAATGCGCCGGGCAAGCCGACCACGGGGCAGGGGCGTTCGACGGCGTTGCCCGGGACTTCCACTGCCGTGCCCGGCGCGCCGACCACCGGCCAGGGCCGTTCGACCGCGGGGTCGGGCGCTGCGGGTGGGGCGGCGGGCGGTGCTGGAGGCGCGGGCGGCAGTAACTAGCGGGTCAGGCCTGGGCGAAGCGGCTTTCGAGGTAACGGATGATGTCGTTGGATTCGTACATCCAGCGGCTTTCGCCGTTCTCGTCGATGCGCAGGCAGGGCACCTTGACCTTGCCGCCGCCGGCCAGCAGGGCTGCGCGGTGGCTTTCGTCGTTCTTGGCATCACGCAGCTGCACCGGCAGATTGAGGCGGTGCAGGGTGCGGCGGGTCTTCACGCAGAAGGGGCAGGCGTGGAACTGGTAGAGGGCGAGGCCGGCGGTTTCCTCCTCGACCCGGGCTTGCGCCTCGGGGCTGCGGCGCAGCTTGCGCGGGCGGGTGACGAGGTCGATGAGGATGATCAGCTGACCCAGGCCGATGCGGAGTGCCTTGATGAACACGGTTGGTAACCCTTGCGGCGGAAAACGGGCCGGCAGTCTACCCGATGCGCAGCGCTGCGACCGGCTTTCACGCCAACCGGTCGCGGCAGCAGAGCAGTGAATCCATGACGAAGGCGGCGGGCAGCTGGAACTGCCGGCGGATCGGCGGGCTGCCGAGTTCGCCCTTGAGCGCCACCTCGTTGGCGAGCTGGCGGTCGATCTCGTGGCGGGCCTCGATGCTCTTGGCCACGCCGCCCACCGAGCCGTGGGCGTAACCCATCAGCGAAAAGCCGTTGGTCATCAGCGCCAGGCCGGCGAGCAGGAGAAGCCGTTTGCGTTGTGCCTTCATGGCGATTTCGCTCCTCAGCCGCTTTGCCGTCCACTGACCGGTTTCTGGCTCATCAGCAACGCCGGCACGCTCTGGCTGAGCTGCTGGTAGAAGCCCATGGAGCCGTCCACCGGGCTGACACCCAGGCGGGCCTTTTCGTAGCTGAAGCTCACCACCAGCAGCAGGGAGATGGCGATGGTGTAGAGCCCGAGCGAAGCCAGGGCGCCATTGCGTGCGTATTTGAGGGTGAGGTTGCTCATGGTGGTTTCCGCTTGGCTGTTCCGTGGAGTGGGCACAGCTTCGCGAAAAGCGATTCGATAGAAAAACGGATATCAGGCATTTCAACTATCGACGAAACCAATAGGTCTGGGCGGTTCGTAAAATTTTATTGACGATCGATCCAAGTGCCTGAGTGGCAAGGGAATCTGCTGAAAGGCCGCCCCATACGGCGTCTCCGCTGCTGTTCCCTATCCCGCTGTTAGTCAGCCTCTATGGCGCTTCGGTGTAGGCGCTATTTCCTTATAGGGGTGCCTGTGTTAAATAAATCGCACACTTTGCGCTGCCCCTTTCATTGCTTCAGGAAGTCCGCCATGCCGTTACGTATCTGCATTCTGGAAACTGATCTCCTTCGCCCCGAACTGGTCGACCAGTACCAGGGCTACGGGAAGATGTTCGAGCAACTGTTCGCCAAGCAGCCGATCGAGGCCCAGTTCAGTGTCTACAACGTGGTGGAGGGCAACTACCCGCCGGCCGGCGAGCGCTTCGATGCCTACCTGGTGACCGGCAGCAAGGCCGACTCCTTCGGTGATGACCCCTGGATCCAGACCCTGCGCACCTACCTGCTGGAGCGCTTCGAGAACGGCGACAAGCTGCTGGGCGTGTGCTTCGGCCACCAGTTGCTGGCGCTGCTGCTGGGCGGCCGCACCGAGCGTGCGACCCAGGGTTGGGGCGTCGGTACCCATGCCTACCGCATCGCCGAGCAACCGGCCTGGATGAGCCCGGCACTGGACCAGCTGACCCTGCTGATCAGCCACCAGGACCAGGTCACCCAACTGCCGGAGAACGCGACCCTGATCGCCTCCAGCGACTTCTGCCCGAACGCGGCCTACGCCATCGGCGACCAGGTGCTGTGCTTCCAGGGCCACCCGGAGTTCATCCACGACTATTCCCGCGCGCTGCTGGACATCCGCCAGCAGTTCCTCGGCGATGAGATCTACGGCAAGGGCGTCGCCAGCCTGGACAAGCAGCACCAGGGCACGACGGTGGCGGAGTGGATGATGCGTTTCGTCGCCCAGGGCCGTAACGCGGCCTGACCGCTTCGTGTCATGAAAAGCCCGCCTGATGGCGGGCTTTTTCATGGGCGCGCGGCAAGGCTCGTGGCTAGAGCCAGCCCGAGCGCTTGAAGCTGGCGAACAGCCCGGTGCAGCCGACGGCGATGAAGCCGAGCACGCCGAAGTAGCCGTAGTGCCAGGTGAGTTCCGGCATGTTCTGGAAGTTCATCCCGTAGATGCCGGCCACGGCGGTGGGGAAGGCGAGGATGGCGGCCCAGGCGGCGAACTTGCGTTGCACCACGCTCTGGCGCGAGGACTCCAGCAGCAGGCCGATCTCGATGGCGTGGTCGGCCATTTCGCGCAGGCCGGTGAGGTCTTCCAGCAGGCGGTTGACGTGGATGGCGATGTCGCGGAAGTAGGGCCGCATGTTCTTGTCGATGAAGGGGAACTCCAGGCGCTGCAGCTCCTGGCAGATTTCCGCCAGCGGGCCGATGTAGCGGCGCAGGCGCAGCAGGTCGCGGCGCACGCCCTGGATGTGCTCGACATCTTCCTGGCTGAGGGGGCGGTCGAGCACCAACTGCTCGAGGGCTTCCAGCTCCAGGTGGTAGCCGTCCATCAGCGGACGGTAGTTTTCGATGACGAAGGCCAGCAGCGCGTAGAGCACGAAGTCCTCGCCGTGCTCCAGCAGCAGCGGGCGCGCTTCGCAGCGCTGGCGCACCTGGGAGTAAGGCGCCGAGGCACCGTAGCGGGCGCTGATCACGTAGCCGGTGCCGGCGAACAGCTGGGTCTCGACGAAGGTGAGACCGTCGTCGGTGCGGATGGGCGAGTAGAGCACCAGGAACAGGGCGTCGCCGAAGGTTTCCAGCTTGGGCCGGGTGTGGCGCACCAGGGCGTCTTCGAGGGCCAGTTCATGCAGGTCGAACTGGCGCTGCAGGTTGGTCAGTTCCTCGGCGCCAGGATCGTGCAGGCCGATCCAGACGAAATGGCCGGGCTTCTTCGCCCACTCCTTGCCCTCGTCGAGGCTGATGTCGGTGATCTTCTTGCCCTTGGCGTAGACGGCGGCGGCAACCACATGACCCATGCGCTGGTTTTCCTTGTTCGAATGGTGAGCGGCGGTGAGCTTAACCCGCCCCTGCTTGAGAGTGTCGGTGGATGCGGGGAGTTCTTCCACAAAGGCGGGCACTTCGGCCGAATTACCCGGCGGGTCATGGTGCCGGTGCGGCGCTTGCTCTAGATTCGGCGGCTCCCGCTCATAACAAGGAGAACAGGCGTGAACGAGGCATTCCCTTTCGCTGCGGGTACTTTCGATTGCCCGGTGACGATCCATCCGGGGCAACCGGGTGCGCCGGCCCTGGTGGTGATGCCCGCCATGGGCGTGGCGGCGCGCAAGTACGAGGCGTTGGCCCAGGCGCTGGTGGCCGCCGGCTGCAATGTGCTGGTGGCCGACTGGCCGGGCCAGGGCACCAGCCGGCCGCGCCCGGACCGCGGCCATGACTATGGCTACCGCGAGCTGGTGGAGGATTTCGTGCCCAAGCTGCTGGCCATGGCCGCGCGGCATTTCCCCGGCAGCCGCCAGGTGTTGCTGGGGCACAGTTTGGGTGGGCATGTCGCGGCGCTCTATGCCGCGGCTAACCCGGATGCCGAGGTGACGGTGATCGGCGTCGCCTGCGGCAACATCCATTACCGCCACTGGCACGGCCGCAAGCGCCTGATGACGCCGCTGGTGGCGCTGAGCTTCAACCTGATGACAGCGGTGCTCGGCTACCTGCCGGGGCCGCGCATCGGCTTCGGCGGCTACGAGGCGCGCAGCCTGATCCGCCAATGGGGGCGGGTGGCCTTCAGCGGCAACTTCAAGCATGTCGGCTTGCCCCTGGCGGAGCCGGCGCGGGTGGGCGTGACCTCGCTCTTCGTCAATATCGAAGGCGATAACTTCTCGCCGGAAGCCTCCACCCTCGGCCTGGCCGCGCTGATCCAGGCACCGGCCCGGGTGCAGCGCCTGCCGTCGCCCCGGCCGCCCCACGAAAACCCCCACAGCGCCTGGCTGCGAGCGCCGGGTTCGGTGGCGGAGTTCGTGCTGGGGTGGTTGGTGGAGCGGGGCATCCTGGTTGCACAGGGGCAGGCTTCGAGCCGCGTGAGCTGAAGCCCACCCTGCACGCCCGCGCAAACGAAAAAGCCCGGCATCGAGCCGGGCTTTTTCATGGGCGGACGATCAGGCCTGGGCCAGTTCGCGGTCCATGGCGTTGATGCAGTCGAGCATCTTCTGCCGGCATTCCTCGATGAGCACGGGCAGGTCGTCCAGGCTCAGGCCGGCGGTGGGGATGGCGGGCAGGGCGCGGATGATGACCTTGCCGCTGTTCCAGCGGTTCAGGCGCATCTGCTTGACGTAGTTGCTGACGCACACCGGGATGATCGGCACGCCGGCGGCGATGGCCATCTGGAAGGCGCCGCGCTTGAACTGCAGCAGCTCCTCGCCGAGGTTGCGGGTGCCTTCGGGGAAGACCCAGATGGAGGTGTCTTTGTTGCGCAGCGTCTCGGTGGTGGTGAGCATCGCTTCGCGGGCCTTGCGGGCGTTGCCACGGTCGATCAGCACGTTGCCGGCGAGCCAGTAGAGCTGGCCGAAGAAGGGCACCCACTTGAGGCTCTTCTTGCCGATGCTGACGGTGCGTGGCGGCACCACGCGGCCGAGCACGTAGAGGTCGTAGTTGGACTGGTGGTTGGCGACGATGACGCAGGCCTTGTCGTGCTCCAGCAGCTTCACGTCGGGCTTCACGTCCAGGCGCAGGATGCGCAGCGCCGGCAGGGAATAGAAGCGGGCGCAGAGACGGCTGTTATCCGGGTTGAATGGGCGGCAGATGCCGAGCAACAGACCGGCGATGCCGGCGATTATGAAGTGCACGCCCATGAGGATCATGCGCAGAAGGAAAAGCATCGATATCGCCCAGTCAGACAAAAGGCGCGCAGTGTACGGGTGTGCACTTTATTGGGCAATTGCTGCCGGTCAGGGGGTTGTAACCTTTTCTGTACCGCTGGCCGTGGCAGGGAGGAACTCCGGCGAGCTGTAGTGTTCGGCCAGTCGGTCGAGGGTGCCGTTGGCCTGTACCTGGGTCAGTGCCGCGTCGAAGCGCTGCATGAAGTCGGCCTTGTAGGGGTAGGCGACCGCATTGAGACGGGTGAAACCGAGGTGGCCGCGTTCGCTGGCCAGAACCGGGCCTTCCACCAGGCTGATGGCTTCCTCCTCGGTGATGCTGCCGTCTTCGCGCATCTGTTGCAGTTCCCAGAGGATCGACAGGCGATCGTTGATGTAGACGTCGATCCGCTGGCGCAGCAGCTTGAGCAGGTTGGTGCGGTTGTCGCGGGCGTAGGACTGGTCGATCTCGCCGGTCTCCACCATCTCGCGGTAGCGCTGGGAGTTGACCGTGACGAAGCCGCTGTTGAGGCCCACGCGCAGCCCGGCGTAGGCACTGGGGAAGTCGTCGAAATTCCGGGTGCCGGCCAGCCCCGGGCGGATGAACACCGCCAGGCGCTCTTCCATGATCGGCCGCGAGTACTCCATCCACGGGCGTTCGTCCGGGCGGTAGTAGGGCGGGTAGAGGGCAAAGGCGTTGCCCTTGGCCACTTCCGCCAGGCCGCGCGGCCAAGGCACCGGGCGGATGGTGACGCGGTAGCCCGGCATCAGGGCGAAGACCCTGCGCAGGATATCGGTATAGAGCCCCTTGGCTTCGCCATTCTCCTCGTAGCTATAGGGCGGGTAGCCCGAGTCGCAGAGGATGGTGACCTCGACGGGCGTTGGTCCCTGGGCACGGCACAGGGCCGTGGCGCAGAGCAGGGCCACCAGCAGAAACGCGCGCATGGCATGCCTCCGGCAAAGCGGCCGCGCTTCATGCGCGGCCTGCCCGGGTCAGATCTTGAAGCGGCTGAGCAACCTGTCCTGCTGGCCGACCTGTTCCACCATCACCGCGCATTGACGCACCTGCTGCTCGGCACCGCCGGCAACCTCGTGGCTGATGTCGCGGATGTTGGTGGTGTTGCGGTTGATCTCTTCGGTGGTGGCGCTCTGCTGCTCGGCGGCGGTGGCGATCTGCAGGTTCATGTCGTTGATGCGGTTGATGGCATCGCGGATGCGCCCGAGCATGTCGTTGGCCGCGCCGGCATCGTCGGCGGTCTTGCTGGCGGTGTCGCGGCTTTGCTGCATGCGCTGCTCGGCCTGGCGGACGCCGGTCTGCAGCTGGTCGATCATCTGGCGGATTTCCTGGGTCGACTGCTGGGTGCGCGAGGCGAGGGAGCGCACCTCGTCGGCCACCACCGCGAAACCACGGCCGGACTCGCCAGCCCGCGCCGCTTCGATGGCGGCGTTGAGGGCGAGCAGGTTGGTCTGGTCGGCGATGCTGGTGATCACCGAGAGGATGGATTCGATGCTTTGGCTGAGCTTGGCCAGCTCGTTGATGGCCTGGCCGGTGTCGTCCATCTCGTTGGCGAGCTGCTTGATCGCCTCAGTGGAGCGGGAGACCACGGTGACGCCGTTCTCGGTCTCCTCGTTGGCGGCCAGCGCGGCCTGGGCGGCGGCCTGGGCGTTGCGCGCCACTTCCTCGGCGGTGGAGGCCATCTCCTGCATGGCGGTGGCCAGCTGGTCCAGCTCCATCAGTTGCACCTGCAGGCGGTTGGCGGCCTGGCCGGCTTCATTGGAGGTGAGGTCGGTGCTGCCACGCACTTGCTGGGAGCTGCCCATCACGTCGCCGATCAGGGTCTGCAGGTTCTGCAGGAAGCTGTTGAATTCGCGGGCTACCAGGGAGATTTCGTCGTTGCCGGCGGCCGGCAGGCGCTTGGTCAGGTCGCCCTGGCCGCTGTTGATCTCGTGCAGCGAGTCACCCAGGGCATCCAGCGGTCGCAGTACGCTCTTCATCAGTACGCCCAGCAGCACCAGGCTGATGATCACGCCCAGCACGGTACCGACCACGGCGCGCCAGCTGAGGGCGTTGGCTTCGGCCATCACCTTGCCCTGGTCGAGCACGACGCCTATGTACCAGTCCATGCCCTTGAGGTTGGGCAGCGGGGTGAAGGACACCAGCAGTTGCTGGTCGCCGGTATCGATTTCCTGCAGGTCCTTGTTCAGGGCCGGGCTCTTGCCGCCGAACAGTTCGCTGTAGGGCTTGCCGTTCAGTTTGGTGTCGGGGTGGGAAATGATGTTGCCGTTGCGGCTGAGCAGGAAGGCGTAGCCGGCCCCGTTGAAGTCCAGGGTGTTGACCGCGTCGGCCACGGTCTTCAGGCGGATGTCGCCGCCCATCACGCCGAGAAACTTGCCGGCATCGGTGATACGGGCAACGGCGGAGATGAGGATCTCGCCGGTGGTGGAGTCGACGTAGGGCTCGGTGAGCACGGCCTGGCTGCCGGCCTTGCCAGTGGCGTACCAGGGGCGCTGGCGGCCGTCCCAGTCGGGCTTGGGCTGCCAGGAGGGGTCGTTCTTGATTGGCTTGCCGTCGGCTTCGAGGGCGCCGAACACCAGGATGAATTCGTTCTTCAGCATCGTCGAATCGACGACGCGCTGGGTTTCCTCGGGGCTGTATTTGCTGTCGATGGTCTGGGACATGAGGTCCAGCAGGCGCAGTTTGGCGTTCAACCAGTTTTCGATCTGGCGGGCCAGGGCGTTGCTGGATTCGGAAATGCTGGATTCAGCTTGGGCGCGAAGGGTGCTACGGACCTGGCTGACCTGGGCCAGGGACAGGAGCGCGGTGGTGAGGAAGAGTACTGCAGCGGCGGCAAGGCTGACCTTGTGGGCAATCTTCATGCGGAGCTCCTGGCGAGTGAAATGCCTGATGCCTTCCGTCCGTGCCCGGCGTCATGGCTTAAAAGTAATACAGCTTTTCGAGCTTGTCCGAAGCAAAGTGCCATCACTTGTCGGAAATTTCTGCTGCTCGTCTGGGATGGGAGTCTAGGCGGCTACAGCGAGGCAGGAGGCGGAAATGAAAAAGCCCGGCACGGGGCCGGGCTTTCTACAGGGGACGGTGTGATCAGAGCGGGTGCTGCTTGTCCTGCTCGATGGCGGCGTCCAGGGTCTCCAGCAGCGCCTTGCGCACCTTGAGCTTGGTGTTCTTGTGGGCGGTGGAGTTGATCTTCTTCATCTGTTGGGCGACGGCCTGGGCGGTGGCCAGCAGTTCTTCGGCCGGCACCACCTTGTCGAGGAAGCCGGCTTCCTGGGCGCCCTTGGGGTCGAACATCTCGCCGTTGATGACCGAGCGCTGGAAGGCGGCCTTGGTCAGGCGGTCACGAGCCAGCTCGATGCCGACGTGGTGCATGGTCATGCCGATCAGCACTTCGTTCAGGCCGATGCTGAAGGGGCCCTCGACGCCGATGCGGTAGTCCGCCGACAGCAGCAGGAAGGCGCCCTTGGCCACGGCGTGGCCGGAGCAGGCAACGATGATGGGGAAGGGGTGGGCGAGCATGCGGCGCGCCAGGGTGGAACCGGCGGCGACCAGGTTCACGGCGTTCTGCGGGCCGGAGGTCATTACCTTGAGGTCGTAGCCGCCGGAGAGGATGCCCGGCTGGCCGGTGAGGATGACGATGGCGCGGTCCTGCTCGGCGCGGTCCAGCGCGGCATTGAAGGCGGCGATCACGTCCGGGGAAATGGCGTTCACCTTGCCATTGGCAAGGGTCAGGGTGGCGACGCCGTCTTCGAATTGGTAGGAGATCAGCTCACTCATGGCAGGGGTCCTTGTTGTGGAATGGGGCAGACACTACTCAGGCGCAGGATTCAGGTAAAGCGCTTTGACTGACTGACAAGTCAGGCGGGCCGGGCGTTTCCTCCCTATAAGGCGTTCTCTATGGGGGTGATGGGCAGGGACAATTGGGCGGGGCCGCGGGAGGCCGGTAAGTTCGCGTCCATTGTCGAAAGGAGCTCCCATGGACCGATTCGCCCACAGCGCCAGCATCATCCTCGCCGTCGTTCTGCTGCTCGGCTCGTTGCTCGTGGCCAACAGCGCCACCCTGCAGAACCCCACCGGCGTGCTCCTGTTATTCGTCGCCGGGGTGTTCGTTTCCTTCGGCTTCATCTTCTTCGGCAGCCTCAAATTCGACGACTACCGCAACGGCCAGGACGGCGACTCGCCCCGTTCTCCATAAGCGCATGAAAATTCTCAAAAAAATGTTTGCATTCCGGAAAACACTCCACTAAATTAGCGCACCTCGACGGGGCTGACGCCTCGGAGAGATTCCGGTGAGGTGTCCGAGCGGTTGAAGGAGCACGCCTGGAAAGTGTGTATACGGGAAACCGTATCGTGGGTTCGAATCCCACCCTCACCGCCACTTTCCGTATACAGAAACCCCTGATTCGAAAGAGTCAGGGGTTTTTTGTTTGCCCTTGAAATAGTGCCTATACACCCCGCATCCCCAGAAACCAAAACCCCTGATCTCCGGTGGAGCCAGGGGTTGCGCTTTTGAGGTATCCGGTCGTTACGTTTATTACGGCGGCCCGAACTCGATCTGCGCACAGCCGTGGGACAGCAGCATCTGCCCGTCATCGGCTTCGAAGGCAGTGATGGTCTTCGACTTGTCGACGGTGATGGTGATGATGCAGCGGTTGGGGTGGTGGACGTTGTCCCAGTAGTTGGTGGTGACGATGACGTTGCCTTGCTGCTCCGACGAGGTGCCGACCACTTCGTTCTGGTAGTAGGACGTGTCGCTGTACCAACTGAGCACGACTTCACCGGTGCCGGTGGGGTTCATCTGGTCCGGTTTGCCGAAGAAGTTGATGGCTTCCTCGGCGGAGCGGCCCTTCCATTGGCTGGCGGCGTAGAGCTCGGGGAGCGTGTCCATCTGGATGCAGCCGCCCAGTGCGAGCGGCAGGCAGGCCAGGGCGAGTATCCGTAGCGCTTTCATTTGTCTGTCTCCTGGGGCCTGGCTGCCTGTCACGGGTTGGCGGGCTTGTTGCCCAGGAGGAGGTCGAGGTCGCGCAGGACGCCCTGGCTGCTGTTCTTCACGGCGTTGGGGCCGTGGTTCTCTTCATAGGCGCTTGGGCGGGTGATGCCCCACATCTTGGTGCGGGTGACGGTGGCGAGGACGTCGGCGGTGGTGTTGCCGAGGCGCATCATCGCGTTGGCTTCACGCCCGTCGGGTTTGCAGGCGAAGTCGTAGGAGCGGTCGATCCAGCTTTGCGGGACCGGGTTCCAGCCCTTGGGCGCCGGCAGGGTGGAGGCGGTGGCGGAGCGGTTGTAGGCGGTGACGGTGTTGACCTTCAGCAGGCGCTTGTTGCACTGGAACTGCAGGTCGTAAGCAACGAAGTCGGGGGCGTCGGCGGTTTCGAATATCTGCACCACGGTGACGGAGCGGGCAGGTTCTGCCTGGCCGGATTCCATCTTGAGTTCGGCGACGGAGGCGCCGTCGGCGTAGAAGAGGTCACGGTTGGGCTGGTCGCCGGTGCCGAAGATCACCCACCAGTCGGCAGCCATCGCCGATTGCTGGACCTGGATCAGCAGCAGTGCCAGCGATACGCCCAGTACGACTTTGTTCTTGATGTTCATGCGTGTCTTCCATGAAGGGCCGCTTGGCAACTGGAGAGCCCAGCCCCTTGCACGGCAAAGCGCGGACGTTAGCGAGCGCTCGTGGCGACTTGAATAGGGCGCATGAGCTAGTGGCGCGGTGCTGTCAGGCGGGTTGTGCGCCCTGTCGCAACCTGCCTGTGGCGCAGTGCCGGTTTTTTCGCGTGGGGTCACTGCTGCATGGGTTGCCGGTTGCTGACGCAACCCGGAAACTGCCATGCCTGCTTGGGCATGTTCGGTTTCAGTCATGGGCGCCGGTCGGCGCTTCACTCATGGGTACATCGGGAGCTGCATCTTGGTTTCAGGGAAATGGCTGGCGGCGCTCGCCGCAGTGATGGTGTTGTCGGGGCTACCGGTGGTGGCCGGGGCGCAGATCTACAAATGGGTGGATGCCAACGGCAAGGTGCAGTTCGGCAACGTGCCCCCGCCGAGCGGGGCGGAGCAGATCAAGGGGGCGGCGGCGTCTCCGGCCGAGAAGGCGCCCGAGGCGACTGCGAAGCAGACCACCGAAGCCGCGCCTGCGGAGCCTTCGGCCTTCAAGAGCGCCGATATCGTCGGGCGCTGGTACATGAAGAACGATGAAGAAACGCTGGACTGGACCTTCAAGGCCGACGGCAGCTTTGCCGGCACCCTGGTCGACAGCATGGGAACCGGGCGCTCGGCCGGGACCTGGGAGCTGAAGGGCGACACGTTGCGGGTGGTGACCCGCAACACCTTCAAGGACGGCTTCTCGGGCAATGGGGAGCGCGAGGCTACGGAGCGTTCCGAGTACACCCTGCTCGGTGTCGAGGCGGGCAGCCTGAAGCTGCTGCCGGATCAGTCGCTGTTCAAGCGGCCGCCGTACACCTTCATCAAGCGCTGATCTTCGCGTGC
The DNA here is from genome assembly GCF_032621735.1 of Pseudomonas sp. zfem005. Lineage (NCBI taxonomy): Bacteria > Pseudomonadati > Pseudomonadota > Gammaproteobacteria > Pseudomonadales > Pseudomonadaceae > Pseudomonas > Pseudomonas sp. zfem005. The sequence continues at coordinate 84,492 of NZ_JAVYJE010000011.1, read as the reverse complement.
ATGAAAAAGCCCCCTGGAGTCGAGGACTCCAGGGGGCTTCTGCGTTTCAGGGCCTGCCGTCAGCTCAGCGCTTGAGCACGTAGGTTTCGCCCCAGATGGTTTCATCCTTCACCGGCTTGGCGTTGAGCTTCACCGGGCGGTACTGCAGGTTGGCCAGGGCCTTGCTCATCTTCATGTAGCCGTACTTGGAGGGGTCGGTGGCGCCGCGGAACTCCTGCAGGCCGGTGGGGATGCGCACCATATAAAGAGCGGAGAGTTCGCACTCGAGCTTATCGTTGGCGGTGCGGCGGCAGTCCTTCTCCTCGAAACCGACGTTGGGCGCTTCGGGGTAGAAGCCGTCGACCACGATGGCCTCGCCAGGGGCGACATCGAAGGAGGCGAAGGCCTTCTTCAGTTCGCTGTGGGTTTCGACGCTCGCCACCTTGCGTGCGCTGACGCTGGAAACCCAGCCGGCGGCGGCGGTCTGGTTGGTGACATCGTAGGAGTTGTTGCCCCAGCTCACGCATTCGCCGCTGACCACGCGCACGGCGGCGCAGTAGCTCTGGTTCACCGTTTCCGTGCGGTACTGGGCATCCTGCCAGCGCTGGCCGCGGTCGAACTCGGTGAATTCCTTTTCCACCAGCGTCACCTGGCCCAGCGTCGAGGGTTTGATGTCCTGGTTGGTGCGCGGGTTGGGCGTGCTGGTGCGCGGCGAGTTGTAGAGGCTGCCGACCAGGTCGTAATGGCCGGGCTCGACGATGTAGATCTGGTAGAGGGTGCGACCGAACACGGTCTGGTAGTGGGAGCCGTGGGCGCCGATCTTCTCGGCCTGCATGTTGTTGCCCACGAACAGCTGCCTGTCGGGGTTGGTGCTATTGCGCCACACGGCGGTGGCGGTGCGCAGCTTCTCGAAGCGGACCGTGTCGTCATTGTTCTCGAAGTTGTATTGCTGACTGTCGAGGTTGACGGTGGTGGTGACGACTATCGCCATGCCGCTGGCCATCGCTGCTTCGAACAGGTCGTCGGTGGCGGCGTGCAACAGGCGCGCCTGGGCTTCGACATCCTGCGTGTACTGGTTCTGCTGGTCGATCAGCGAGGGCCGGGCGACGCAACCGCTGAGCAGGGCCAGGCCGAGAAGGCTGAGGCAGGGGAGTCCTTTGTTCATGGGGCGTTCCTTCTGGATGCGGTCCTGGAAATTCCGCCCTGGAAAGGGGCGGGGAATAGTCGGGGCGGCCGAGCATAGCGGCGGTGGCCGTCACGTTACGCCAACCTGCTCACGCTTGGAGAAGGACTAGTACATCTGTACTAGTGGGTGGGGTAGCTCCCGGCCGGGGCCGGGAGCTGGCGGGTTACAGCGGTTTGATGGTGCCGAGGCGGTCATTGATGATGAAGGTGCGGTTGGCGCTGTCGACCACGGTGATCTCGGCGCCGGCCACGCCGTCACGGTCGGCGACGGCATAGATGGCGTAGGTGCCGGAGACGGCATAGTCCTTGGCCTGGCCGGTGCGCTGGTGCACCACGCGCACCTTGCCCGGCAGCGCGAGGATGACTTCCTGCCCCGGCTGGCCGTCGGTGTCGGCGAGGGTGCCGTGGACGTTCCAGTTGGCGCCGGTGCCACCGGCGTAGCTGCTGAGCACGGCGGTCTGCACGCCACCGGTGATCACCAGCAGGTTGCTGCTGGAGCGGGCCACCAGTTCGTTACCGGGCGCGCCGTCGAGGTCGGCGGCGGTGATGACGCTGGTGGCGCCGTCGGTGGGGAACTCGCGACCGGCCTGCAGGCTGTAGTCATACAGGCGCAGGCTGGTGCCGGCGGTGTAGGCGAGGGTGGCGTAGGGCAGGTTGCCGAGGGTGTAGGCGCCCTGGTATTGCCAGGTGCCGGTGATGCCATCGCTGACGGTGCGCTTGGTGCGGTTGAGGTTGGAGATCAGCACCAGGGCGTTGCCGGCGCGGACTATCACCTCATCGCCCTGGCCGCCATCCAGCTGAGCGGTGCCGACCACATCGAACAGGGTGTTGCCGATGGTGTATTTGCGCACGTCGTTGAGCGCATGGTTGACGATCGCCACGTCCGGGCCGGCCTTCACCACCAGTTCCGCGCCTGGCTGGCTGTCGGTGTTGGCGGCAGTGGCGAGGCTCCAGGTGACGTTGCCGAAGTTGTAGCTGCGCTCCAGGGCGCCGGCGGCGTTGCGCACTTCCAGCACGCCGGTGCCGCGGTACACGCTTTCCAGCGTGCCGTCGCCGTTGAGGTCCCATTTGCCGAGTAATTCGGCGGCGATGGCGTTGAGGGCGAATCCCTGGGCGCCGAGCAATCCGGCGCCGGCCAGTACCAGCTTCGCTAGCTTTTTCATCTCTCAGTCCTTTTCCTTGATGAATCGGTCAGGTGTTTGACCGGCGCACAGCAGAGCACAGGGCGCAAAGACAGGAAATGATGGCAAAGAGGCGCTAGGGGGAACCCCTAGGAAAACGGCGGGTGGCGCGGGTGTGGCGGATTGGCGCGGGGTCATCGCCAGGCTTGCGCGCTGGCGATGGAAAGCATCGCTGTTACCAGTAGAGCGTTACGCGGGTGTCGCCTTTGGCGTCGCCGCTGACCTGGGTCACGGCCTGGTCGGCGAGGGTTTCGCTGTGACCGTTGGCGTGCTCGGTGCGCACCTGGTATTCACCGCCCTTGGAGCAGGATTGACGCGTCACGCTGTAGGAGCGGGAGCTGGCGTCATAGCCGCTGTCGACCGCGCAGGAACTGGAGATCGTCAAGCTGACGCCCATGTTTCCAACGGCTTGGCCGGCATTGCTGGTGGTGGAGAAAAAAGCACTGGTGATCATTAACGCTGCGAAGATGGAGCGCTTGAAGGCCGTACTCATTCCGACTGCTCGACGGTGAAGCTGACGGTGATCGGCCTTCCTGGTCGAGTCACAACTGACAGCTTGGATTGCTTTCCTTGGATTGATTGAACGCTGCGTTGCAGGGGGCGCTACGCCAGCAGGTTCGCCATGAACTTGGCGCCAAGTGTACGGTGATGGCTAGGTGATAGCTAGCTCATTTCTTAACCACTTGTCGGCAATCTCTTACACGGCTTAGGGGTGACCCCTAGATCCCCTACATACCTGGCACATGGCCGCAACTCCTGCGCGGCGTAGCGGGTCCAACGAAGGCGCGTGCTATAACCCTATGGTTTAAAGCCACAACGCCACGGAGACGGACACATGAGCGATACAAGCAAACTCGCCAAGCAGGAGCCCGCAGCCCTGCCCGAGTATGACCTGAGCAAGGCCAAGGATTTCGAGTGGACGGGCCGCAGCATGGACTGGTTCCTGCAGATGCTGGTGCGTCAGGCCAACGACCTGGGTGTAGAGGTCGGGATCACGCTGACCATCGGGGCGGGGATGATCAGCGGCACGCTCATTTCCGTGGAGACTTACTTCGCCGAGTTCGCCGACGAATACGCCAACTCCTGGCCCCAAGAGGGCAGGGAGGAGATCCGCGCCACCTTCGCCAACATCGGGGTGATGACCAAAACCACCGGCGACGACCCCAAGCTGCTGCCACCGCAGTACATCCACCTGAAGAACGTCAACGTCTATGCCGCCGGTGGCCTGACCTGCACCGGGCTGACGCTGTGGCGCGGCACCCTCGCTTCGGTGACCGGTTTCAACCTCGGCACCCTGAGCTGATCACTGCGCGGAAGTCGTACAGCAATAGAAAAGCCCCGGCATCGACCGGGGCTTCTTGCTTCTAATCCTCGTTGCTTTCAGTACTTGCGCCGCACCGCGACGTCGGTGATGCCCTTCTCGGCCGTCATGCGCAGGTAGTCGCCGTTGTCCCGCGGCTCCCCGGTAAAGGGGATGCCGTGTTTCTCCATCAGCAACCCGTAGATGTCGGCGCTGGACGGCTGGTAATCCACCTCGACCATCAAGGCGCGTGGGCTGCCGTTTTCCTTGTAGATGATCTCGTAGCGGTTGTGCCCGTTCATGTCTTCCTCCTTGCCGGGGGTGTTCTTGCCAATAGACGGGCAGGGCGGGAATTGGTTTTGCCGATTTTCCCGAACGGGATGCCGGCTGTGATTGCGCTTATCCATAAGCACTATCGAGACGACTGATTTCAAAGCCGCGCCAGGCCCCCATAAAGTGGCTCCCAACAGAGTTAAGGAGGTCGCCATGCCACATATCGACATCATGTCCCTGGTTGGAAGTGCAGTCCCCGAGGCGCTGCGAGCGCAAGGGCATCTCGCCTGCTGGTTCGTGGTGATCGACGGCCAGCGCAAATCCGGCCCCTACACCACCCAGGACATGGCCAGCGCCAGCAAGGCCATCTGGGAGTTGGAGATGGCGAAAATGGCCAAGCGCCACAAGGGTTTCCTGGCCATGGCCGCCTGAGGTTTCTTGCGCCCGCTCCGGCGCATTTTGGCAGCGTGGGGCTGCCCGTTTATTCCTGGTGCCCATCCCGCACCCCCCTTTGGCCCGCCACTTGGCGGGCCTTGTTTTTTCCGCCCGGGCCGGCTGCAGGTAAACTGCCGGCTTTTTATCGCGGAAGCCCCCATGTGAACTGGGACATTTTCTGTAGCGTCGTCGACAACTACGGCGACATCGGCGTGACCTGGCGCCTGGCACGGCAGCTGGCCGCCGAGCATGGCTTGCAGGTGCGCCTGTGGGTGGACGAGCCGGCCGCCTTCGCGCGCCTGTGCCCGGATGCCGACGCGGCGGCCGACTGCCAGCTGCGCCAGGGCGTAGAGGTGCGTCGCTGGGCGACCGAGTGGCAGCCGGTGGAGCCTGCGGATGCAGTGATCGAGGCGTTCGCCTGCCAATTGCCCGCCACCTACATAGACGCCATGGCCGCACGCGACAGGGCGCCGCTCTGGTTGAACTTGGAATACCTCAGTGCCGAAGACTGGGTCGGCAGCTTTCACGGCCTGCCATCCCCGCAGGCCGGTGGGTTGCAGAAGTTCTTCTTCTTCCCCGGCTTCAGCGAAGGCACCGGCGGCCTGCTGCGCGAGCGCGGGCTGATCGAACGACGCAATGCGCTGCGCAGTGATGCCGCCGCCCAGGCCGAGTTCCTGCGAACGCTTGGCGTGGAGCGGGTTGCCGGTGCCCGCTTGATCTCCCTGTTCGCCTACGAGAACGCGGCGCTGCCCGGTTGGCTCGACGCGCTGGCCGGGGAGTCCCGGCCAACCCAGCTGCTGGTGCCGGAAGGCCGTGTACTGGGCGATGTGGCGCGCTGGCTCGGTGTCGATTCACTGGCCGTCGGCGCCAAGGGCCAGCGCGGCAACCTGTCCGTGCAGGTGCTGCCCTTCATGCCCCAGGACGATTACGATCGCCTGCTCTGGTGCTGCGACTTAAACGCCGTGCGTGGGGAGGATTCCTTCGTGCGCGCCCAATGGGCCGGTCGGCCGTTGTTCTGGCACATCTACCAGCAGGAAGAGGACGTCCACCTGGAGAAGCTCGAGGCCTTCCTCGCGCTCTACGTCGCCGGCCTGGACGATGCCCCGGCGCAAGTGTTGCTGGCGGCCTGGCGCGCCTGGAACCAGGGTGGTGACATGGGCGCCGCCTGGCTGGCGCTGCAGCCGTTCGAGGCCCAACTGCAGGCTCACGCCGAGCAATGGTGCGACTTGCAGGCGGGACGGCGGGATCTGGCTGCGGGGCTGGTGCATTTTTATACAAATTGGATATGATACGCGGCCTGTTTTTTGTCACTCATCCAAATCGGATATTCGTATGAAAACCGCTCAAGAGTTCCGCGCTGGCCAGGTTGCCAACATCAATGGCTCCCCCTGGGTCATCCTGAAAGCCGAGTTCAACAAGTCCGGCCGTAACAGCGCAGTCGTCAAGATGAAGCTGAAGAACCTGCTCAACGGTTCCGCCACCGAGACCGTGTACAAGGCCGACGACAAGCTGGAACCGGTAATCCTGGATCGCAAGGAAGTTACCTACTCCTACTTCGCCGATCCGCTGTACGTGTTCATGGACAGCGAATTCAACCAGTACGAGATCGAGAAAGACGATCTGGAAGCCGTACTGACCTTCATCGAAGACGGCATGACCGACGTCTGCGAAGCCATCTTCTTCAACGAGAAAGTCATTTCCGTTGAACTGCCGACCACCATCGTTCGCCAGATCGCTTACACCGAGCCGTCCGTGCGTGGCGATACCTCCGGCAAAGTGATGAAGACCGCTCGCCTGAACAACGGTGCCGAGCTGCAGGTTTCCGCATTCTGCGAAATCGGCGACTCCATCGAGATCGATACCCGCACCGGCGAGTACAAATCCCGCGTCAAGGCCTAAGCCTTTCGCGAGATGTGAAAAGCCCGGCCTAGGCCGGGCTTTTTGTTGCCTGCGATTCAACCGTCGCGGTTATTGCAGGTGCTTCTTCAGCTCGGCGCCGGCCTGGAGCATGGCCGAGCGCACCGCCGGAACCTGGTTGACCACGTTGAGCAGACCGTAGTCGTGGATCATGCCGTTGTAGCGCACGGCGGTGACTTCGACGCCGGCGGCATCCAGCTTGCGGGCATAGGCTTCGCCTTCATCACGCAGCACGTCGAATTCGGCGGTCTGGATCAGGGTCGGCGGCAGGCCCTTGAGCTGCTCGGTGGTGGCTCGCAGCGGCGAGGCGTGGATCTCGGCGCGCTGCTTCGGGTCGGTGGTGTAGCTGTTCCAGAACCACTGCATCATCGGTTTGGTGAGGAAGTGCCCCTGGGCGAACTGGTTGTACGAGGCGGTCTCGAAGTTGGCGTCGGTCACCGGCCACAGCAGCACCTGGGCGCGCAGTTTCGGGGTGCCCTGTTCCTTGGCCATCAGCGCCACCACTGCCGCCATGTTGCCGCCGACGCTGTTGCCGGCCACTGCCAGGCGCGAGCTGTCGACGCCTATGTCCTTGCCGTGCTCGGCCACCCATTTAGTCGCCGCGTAGGCCTGGTTGATGGCGGTGGGGTACTTGGCTTCGGGCGAGGGGGTGTAGTTCACGTACACGGCCACCGCACCGGAGTTCACCACCAGGTCATGGATCAGGCGCTCGTGGGTGGGGTAGTCGCCCAGCACCCAGCCGCCGCCGTGGAAGAACATGAACACCGGCAGGTCACCCTTGGCGCCTTCGGGGCGGACGATGGTCAGCTCCAGGGGCTGGCCCTTGATGCTGATGGTCTTGTTCTCGACGCGGGTGCCGGAGAGGTCGACCTTGACCCCGGCCTGGGCACCCACCAGCACGGCGCGGGCATCTTTCGGCGCGAGGGTTTCCAGCGGTTTGCCGTTGCCGGCTTCGAGGGCTTCGAGGAATGCCTGGGTGTTGTGTTCGACGCCGGGGCTGCCGGCGGCGAAGGCGCTGCCGATGGACAGGGCGAGGAGGCTACCGGTGAGGAGGTTTGCGATGCGCTGGGTGTTCATGGTGGTTCTCCGTTGAATTCGTTTGGTTTCGTAAAATATTGCGCGCTAACTAAATGCGTGAAGAGAAAGTTAGCGATCTTTTAGTTTGCGCGCAAGGTATTTCTTGAGAAGAAAAACGAATAGCGCTCAGCCAGATGGGAATAAGGCCGTCAGACGGCCTTCTGCAAGCTCCTGCGCAGGCTCACCAGCTCGTCCTTCAACTGGCCGAGGCCGGCGATGTCCATCTCGCTGGCGGCGAGGATGCAGGCGGGCACGCGCTGGGCCTGCTGGTGCATGGCGCGACCTTTTTCGGTGAGGTGCAGCTCCACCACGCGCTCGTCGGCGCTACTGCGGGTGCGGGTGATCAGGCCTTCGGCTTCCAGGCGCTTGAGCAGGGGCGTGAGGGAGCCCGGGTCGGTCAGCAGGCGGGCGCTGATATCGCCCACGGTGATTCCGTCGCCTTCCCAGAGCACCATCATCGCCAGGTACTGCGGGTAGGTCAGGCCCAGTTCCTGGAGCAGCGGCTTGTACACCTTGGTCATCAGCAGGGAGGTGGAGTAGAGGGCGAAGCACAGTTGGTTATCGAGCAGCAGATCGTCGCAACGTTCCAGCGGGGTATTCATGGCGGCCTCCTTGGGGGCGGAAATGGACATAATTTAGCGCACAAGCCTTTCGTGAGCAAAATTTGACCGGTTCTCATTCCGGCGCACTGGGACTTGCGCCGCCGTGCGCAGCAGCCAGAATTGCCGGCTAGACCCCTGCAAGGAGAGCTGTAAATGACCGATGCCCAGAACCCCTACCAATCGCCCCAGGCGGAGCTGACTCACGAAGCCACCGGCCTGCCGCTGGCTGCCCGCGGCTCGCGCTTCGGCGCTGCGCTGATCGACGGGCTGATCCTGTTGTGCGTCACCATCCCCATCAGCTACCTGCTGGGTGTCTACGATGGGCTCATGGAGGGCGTGCAGCCCGGTTTCGGCCAGCAGGCGTTGGGTTCGCTGGTGGGTATCGTGGTGTTCCTGGCGATCAACGGGCACTTCCTGAAGAACTACGGCCAGACCGTCGGCAAGCGCGTGCTCAAGCTTGCCATCGTCGACCTGCAGGGCAACAAGCCCGAGTGGATCACGATGTACCTCAAGCGCTACCTGCTCTGGGGCCTGGTCGCCTACATCCCGATCATCGGCGGCCTGATATTGCTGGCGAACTACCTGTTCATCTTCCGCGCGGATCGCCGTTGCCTGCACGACCTGACCGCCAGCACCCGCGTGGTGCAACTGCCCAACTGATGGCGCGGCCGCCCGGGCTTTGATCCGGGCGGTTATTCTGTGGTGATGGGTTTCGCTTCGCTCTACGCCATCCTACGTTGCGGCGCTTGCCCGCTCTGCCCTGGATCGGTAGGAGCGAGCTCTGCTCGCGAAGCGTTTCGCCGGCGTTGCCGCACCGTACCCTCAAGACTGCCCCAGCCCGCTCAGGGCCAGGTCCCAGGGCGGTACGGGGCCAAAGCGGTTTTTGAGAAACTCCAGCAACAGCCGGCTCCGCGAGCTGGCTTCGCCCTCCAGGCGCAGGGCGTAGATCCCGCTCGGTTCCGGAGCGGGCAAGCCGTTTTCGCAGAGCAGCGGCACCAGTTCCCCGCGCAGCAGGTAGTCGCTGATCAGCCAGGTCGGCAGGTGGGCGACGCCCAGTCCGGCGACGGCGCTGAACAACAGGGTTTCGGCGTTGTTCGCGGTCATGCGCATGCGCCGGGGGCGGATCACCTGGGCGCGGCCCTCCACCTCGAAGCGCCAGGCATAGGGCGGTGCGAGGGCATCCCAGTCGAGGCCGTCGTGCTCGGTCAGTTCGCGGGCGTCGCTGGGGACGCCGCGTCGGCGCAGGTAATCGGGGCTGGCGCAGAGCACGCGCACCAGGGGCGACAGCGGCGTCGCCACCAGGCGGGTGTCGGCCAGCGGGCCGATGCGCAGCACCAGGTCCACCTCGCCCAGGTGGGCGCCGTGCATGTCGATGAAGCTGTCGATCAGCCGCAACTGAACATCCAGGCCCGGGTAGGTGACGAGGAATTCGGCGATGGCCGGCGCCAAGTGGCGGCGGCCGAACGGGGCGGGCGCATCGATGCGGATCAGCCCCTCCGGCGCACTGCTCAGGGACACGGCCTCGGCACGTGCCAGACGCAGTTCGGCGAGTATCCGTTTTGCCCGCTCGGCAAAGGCCAGGCCTGCCGGGGTGGCGCGCACCGCGTGGGTGCTGCGGGTGAAGAGGGCGCTGCCGAGGCCGCGCTCCAAGGCGTCGATGCGCCGGGCCACGGCCGAAGGCGTCAGTGGGTGGCGCCGGGCGGCAGCGGAGAAGCTGCCCGCTTCCAGTACATCGAGAAAGAGGGCCAGTTGGTCGGTCAGTGCATCGGGGTTCATGGAGGTGCCTATGCGGATTTCGCAAAGCCATTGTGCGCTGCTGTGCGTTTCCGTGGTAGCCGCCGCTGCGTAGCATGCGCGTCATCGGAACGGAGGCGTTATGGATCTGCTGGCAATTGCGTTGAATGTGGTGCTCGGTGCGGCTCTTGGCACCTTGGGTGGGTTGTTCGGCATCGGTGGCGGGCTGATCGCCATTCCCGCCCTGGGGGTGTTCTTCGGCCTGGACCAGCAACTGGCCCAGGGCACCGCACTGGTGATGGTGGTGCCGAACGTGCTGCTGGCGCTGTGGCGCTACCACCAGCGCAACCGCATCGACCCGCGCTATGCGCTGCTGCTGGCGGTGACCAGCTTCGGCTGTGCCTGGTTGGCCTCGCTGTTCGCGGTGCGCATCGAGGCGGAGAACATGCGCCTGGCCTTCGTCGCCTTCCTGCTGGTGCTGGCGGCCTACAACTTCGCGCGGATGTTCATGGCCAAGGCCGCCACCAGTGCCGAGTTGCGCCACCCCTGGCCCTGGCTGGGCGTGCTCGGTGGCTTCGCCGGCGCCATGGGCGGCCTGTTCGGCGTGGGTGGGGCGGTGGTCGCCACGCCGGTGCTGACCAGCGTCTTCGGCACCACCCAGGTGGTTGCCCAGGGGCTGTCACTGTCCCTCGCCGCACCCAGCACCGCGGTGACCCTCGCCACCTACGGCTTCAACCACCACGTCGACTGGGCGATGGGCATCCCGTTGGCTGTCGGCGGCCTGCTCAGCATCAGTTGGGGCGTGCGCCTGGCCCACGCCTTGCCGGAGCGGGTGCTGCGCACGGCGTTCTGCGTGTTCCTGCTGGTGTGTGCGGTGATGCTGGCGTTCGAGTGATCGACCTCGAAGCGGGCGCCGTGCGTGACGTGGGCAGGACGGGCGTTCCGCAAGCGCAGAATGCCTGCCAATGGTCCGCTGCCGGAGCTACAGGCGGAAGCCTTCGACGATGTGCTCGGCCAGGGTCTCGGTGACCGGCGAGCTGCTGCGGGGGTTGCGCACCAGCACGATGCTGCAGGCGGGCAGGGTGGGTAGCCCCTCCGCTTCACCGAGGATGCGCATGTCGGTGGTGATCAGGCTCTGCAGTTGGGCGGTGACTGCCAGGCCGGCGCTGACCACCGCCATGATCGCCGACAGGCTCGGGCTGGTGTAGGCGACGCGGTAGGGGCGCTCCATGGCGTCCAGTGCGTTGCAGGCCCAGGCGCGGCAGAAGCAGTCGGTGTTGAACATCGCCAGCGGCAACTGGGTCTGCTCGTGGGGGCTGAAGCCGATGGCCTCGGCCCAGACGAAGCGCTCCTGGCGCAGCAGCTGGCCGATCTCGGTGCCCGGCTCGCGGGTGACGATGGACAGGTCCAGGTCCTGGCGCTGCAGCAACTGCGAGGACGACTCGCAATGCACCTCCACCTGCACCAGCGGGTAGGACTGGGCGAAGCGCGAGAGGATGCCGGGCAGGAAGCGCATCACGTAATCGTCCGGCGTGCCGATGCGCACCGAGCCGACCATGTGCGGCTCGCGCAGGGTGGTCATCACCTCGCCGTGCAGCTTGAGAATGCGCCGCGCATAGCTCAGCAATATCTGCCCCTCGGCGGTCAGGCGCACCTGGCGGCCGTCACGCTCGAACACCGTGCGTTCCAGCACGTCCTCTTCCAGCCGCTTCATCTGCATGCTCACGGCCGACTGGGTGCGGTTGACCACTTCCGCTGCGCGGGTGAAGCCACCGTTGTCGGCGATAGCGACGAAGGTGCGCAGCAGTTCGGTGTCGATGGCGGGGTAGCTCATTCATCAATTCCTGAGATGCAGTGCATAAGAAACATTCGTTGGATTGATCATAAGCGTCGCGGGAAACTGGCGCCAACCCCACAAGGAGGGCGATGCGATGAAAGGTCAATTCGGTTTCGTAGGCACGCTGCACCCCACCCACCGGCCTGCCGTTCGTGGCTCCCATCTTTCCCTCGGTACCCGCCTGCTGCGCTGGTACCAGCTGTACAGCCAGCGCCGTGAGCTGGCCAGCCTGAGTGATGCCATGCTCAAGGACCTGGGCCTGACCCGGGGCGATGTGATGCAGGAAAGCGAGCGGCCTTTCTGGGACGACCCGCTGGGCAAATGAACCCACGCAGCGACCCCCGGCAACAATGAACCCACGCAACACCCACACAACAAGGAAAAGCGATGCAAGTCGAAGTCAGGATCGTGAATGCGTTCGTCGATGGCGGGCAGGGTGGCAACCCCGCCGGTGTAGTGGTCGGTGCCGATGCGCTCAGCGCGGCGCAGAAGCAGGCGATCGCCGCCCAGCTCGGGTTGTCGGAGACGGCCTTCGTCTCCGACTCCGGGCAGGCCGCCTTCAAGCTGGAGTTCTTCACCCCCAACCGGCAGATCCCCCACTGCGGCCACGCCACCGTGGCCACCTTCTCGCTGTTGCGCCAGCTGGGCCGGGTCGGCGAGGGCTGGAGCAACAAGGAAACCATCGACGGCAACCGCGACATCTTCATCGAGGGCGAGCGGGTGTTCATGGAGCAGCGCGCGCCGCAGTACCAGGACGTCGAGCCGGGCTCGCGCCTGCTGGCGGAAAGCCTCGCGGCCCTGGGCCTGGAGCCTGGGCAACTGGCCGAGGGGTTGCTGCCGTCGCGGGTCAGCACCGGGGTCGCCTTTGTCGTCGTGCCCCTGCGCAGCGAAGCCGATGTGGCGAGCATCCGCACCGACCTGGAAGCCCTCGAGCGCATCAGCGAGGAACTGGACGTGGTGGGCTTCTACGCTTTCTCCCGTGACAGTCGTCAGCCTGGCCGCGTGGCGGGTGCGCGGATGTTCGCGCCGCGCTTCGGCATCCCCGAGGAGCCGGCCACCGGCATGGCCGCCGGGCCACTGGCCTGCTACCTGCACGACCGCGTGGGCCTGCCCGGGGCGCAGCTGCTGATCGAGCAGGGCTACCTGATGCAACCGGCCTCGCCGAGCCTGATCACCGTCGACCTGGACCTGGACGGCGAAGGCCGCATCCAGCGCCTGATGGCTGGCGGCAACGCCCAGGTGATGCACACCCTGACCCTCGATATCTGACGCCACACGGAAAGGAGACCCCCGATGGCCCCGGCCTTCGAACTGGCACAACTGAATATCGCGTTGATGACCGCGCCGCTGGATTCCCCCGGCATGGCCGATTTCGTCGCCAACCTGGCGCGCATCAATGGCCTGGCGGAAGCGTCGCCCGGCTACGTATGGCGCCTGGAGGACGAGGGCGGTGACGCCACGGCGATCCGCCCCTTCGGCGACGACGTGCTGGTCAACCTCTCGGTCTGGCGGGACATGGAATCCCTGCGCGACTTCACCTACCGTGGCGCCCACACCGAGATGCTCAAGCGCCGCAACGAGTGGTTCGCGCGCATCAGCGAAGCGCACCTGGTGTGCTGGTGGGTGCCCGCCGGGCATCGCCCCGATGCCCGGGAAGCCGCCGAACGCCTGGCCCTGCTGCGCGAGCAGGGGCCGGGGCCACGGGCCTTCACCTTCCGCCATCCCTTCCCGCCGCCGGCGCCCGTGCCGAACGATGGGAAAGCTGCCACGACGGGTGCTAATGTCCTGGGCTGATCCCGCCGCCAGGACCCCGCCGATGCCCCTCGAACTCAGCGCCGCCGAAGCCCGCCGCCTGGGCCTGGCCGCCCAGGGCTTCATGCGGCCGCCCCGTGGCGCCATCCGCGCCAGCCACGTCCGTGCGCTGGCCGGGCGCCTCGGCGTGGTGCAGATCGACTCGGTCAATGCTCTGGTGCGCTCGCACTACCTGCCGTTCTTCTCGCGCCTCGGCGACTACCCGCGCGAGCTGCTGGATGAACTGGCCTGGGGCAAGCTGCGTCGCCGCGAGTTCTTCGAATACTGGGGCCACGAGGCCTCGCTGCTGCCGCTGGACCTCTACCCGGCGCTGCGCTGGCGCATGCAGCGTGCGGCCCAGGGGCGAGGCATCTACCAGCAGCTGGCGCGCTTCGGTCGCGAGCAGCAGGAGGTGATCCAGCGCGTGCTCGCCGCCGTGCGCGAGCAGGGCGCCCTGGGTGCCGGTGCCCTGAGCACCCGCCAGGAGCGTGCCGGCCCCTGGTGGGACTGGAGCGCCGAAAAGCACGCCATGGAATGGCTGTTCGCCGCGGGGGAGGTGACGGTCGCCGGCCGTCGCGGCTTCGAGCGCCTCTACGACCTGCCCGAGCGGGTGATCCCGGCGGACCTGCTCAACGCCGCCGAACTGCCGGAAGACGCCGCCATCCGCCAGTTGCTGCTGCACTCGGCGCAGGCCCTGGGCGTGGCCGCCGAGAAGGACCTGCGCGACTACTACCGGCTGGACCCGGCCGACAGCCGCCAGGCCCTCGCCGAGCTGGTGGAGAGCGGCGACCTGCAGGCGGTGACGGTGCGCGGCTGGAAGCAGCCCGGCTACTGCATCGGCGAGCCGACGGTGCCGCGCAAGGTGCGCGCCAGTGCGTTGCTTTCACCCTTCGACTCGCTGGTGTGGGAGCGCGCCCGCACCGAGCGCCTGTTCGACTTCCGCTACCGCCTGGAGATCTACACCCCAGCGGAGAAGCGCCAGTACGGTTACTACGTGTTGCCCTTCCTGCACGACGAACGCCTGCCCGCCCGAGTCGATCTGCGCGCCGAGCGGGCCCAGGACCGCCTCGCCGTGCACGCGCTGCACGAAGAGCCCCAGGGCCTGAGCGAGGCCGGCATCCAGGCCCTGGCCGAGCAGCTGCGTAGCCTCGCCACCTGGTTGGGGCTGGAGGCGGTGGCCATCACCTGCCAGCGCCCCGGCACCCAGCGGCTGCGCGCCGCCTTGGCGGGGCTCCCCGGCTAGGGGCGCGCAGGCAAGAAAAAGCCCCGCATCGGCGGGGCTTTTTCATGGGGCGGAGCGGGGCGTCAGACGATCACGCCCTGGCTGCGCAGGTAGTCGTCGTAGGTGCCGCTGAAGTCGGTCACGCCCGTCTCCGAGAGCTCGATGATGCGGGTGGCCAGGGAGCCGACGAACTCGCGGTCGTGGCTGACGAAGATCAGCGTGCCCGGGTAGTTCTCCAGCGCCAGGTTGAGCGCCTCGATGGATTCCATGTCCAGGTGGTTGGTGGGCTCGTCCATCACCAGCACGTTGGGCTTCTTCAGGATCAGCTTGCCGAACAGCATGCGGCCTTGCTCACCACCGGAGATCACCTTCACCGACTTGAGGATCTCGTCGTTGGAGAACAGCATGCGGCCGAGGGTGCCGCGCACCAGCTGCTCGCCGCCCTGGGTCCACTGGCCCATCCAGTCGAACAGGGTGACGTCGTCTTCGAAATCGTGGGCGTGGTCCTGGGCGTAGTAGCCCAGCTCGGCGCTCTCGGTCCATTTCACGCTGCCGGCGTCCGGGGTCATTTCACCGACCAGGGTGCGCAGCAGGGTGGTCTTGCCGATGCCGTTGGGGCCGATGATGGCGACGCGCTCGCCGGCTTCGATCTGCAGGTCCAGGCCCTTGAACAGTTGCTTGTCTTCGAAGCCCTTGGCCAGCTTCTCCACGGTCACCGCCTGGCGGTGCAGCTTCTTGTGCTGCTCGAAGCGGATGAACGGGCTGACGCGGCTGGACGGCTTGACCTCGGCCAGCTGGATCTTGTCGATCTGCTTGGCGCGGGAGGTGGCCTGCTTGGCTTTCGAGGCGTTGGCGGAGAAGCGGCTGACGAAGGTCTGCAGCTCGGCGATCTGCGCCTTCTTCTTGGCGTTGTCGGCCAGCAGTTGCTCGCGGGACTGGGTCGCCGCGGTCATGTACTCGTCGTAGTTGCCCGGGAACAGGCGCAGCTCGCCGTAGTCCAGGTCCGCCATGTGGGTGCACACGCTGTTCAGGAAGTGGCGGTCGTGGGAAATGATGATCATGGTGCTGTTACGCGCCGTGAGGATGTTTTCCAGCCAGCGGATGGTGTTGATGTCCAGGTGGTTGGTCGGCTCGTCCAGCAGCAGCACTTCCGGGTCCGAGAACAGCGCCTGGGCCAGCAGCACGCGCAGCTTCCAGCCGGGAGCGACTTCGCTCATCGGGCCGAAATGCTGGGCCAGCGGGATGCCCAGGCCCAGCAGCAGCTCGCCGGCACGGGATTCGGCGGTGTAGCCGTCCATCTCGGCGAACTCGGTCTCCAGCTCGGCCACGGCCATGCCGTCTTCCTCGCTCATCTCTGGCAGGGAGTAGATGCGGTCGCGCTCGGCCTTCACCCGCCACAGTTCCTCGTGGCCCATGATCACGGTGTCGATGACGCTGAAGTTCTCATAGGCGAACTGGTCCTGGCGCAGCTTGCCCAGGCGCACGTTCGGCTCGAGCATCACCTGGCCGCCGGAAGGCTCCAGATCACCGCCGAGGATCTTCATGAAGGTCGACTTGCCGCAGCCGTTGGCGCCGATCAGGCCGTAGCGGTTGCCGTTGCCGAACTTGACGGAAACGTTCTCGAACAGCGGCTTGGGGCCGAACTGCATGGTGATGTTGGCTGTAGAAATCAAGTGCTTATCCTGCGGGCTTTTCAGGGGTGGTTAATCGCCTTCATCCTCATCCTGTACCAATTCCATACCATTTTTGATTCTGGCAGGGAGCTTGTTCAGCTCGTTCCAATCGGAAGCTGAGCTGATCCATTTGGCATAGGTGGTGAGCAACATCTGGACGCTATGACCCAGTTGTCCGGCGATGAACGCAGGGTTCATTCCAGCCATCAGGCACATGGTTGCGTAGGTATGTCGGGCGTCGTACTGCCGACGCCGGCGGATGCCAAGGGCATCGAGGGCTGCGTAAAAGTGCTTAATAGTAACACTTGGCTCCTTGATCCACAGCCCGCCCTTGCTAGGTGGGAAGACGAATGGGCTATTGGCGAACTCCGAGACTGACGCCATTTGCTTAATTTTGGCGATGCGCTTGGCCTCCTTGAGGGCGTGCAGGGCACGCTCATTCAGCAGTACGTCTCGCTCGTTTTTGGTCTTTACCCGCTCCTCAATGCCTCGGTCGACGACAATGCGGCACACGTGAGCGCGCCGGGCTTCCTCATCAACTTCGTCCCATCGCAATGCGAAAGCTTCGCCAGGACGCATGCCGGTGAAGAACAAGAACTCATAGAGCGCTGCATAGATGCGTGAGTACTTGCCAAGGCTGGCGTAGAGGTAGGCGATGATCTGCTCTGCCTCTTCGCGAGAGAAGGGATCGACAATCTTCTTGGAGCGGCGAGGCATCTCAATCGAGGCAACAGGGTTCTTGGAGATCAGGCCGTCTTTGATAGCGCCTTCCATGATGCTTGATAGCTTGATCAAAGCATTTCGCTTCACGCTGGCTGACGACCATTCGGTTGCAGTCACAATCCTGCGGAGCATCGTTACGGTGATCAGGTTGATTCGCACGAACGCCAGGTGGGGCATCCAGTAGAGATTGAGTGTGCTCTTGTAGTTGTCGCGGGTGCCTAGGACGATCTCGCGGCTGTCCAGCCACAGTTGTGCATACTCGCCGAAGAGCGGGATGACGCCTCGCACTTCCTCTGCAATGGCTGAGTTGGGAAAGAATTCCGCGTATTTGGCATCGTCCATGATGCCGTACTTGATCGCCTGAACTACTTGATCTCGAAGACCGGATGCACTCTTGATCCCTTTCGCCGTGGCGGGATACGCGAGCGTCTCGCATCGCCTTTGGCCGTCCCACATGAAGCGGATGCGGACTGACTGTCCGATGATTTCCACCCCTCGGGGCAGACCCATTGGCTGTCGAGCCATTCGTCATATCTCCGTCTGCTATAGATGATGCGGCCATTGACCTTGTTCCAGACGCCAAGCGGGATCTGGCCTTTGCTCCTTCTTGTTTCCAGGGCTCTGTATGAAAGCCCGAGCAGAGTCGCCATGACTTGTTCGGGCACCTTGTCTTCGTACTCGATGGGCCGCTGTAGAGCGGACATAGAAACCCTCCCTTCCGGCATTGTCGGCAGGTGGTGATTGTTAGTTGGGAGTCAGTGGTTGTTGCCGCAGTAGGCCTGCCGCCATCGGCTGAGGATGCCGTGGGCATTGCGGCGCTCTACGCTGAAGTCACGTATGCGCTTGGGATGCAGTTTCTTTTGGGCTAGAAGCTCGTTTCGCTCCCTCAGCTCGCGGTTCTCCGTGGCCAGAGCGGATAGTTCATCCTGCAGATCCAGGGCAACGCTCAGAAGACAGAGTTCGGCGCCCTCCGGCAGCAGTCCATCTGTGTCGAGCTCGCTTGCGTCGATCACCTCAAGAAACAGGCCGTCCTGATCCTTGGTGACAATTGCCAGCGGGAGAAGGTGAAGGCTGGTCATGTCTATGCTTACCTCGGCTTGTGAGCAACTTCAGGGTTGAGGTAAAGCGGCTGCAATCCTGATCATTGGCTCAGCGTGACCGGCTAGACCTTCCTCATCTGCATCGATTACTGCGCGGTAAACGGCACGTAGATCATCGCTGCGCACATGAACCACCTGTGTTTCCTTCGCTTCCCTCTCGTCTTTCTCCTTCCTCCAAGTAGCAATTAGTTGGCACGCTTCAACCCAGTCATCCCCTTCAAGGTCTTCGAGCCAGTCGCAGACTGGGCAATGCAGGTTTTCAATATCTGTAGTCATGGCTAGATCCTCCCGCGTACGTGACGCAGAGCTGTAGTTATGGAATTACAGGGTCAGGGCTTGGTTGGGTTGAGCTGCTGCAGGATTCGTTGCCCGATCCATCTCACCACCGGCACGGCCTTGCTGTTGCCCAGGGCTTTGTAGCGAGGGCCATCGGGGCATTCTTCTGCGGGCCGACCGCGCCAGGGGATCAATGTGTAGTCATCTGGGAAGCCTTGGAGACGCTCGCACTCACGAGGAGTGAGGCGACGAACTTCATTGGCAACCATGGCCGCGGCGTAGCCCTGGCCAACCGTTCCGCCTCCGCTCTGCAGTGCACCTGATACGGGGCTGAGCTTTACCTCGGCGCGCTGGTTCTGGTGGACCGCAAGCACGGCATTTTCCCGGCCGCCATTTCTACCCAGGGAGTGGGCGCTGTCGTAAGCGGTGCTCGGGTCTTGGCTGCCGTGCACGACAAATGTTTCGCTCTCGAAATCGAGCCTGCCAGCAGAACCGGCGTTGCAGGCTGTTGCGACGTTGATCGGGCCTGCCTGGTTGTTGCCGCCGAAGGCG
This sequence comes from Pseudomonas sp. zfem005, assembly GCF_032621735.1. Classification (NCBI taxonomy): domain Bacteria; kingdom Pseudomonadati; phylum Pseudomonadota; class Gammaproteobacteria; order Pseudomonadales; family Pseudomonadaceae; genus Pseudomonas; species Pseudomonas sp. zfem005. Next base: position 65,635 of record NZ_JAVYJE010000011.1, on the reverse strand, counting down.
AGGATGTGGCCAGCATCGGCACCCTTGTCTGTAGCCAGCCCGCTACCACCATGGCCGTTTGGGCCGCAGCCCGCGGTGAGGGCGCCTACGGTAAGGGGGATGTCGTCGGAGCTGTATCCGCCTTGGCTTCGAGCGCCGCCAGCAAGGGTGCCGGCAAGGTTTTCTTCCTGGTTGCGGCTCGGCGGAGAATCCCGGCGCAGGCTTTCCTGCTCAAAAAGTACCGCAATGGGATCGAACCCTTTTCGAGCACTTGCGACAACGAACACACGGCGGCGTCGTTGGGCCAGGCCGAAATATTGGGCATCCAGAACCCGCCATGCGGCTGTTCGCTTGGGTCCATACACACAACCAGCGTCCGTCCAGCGTCCCCCTGCCGGCTGAAGCGGTTCGGGTTCGCCCACCAGGGTGCCGAGGATGTGGCCAAACGCGTTCGTCTTGTCCGAGAGGACGCCTGGGACGTTCTCCCAGACGAAGACGCACTCGGGGTCGCCGCGCAGGATTCGAACATGGTCAACTGCATCTGCAAGCTCCACATATGTGATGGCCAGGAGGCCGCGAGGGTCGTCCAGGCCGTCTCGCTCTCCGGCGATGCTGTAGGTCTGGCATGGAGTGCCGCCCACAAGGGCGTCGGGGGCGGAGATGATGTTGGTAAGTACTTGTCGGGCGAGCCTGGTCATGTCGCCGTGGTTAGGGACTGTCGGCCAGTGGTATGCCAGAACGGCACAAGGGAATGGATCAATTTCAGCGAACCAGACTGGCTGCATTTCGAGTTCATTCCATGCGACTGATGCTGCCTCGATACCGCTGCAGACTGTTCCATAGGTAATTGCCATCGGTGACCTATCTACGTAAGTGGGTTGCTCCGTAGTGGCGTTTTGGAATTGGGTGGAGTAGGTTCGACAGAGTTGAGGAACGCTAGCCACAGGAGGTGTTGATGAAGGTTTTCATTAGTTGGTCGGGCCGCCGCAGCAGGCTTGTAGCAGAGTTGATGAGCGACTGGATCAAGTGCGTATTGCAGGCATCAAGGCCATGGATATCTACAAGAGATATAGATCGTGGCTCAATTTGGTTTACAGAAATTTCGGACCAACTGCGCGACACCGCTGTGGGTATAGTTTGTCTGACTCAGGAAAATAAGCTGAAGCCTTGGATTCTGTTTGAGGCAGGTGCGCTTGCTAAGGGGTTAAGTACAAGTAGAGTATGTACATTCCTGATTGATCTGATGCCCTCGGATATTGAAGATCCGTTGGCGCAGTTTAATCATACCCTTCCGGAAAAGGAGTCAATGTGGGAATTGGTGCGGTCTTTGAACTCTACTTTGGATTTAGCTGCGCTGGATGAGCGTATACTTAGTCAGGTGTTTGATACTTATTGGCCTCAATTCAGGGGGAAATTCCAAGAAGCACTGGATCAGTCTCCCAATCAAGGTCCTGTAGAACCACGCTCAGATACCAGCATTCTGGAAGAGATTCTCTCTAATACAAGGGCTTTGACCACGCGTGTTGGTAGGCTTGAAAACCAAACTAATGATGGATTCTTCTTTACACCAGCATCTTCTAGGGTGGGTGCGCAGCTAAGAAATTTGGTGACTTCGGGTGCGCCGCTAGAAGTAATTACCGAGTTCAGCCAAAAAAATGGGCTTCCACTCAGTTTGGTAGAGCGAGAAATAAGGAAGTTCAGGCCGGATGTAACTATTTTAAGCCCAGATGGCGTTCCTCCACCTGCTAGCTAAAGAAGGATCTTTGAGAGTAATCAGGCTATTAAGGGGTGAAATGTGCTGTGGTGGTGAGTATTACGTGTAATGAGGTAAAGGCTTTATTCGTATTACCATATTAGTTGTTTTCTAGTGGGCTTTGTTGTATTCGAAGAGACGTTTAACCCTATTGACTCATCGATATTGCAATGTGGAACTGTAAACTGGCCGCCTTGGTCGGGCGGCCAGTTAATGAAGCTACCTTGCTGAATTAATCAGGGAGTTCTCTTGCTGCTCCGCTCGGCGAATACGCTCCGCCACTTCTTCACGATGCACCGCTACATCCCTTGGCGCATTGATTGCCAGCTTCACTTGGTTGCCTTGGATGCTCATCACGGTGACTGTGATGTCGTCGCCGATGAGGATGGATTCGCCGAGGCGGCGGGTAAGAATCAGCATGTCGATTTCCTTTCGTTGAAGTGAGGTGGGAGGGGCTCGGCACTCAGCCAGAACCCGAGCCCTCCCAAGGGCCGAGGCCCTTTTCGGACGCCACTCATTTGCCTGTGGCGGTTTACTGCAACGCTTCGTCCGTTTGGCGTACCAGTTCGGTGAAGCGATCTATCTGTTCGGCCTTGAGCGTGATGGTGATGTACTCAGCGCCATCGGCTATGGCGGCCTGCACTTGCTCGGGGAAGCTGTCTGCAATTGATTTGCAAACCGAGTACAGGTCCCTGCGCAAGGCCCGCGGAATGTCGGGTTTGGCGATGGCCTTGGGGGTTACCTTGTTGCCGCCGGCAGCCTTGATCTGGTCCAGCTTCTCTTTCAGTACCTTACCGGCCGCTTCGCCGTGCCTACGCACGAGGGTGGTGGCTGTGCTGGCGGCTACCTCGCCCGAGGCGACCATCTGTTGTACGTCTGAGTTGGCATTGCCCAGGACGAGTACCTGGTCAACGTGTTGCCGCGTTCTGCCCATTTTCTGGGCGATCTGTTCCGGGCTCCATCCGAACGCTGCCAAGCGCTTGTAGCCCTCCGCCAGTTCGAGCGGTGAGAGCTTGCGGCCTTCTTGGCTGGTGATTACTCGCAGCACCCGTTCGGCGTCGTTGCCGGTGAATGCCGTGATAGCGATCCAGGCTTCGTTGTCCTTCGGATCGCGGGGGAGGCGGCCTTCTGCGTCGAGTTTCAGGTAGGCGCGACGACGACGGTGGCCATCGACAACCCATAGGCCGCCTTCGGCCCGTGGCCGGACTTCGAGCGGCGGGAGCTGGCCACCCTGGTAGATGTACTCGGCCAGTTCGGCAACGCTCTGGTCCAGGTCTTCACCCTCGCTTCGGAGGTTGAAGCCGGGCTCTTCGTAGAGGTCTTCCAGGCGGGCTTTCATGGCGTCTGCGCGCCTCAGCTCACCGTCCTTGATCATCTGTTTGAAGGATTTCGCAGACATGCGCCATTCCTCATGAATGTGGAGCGGGCGGCGGGAGTTGAACCCGCGTCTTCCTGCTTGGAAGGCAGAAGCTCTACCGCTGAGCTACGCCCGCAAAAAGCCCCGGTGTGAGCGGGGAAGGGGGGAAGGCTTTTGGGAAGCCTGAAGTCGATTCATCAGCCCGCTGTTATTGGCGCCACCGGCGGTTGGGCGCTGTGCTGTTCCCTCTCGGGCAGGTCGATCCCTATTCGGGGCCTGGAACAGGCTTCCCCCTGTCCGTGGTATCCGGCGAGCCTCCGGATTGGTTGGTGTGCGTTGTTCGCATTGATAGTTCCGCAGGACATTATTTAATTCAATTCAAAAAGCCGTAACTATGCGTAAACAGATACTTCCGCCGACTTGCGAGGCAATGTCTGTCAGATGTACTGTATAAAAAAACAGTATTCGGAGATTCCTCATGGCCAAAGCACAGGTTCCAAAGCGCTCCACCTTCGAATTGCTTGCTCAGCGAGTGCAGAGGTTGGTCATGTCCCCTCCTGCCCAGCTGGCCCGCTGCGTGAAGATCCGGCTGGAGGAGGGGGAGGGGATGGAGGACTGGTTGCGCTTGATTGAGGATCTGCGCGATTCCGATGGGCTGGTTGTTAAGCAGGATGAAGACGGCGCAGTGACTCTTGCCTGGCAAGAAGCTGAAGCTAATTGGACCTGATAAGCCCTAATCAGAGGTGATGAACATGTTTGTACAGAATCTTGCTGATCTACATCCCTATGAGCGCAATGCACATGAGGAAGAGAAGCTGCGGCTGTTCAATTTCTGGCAGGAGAATCTCGGCCGTGCGAAAGACGAAGCGCGTCGTATGCACCTGGAGAGGGATGGTCTCAAAAGTAACTGGAATGCTTGGGCGGATAGAGAGCTGGAGAAGCTGAAACCTCAGGAGTACCGGAGCCTGGTGGCTCGTGAGCTGAAGCGTTTGGCGTGAGCTCAGAGGCAGGTGGGTTTAACGTCTATCACGCGACCAATGATCTTCCAGTCGCTCCCCATCTCAATGGGCCTGAAGCTGGGGTTTAGAGAAGCAAGATACCTAACCCCGGCTTCGACTATGTACTGCTTGAAGGTGGCTTCTACGCCAGGTGCATAGGCTATGTAGTACTTGCCGTCCACCAGATCGAAGCCGTCTGGTTGAACCAGGATCGGTGAGCCGTCAGGGAATGAGGGTGAAGTGTCCGAGACCATGGATTTGCCTTTGCTGGAAAGCCAATATCCGTTGCTGCCAGGGTTTTCGAGGCTCTCATACCACTCTTTTCCATCATCCGGCGACATGTAGTTAGGTGTATCAATTCGTTTCACAGCGGAGTCCCAGCTGAGAAGCGGGTACTTGCCAACCTCTCTCACCGGTAGCGAGTTCAGGCCTTCTCCGACGCTTTCCGCTATTGCCGACATTCGAGCAATTTGATTCGCAAGGCGAGGGCTGAAGCGCTCTACAGGTACTCCTATGAGCTGGGAGATACCAATCGCGAACTCCATATTCAGAAGGGTTCTGCCGTTCAGAAAGTTGCTGACCGAGCCCTGATACATGCCCAGTGCTGCTCCCACAGCTTCCTGTGTGATGCGTTGCGCACGTGGTTTTGTGGCGTTGAAGGCCGCGATTTCAGCTTTTAGTGCAGCGCACTCAGCCTTTTCCCAGTCTTCGAGCTGACGTTTTCCAATCATTGCAGCAGTTTATTTCCGCAGGCAATCGCCAGCAAGTTTCCAAGCGATTGTTTTTTATAATTTCCAAGGGCAATACTCCGGGCCGCCCTAGCGACTGGAGAGCGATATGAAACCGATCCCCATAAAGGAATTTGCCAAGGAAAAAGGGCAGCGCAATGCGGCCTTCCTCCTTGGATTGACCCAAGGTGCGCTTAGCAAGGCCTTGAGGCTTGAACGTCAAATCCACGTGTGGCTCAACGACGACGGCACTTACTCGGCGGAAGAGGTAAAGCCGTTCCCGTCCCCGTCTCTTCGCAGGCCGTCGCCATGAGCGGCCACCAACAAGCTATGAACTGGAGGCGGATATGACAGCGTCTTCCCGCAGACGGCTTTGCAGCCGAGAACAGGTACTGCTCGACCATGCGCAGCAGATGGTGACCCGCGCGATTCCCGAGACCACTTTCGCAACGCGTTTGAACCAGGTGATCCACCAGCAGATGGGCAGCAGGGCGGTGCTGAAGAAGGTGCCCAACCTGGATGCCATCGCCGGTAACGACGGCAAGGAGTACCTGAAACAGACCGCGACCTGGTGGAAGCGGGTACGTCGCTGGATCACTGCGGAAATCGAATTCCCTTGTTGGCTGGAGGAGGCGTGGGTGGCGGCGCTGGAGCCTGAGTACCGGGAGCGTTGCCTGAACGAGTTGAGTAACCGTTACGGGTTGCTCGCCGTGCGGGATGACGTGAGCGGTGACTGCCCTATGACGGCTTTCGGTGAACTGGTGTCGCGCATGGGCGGTGCCGTTGAGGCATGCGCAGTGGTGTTGGCAGACGGCGTGGTGGACGAAGCCGATCTGGAGCACTTGCCGGCAATGGTCGACAGTCTGTTGGCGATGGAGGGCCGGGCTTGTGAGCTGCGTGTTGCTGCTCAGCGGGTACTGGCAGAACAAAGAGCCCACAGGGATGTGTCACCACGAGGCGGGGGACATGATTCTTAGCGATCTGCTGGATCGCCCGATTGCGTTTCAGCGGGCGTTCGTTTCGTTCGGAGCGGGCATCACGGGGGCGCTGATGCTGTCCCAGGCGGTGTACTGGTCCAGGCGAACCGACGGCACGGATGGCTGGTTTTTCAAGACCATGGAGGAATGGCAGGAAGAGACGGGTATGACCCGTTTCGAGCAGGAGGGGGCACGAAAGAAACTGGTGCGCGCGGGTGTGCTGGAGGAGCAGAAAAAGGGCGTTCCGTGTCGGCTGTTTTACCGCGTGAACATCCAGGCGATTGCTGCGGCCTTGGGCTTGGAAACGCCGCAAACAAGGAAGCGGAAACCCCGCAAACCAGTATGCGGAAAACCAGCAGACAAGGCTGCGGATAACCCACAGGCAAGCGTGAGGGAAACCAGCACGCATGGCTGCGGGAAACCAGCATTCCTTAGTAAGACTACAACAGAGACTACAGAAGAGATTACAGCAGAGAGTATTACCGACCCCCGTCCGGCAGAGCCGGCCAAAGGCGGTGCAGCGACCCCTGCTACAAGTGCTCCGATGGTTGAGCCGCGCTGCAAGATCCCGGATGACATGCCGGGCCCCAAGGACCCCGCCTGCAAGACCTACCGAGCCTGGGCGAACTACGCGATGGCCTATCGCAAGCGCTACAAGGCATGGCCGATCTGGAACGCCAGAGTGGCTGGGCAGGTGGGCCAGTTGATCGACCGCCTGGGCAGCGATGTGGCCCACCACGTGGCGGCGTACTTCCTGAGCATCAACGACGCGAGGCTGATCAACGGCTGCCACGGCATTGGTGACCTGTTGAGCCGGGCCGAGGCATACCACACGCAGTGGGCAACCAACACGCAGATGACCAACCGGACCGCCCAGGAGCTGGAGAGCCGGCAGGCGAACGTGAGCGCTGCCGAGCGAGCCCTGGAGACGCTGAGGGCGAGGAGGGGCAGCGATGCTGACGGCTGAGCAGGAGGAGGGGCTGCTGGTGGCGCTGTTCGCAACAGCGGAAGCGATGGGGCACCAGCTGACCGAGAGCGCCGCGTTGATGATGATCGAGGACCTGAGGGGCTACGACGAGCCGGTGATTGCGGCAGCGTTGCAGGCTTGCCGGCGGGAGGTGGCCGGCCGGTTGACCCTTGCCGCAATTCTGCAGCGGGTGCTGATCGCCGATGGTCGGCCAGGGCGTGATGAGGCGTGGTCCATCGCGTTGATGGCCGCTGATGAGTTCGAGTCCGTGATGTTGACCGAGGAGGTGCTTGCGGCTCTGCAGGTGGCCAAGCCAAGCCTAGTGGTACGCGACCGGATTGGGGCACGCATGGCGTTTCTGAGTGCTTACGATCGGTTGCTGGAAGCGGCAAGGCAGAGCCGACGGCCCGTGAAGTGGACCCTATCCATCGGCTTTGACGCGGAGCGTAGAGCCGCTGCCGTGGAGAGCGCGGTGCTGCTGCGACGACTGCCAGCACCAGAGGGAGAGGCACTGCTGGCGGATCTGCGTGGCAAGCACGTTACCCAGGATGGCCATGCAATTGCGGGGTTGATCACCGGGCAGCGTGCCCCGGCTTCCCCGGATGTGCGCGAGCGACTTCAGGCCATTCGCAACGGACTGACTGCTGGAAGACGGCGTAAACCAAGATCGCGCCGTGACTAACTCAAACGCTATGACCGTGCCTAGCGGGAGCGCTTCGAAGCGACTCTTGCTGAGGCGAAAGGGGAGCACCATGGCTGACAAGGCCCAGGAGCTTAAGTGGCGCACGAAGCGCGATCGAAACCGACAACCGATTGCCAACTGCTGGGAGACCCCATGTGGCTACACCGTGGCGCTGTGCCGATTGCCGGAGAAACGCTACACGGTGTCTGCGCCTGGAGGGGCTGTGCCGTTCGCGTACACCGGTTTGGCTGATGACATTCCGAGGTTGATCGGGGCGCACAAAGTCTCGCAGGAGGTGCAGCCGTGAGGACTCAGGTTGTGACCTTCAGCGACGCTGAGTTGCGACGACAGGCCGAGGGGCGAGCGGTGGAGTTGCGTGATCCTCGGCACCCGGGAGTGCGCTTCCGCTTCACCGGTAATCGGCAGGCCGGCAGCTGGTTTCTGATTCACCGCCGGCGGTGGCGTCGCGTCGGTGGCTATCCAGAGCTGAGCACCCGTGTGGCGTTGGAGGTAATCGGGGCTACTCGTGTTCGTTTGGCTGCCGACCCGGATGCGGTGATTGGCAAGGGGCATTGGCACACGCTGGGTGAGCTGCTGACCTGGTACCAGGGGCGCGTCGAAACCAACCGAGGGTTGTCAGCGAGGCGACGTGACTCTGTGCTGTCGATCTTGAAGCTGCACCTGATCCCCAGGTTGGGCGATCTGTTGCTTTCTGAGGTCGATGTGGAGCAGGTGGATGCCTTGCTCATGTGGCCGCTGCAGCAGCGTTACTCGGTTGGGCACTTGCGGCATATCTTCCGGGTGCTGGTGATGGCGTTGGAGCAGGCCCGTGAGCTGGGGATGATCGAGACCAACCCGTTGGCGGACATGCGCTTCCGGCGCTTCGTGAAGGCCCGCAGCAAGCCCCGACCGGCACGGCTGCACAGCATGAGCGTTGAGTCACTGCTCAAGCTGCTGGGAGAGCACTTCGAGCGCGAGCCCGGGGAAGCGATGCTGGCGCTGATGATGCTTGCGCATGGAAGCCGTATCGGCGAGACGCGGTTGGCGCACAGGCGCCACGTCAGCCTGCGGGAACGGCTCTGGTTGCTGCCGGCAGAGAACACCAAGACCGGTACCGAGCATGTGCTGCCGTTGACCGACCAGGCGGTGGCGTTGCTGGAGCGCTACTTCGAACGTACAGGCCGCAAAGGCGATGGCCACCTGCTGGTGGACCGTGATGGCTTGCCCTTCAGCGCTCGTCAGGCGAGTGAAGTGTTCACCACCCTGGGCTGTGGCGCGTGGACCAGCCACGACCTGCGTAAGCTGGCGCGTACTGGCTGGGCAGACCTGGGCGTGGATTACCTCATCGGCGAAATGCTGCTGAACCACTCGATGGGCTTCTCTGCGGAAACCTACATCAACACCTCGGCCGACGACCTGAAGCTGGATGCGTTGAAGCGCTGGCACGTCTGGCTAGACGAGCGTGGCTTCGATGCCATTCACGGTGCGACAGGTGCAAGACGCGCCGTTTCAGCAACTCAGCTTGAGCCCAGCAACCACGAGTCTTACAGCGCTATTCCGGATTCTTCACGGTAGAGGAGGCGAATCGGGTACCGCAGGCCGCTGCGGCACCGAATCAGTGACGAGCAGGAGCCTCACCGGCCGCATGGAAGGGCATCAGAAACCAACTGGAGACCGACCATGGCAACAACGAAAGACACTGAGCGCCTGCTGGAACAGTGGGGCATTTGGGCGAGGCAGGGCGCCAGCGTGCGAGGGCTGAGCATCCGGGGCTACCAGGCTGCAGCGATGATTACCGATGACGACGCGTTGCTGATCGACCGGTTGGTGGCCCGTTTGGGGCAGCGTTACGAGGAGTGCGCAGAGGTGATCGTTCGGTATTACACGACCGGTGCGACCTTCCGCATCGTAGGCAAGCGGATGGGGTTCGGAGAGGAGAAGACGCGGCAGCTCTGGAAGGCCGGAGTGGCGTGGGTTGATGGGGCGTTGGAGGTGAGGCGGGTTGCCTGAGGGGGTGTCCTAGGAGGAGGGCACTGAAGTGCTTAGGGTGAGGCTTTGCATCACGGAGGAGTGGGCATGGCTTCACGGGCACGGAATAGGCGAAGGGCGGAGGCGCGGGCGGTTAGGAAGGATCGGTCGCCACCGGCGACTGATCTAACTGGGGATCTTGCGATTGCTGTTGCACTTTTGATTTTGGTTTTCTATGCAGCGCTGTCTGTGATGATGTGATGGTTCCATGTTCTGCTTTCATAGCGCTGCTAGGATATTCCTTAGTTGAGTTTTATGTGGGATCCTGAATTTTGCTTTTAGAAGGTCCGGGCGTCAAAATTACTTTGTCCATCTCAAGAAGTGAGTTGCAATCACTCATTGGGAAGTAGCTGATGACGGCCTCTTCAGGCGTGTTTGGCTCCGTGAATATAGTTAATTGGTCTTTGAGGACTCCCTGTACCAGAATTCCTTTTGAATTGTACCGGCCTTCTGTTGTTTTCCTGGTTTCAGATAATATTCCTGTCTGAAGATACTCCTTTTCAAAAGTATTTTTGTGGTCGGCGCTCCCCGTTAGCTCTAGTATTGTTTTGCCTACGATTGCCTTGCATAAGAAACTGTTGATATCGCTTCTATCACGCGAATTATAGAGAGTAAATCCTAGCTTGCTAATAAAGTTTTCTGGGCTGTTGTTTCTCATGAAGCCTAAGCCGAATAGTGTTGAGGCAATATCTAGTTCGAGTTCGGCGCCTGCTAGATCAACGTCTGATATCTTGCTGCTATCTAGTGTGTTGGTTCCTAGATTTGAATAGCTCAGACGTACATTCTGTAGAGGGCCTTTGAACGATGCTGCTGCTAGGTCCGAGTCTGAAAGATCTAAGTTGCTAAGGGCTTCAGAGCTAATAATTCCAGCTACAGCTGAATTGGTGAAAGTAGCACCTTTAGCGGTAAGGTCGGTCAAATTTACTTCTGCGGCGGCTAGGCCGACTAGAAGTTGGCCTCTTTCGGGGCTCATGGATTTGCAACTTATTCGCTGTTCAAGTGTTGTGGTTTTAGATGTGAATAATTCGCGTGATACTGATTCGAATAAGCTCTCGGTGATGCTGTTTTTATCTTTTGAATTTGATTCAAGTATGGCTTTTGCTAAATTTTTTAGTCTTGCGGTTTTTTGTTCTTTGCTTGGTTTTGTGCGATAGATTCTTTCGAAGTTTATCTCCGCTGATAGTGCGTGTACTGCCTCGGAGAAAATTGCTTCGCTGCAGCGTGGTGGTGATTCCAGAACTATTCTGCGCGGTGGAAGCATGTGTGTTGTGGCAGCAATTCTGCTAGATGTTGCAAGTGATGGTCGGAACTTACCATCAGCATCCCAGCAGAGAGTGTCTGTTCTTTTATTACACATGCTTGTATGGCTAGGAATTTCCGACTCGATTTTTGCTAGAATCTCGGAGTTGTTTGGAAGAAGAGCAGCTTGATTTTGCTGCTCCATTAAAAATATCTGAGCTTTCATCAAAGATGATTGCTCGCTGATTGTTCGGGTTTGGTAAAAAGCGAGCCATAGTGAAAGAATCGCAATTACCCCGACACCCGTAGTAGCAGTTCTGGACACTAGACACCAAAAAAATGCCTGTGCTGCTTTGGGTTTGAGTTCTGCTCTGGTTTTAATGTCTGGATGCGTAAATGAACGGACAAGGTTGTAGGCAGCATGAGGAAGACGATGCTCTTGCGATACCAGCGCCAACTCTCTTATGCGTGCCTCAGCGTCTAGTCTTTCATTTATATTTTTTATCGAGCTATCTGTGTTTGCTTCTGATGCGTGACTGTCATTCATACGCATCCTCCTTGATTGCGCTTTGAAGGCTCTTAAAGGAGAGCCTAAATCAATAATAAATTGAATTTATTATGCCTTTCAGTTGGCTGCAACATATTAACTGCCTGGTGCACAGTTTTATCTTGACAGAACCGGGGACAAACCTTAGATTCCAGGCATCTTGCGGTTAGCCCCGCACAAAAAGCCCCAGCCATTGCGCCGGGGCTTTTTCGTTTCTGGCTTGGTCATGCGCTTTGCGGCCACTCTCTAGCTTCAACACTCACCGCCAGCCGCTTGCCCAGCTTCGCCAGTGCAGCTTCGACGGCCTCCATCTTCGAGGTGTGGAGGAAGTCCACTAGGCGGTCCACTTGCATGGGGGCGACGCTCAATAAGCGACACAGGTCTGCCTTGCGCAGTCCCTGTTCCATCATGGCGTTCCAGAGGTAGATCTTTGCGACGGTGACGGCGGGTAACCGCACCACATGCTCGCCAGCCTCAGCAGGGCTCGCTGCTGGAATAGCGCGGCGCTGGTCTACGTAGAGGGAGAGGGTTGACTCGATAGCGTCCACGGCTTCGGCCAGCGCGTGCGCAACGTCATCGCCGTAGCTGTTCAGCTCTGGAAGATCGCGGCAGAAGACTGCCAGCCCTGGAGTGTCATCGGCCTCAAGCCGGATTGCGTAGTCGTACATGGGCGCTCCTTTAAGATGAATCACTCAGCCTTCAGTGTCGGTGGCGGGGCTCACTCAGTGAGCCCCAGTTGCTTGATGATTGCCTTGCGGGTCGGCTCTTTCATTTCCTTGGAGCCGTGATCCGCGAAGATCGTCGTCTTGCCGTTGGGGGCTGTGATCTTGAAGTGGCTTCCTTTCGCCGCTTCGAAGGTGACCCCCTGGGCCCGTAACCATCGCCTGAATTCGCTGTGTTTCATCACCTCGTCTCTGTCATTCGGATGGCTCAACGATACAACAAATATGTTGCTATGCAACATTAATGTTGTGTAGGCCGTTTCCTCTCATACGCCTGTTGAAGCCTCCGTTCCGGGAGGTTCTGAGACATGAAGATGCCTGATAGACCTGATACCTGGGGAGCGCTGCTCGACTGGCTGCGCGAGCAGTCGCTGCCGCTTTACGCGGCAGTGCTGGCATTCGCGATGGCGGTGCTACGCATCCTGTACGGAGGCGGCTCGCGCCGGCAGATGCTGGTGGAGGGCGCGCTCTGCGGTGGCCTGACGCTGACGCTGTGCAGCGCGCTGGAGTGGCTGAACATACCCATCTCCATGTCCACCTTCGTGGGTGGCTGGGTGGGGTTCCTGGGCGTGGAGAAGATCCGCGAGATCGCGAGCCGCTTCTTCGATATCAAGCTGCCGAGGAAGTGACGTGGCAAGTATCAGGACGCTGCGCCCACGGGTCTCCATGCAGCGAGGCGGGCGCGTGCCCACCGTGCAGCCAAGCTCATGGCGCCAGGGCAAAACGTCGACCCAACGTGGTTACAACTACGCCTGGCAGCAGGCACGCGAGCAGTACCTGCGGGCCAACCCACTGTGCGTGTACTGCAAGCGCAAGGGGCTGCTGACAGCGGCCACTGTGGTTGACCACATCGTGGCGCATCGCGGGGATCAGGAGTTGTTCTGGGATCGTGAGAACTGGCAGTCGCTTTGCGCGCCGTGCCACTCGGCTGACAAGCAGCGCGATGAGGCGAATCAGGAGGGGTAGGGGGGTGAAAAATTTCCAGACCTTTCGCCTTGCTAGACCGCCCCCTGACTCACGCACAGATTTTATCGGCCCTGGAGGAAATGTTAATGGCTTTAACACCCAGGAAGCGGCGCTTCGTCGACGCTCTTGGGCGCGGCGCGAGCAATAAAGAAGCGGCTATCGAAGCCGGCTACAGCCCAGCGACAGCGGGGCCTGCGGGCTCTCGGCTGGCGAAGGACGCGGACGTGCTCGCCGAGCTCGCCCGACGTGCGAAACCCGAAACCGTCGCCGTTAACACCGAGGCCCCAGATGTTAAACCCCCGAGGCCTTCGGTTGAGGACGATCCTCAGGCCTACCTGATCGACGTCATGAACGACGACGCAGTCGATACCAAGCTGCGCGTCGACGCCGCCAAAGCCCTAATGCCCTACGTGCATGTGCGTAAGGGGGAGGCCGGCAAGAAGGCAGGCAGAGCTGACGCAGCGAAGAGTGCCGCAACCGGCCGCTTTGGCCAGGGCGCCGCACCGAACAAGGTGGTGCCGATCACGAGGTGATGAATGCAGTGGACGACGGCTTGCCCTGACTGGGAAGCGCGGATCGTCAACCGCCAGAGCCTCGTCCCGATCCCGCCGCTGTTCCCGCATGTCGCCGAGCAATCGCTGGATGTGTTCCGCGAGCTGCGCATTGTCGACATGCCCGGCAGCCCGACCATGGGTGAAGTCAGCCTGCCTTGGGTGATGAACTTCGTCGGCGCCGTCTTCGGTGCCTACGACGAGGAGGCCGGCCGGCGACTGATCAACGAGTTCTTCCTGCTCATCAGCAAGAAGAACTCCAAATCGACCACCGCTGCCGGGATCATGCTCACCGCGTTGATCGTCAACTGGCGGCACTCGGCAGAGTTCCTGATTCTTGCCCCGACCATCGAGGTGGCGAACAACAGCTTTCACCCCGCCCGGGACATGATCAAGGCGGACGACGAGCTGGCCGACCTGCTCCACGTGCAGGAACACATCCGCACCATCACCCATCGCGTCACCGGTGCGACGCTCAAGGTCATCGCCGCCGACAGCGAGACAGTGGGTGGCAAGAAGGCAACGGGCGTGCTGATCGACGAGCTCTGGCTCTTCGGCAAGCAGCCCAACGCCGAGAACATGCTGCGCGAAGCCTGCGGTGGCTTGGCATCGCGCCCGGAAGGGTTCGTCATCTTCCTCTCCACCCAATCGGACGAACCGCCCGCCGGAGTATTTCGGCAAAAGCTGCAGTACGCGCGCGGTGTGCGGGACGGTCGTATCGACGACCCCAACTTGCTGCCGGTGATCTACGAGTTTCCCAGACGCATGCTCAAGGCCAACGAGCACCGTAACCCGGCGAACTTCCACATCACCAACCCCAACCTCGGCGCATCGGTGGATGAAGCCTTCCTCCAGCGCGAATTCCGCAAAGCCGAGGAGGGCGGCGAAGAGTCACTGCGCGGATTCTTCGCCAAGCACCTCAACGTCGAGATCGGACTCGCGCTGCGCTCCGACCGCTGGGCCGGCGCCGAGTACTGGGAAGCCCAGGGCGTCGAAACCGGCCTCACCCTGGAAGACCTGATAGAGCGCTGCGAAGTCATCGACTTCGGCATCGACGGCGGCGGCCTGGACGACCTGCTCGGCGTCGCCGCCCTGGGGCGCGAGATACACACCCGCAAATGGCTGCTCTGGACCCACGCCTGGGCGCACCCCTCGGTGCTGGAGCGTCGCAAGAGCGAAGCGCCGCGCTTCCGTGACTTCGAGCGCGATGGCCACCTCACCATCGTCGAGCACATCGGCGAAGACGTCAGCGAGGTCGCCGGGCTGGTCGCCCAGGTGTACCACGCCGGATTGCTCGACCAGGTGGGCGTCGACCCCGCTGGCATCGGCGCCGTTCTCGACGCCTTGGTCGAAGCCGGCGTGCCCGAGGAGCAGGTCATCGGCATCTCCCAGGGTTGGAGGCTCGGCGGCGCCATCAAGACCACCGAACGCAAGCTTGCCGAAGGGGCGCTGACTCACGGCGGCCAACCCCTGATGGCCTGGTGTTGCGGCAACGCGCGGGTAGAGCCACGCGGTAACTCCATCCTTATCACCAAGCAGGCCAGCGGCACCGGGAAAATTGACCCGTTGATGGCCACTTTCAACGCCGTAACGCTCATGTCGCTGAACCCGGAGGCACGCCACGGCGCCTCCATCTACGACCAAGGGGTCGGAATATGAAATTGCAGATCCTCTCCTGGCTCACCGGGCTGTCCGGCTTCGGCCTGCTGGTGGCCGGCGTCGAGCAGATGCACAGGCCCAGCGCCATGATCATCGCCGGGCTCGGCCTGCTCGCCTGGGCCTGGCTGGCCGACCGCGCCGGTGCCATCCAACAGTTCCGCAAGCGAGGCTGAGCATGTTCTTCGCCAACCTGCTCGGCAGTGGCAACCTAACCGACAGCGGCAGCGACTTCTGGCGCAGGTTCCTCGGCGGCTCGCGCAACAGCACCGGCATCACCGTCACGCCAGATAGCGCGCTCGCACTGCCCGTCCTACAGAACTGCGTCAGCCTGCTCGCCGAAAGCATCGGCCAGTTGCCGTTGGAAGTCTTCCAGCGCTACGGGGATGGCCAGCGCAAGGCGGCCACCAACCACCCGCTGTACGACGTCCTGAGATACCAACCCAACGGCTTTCAGACCCCCTATGAACTGCGCGAGGCCGAGCAGCTCGCACTCGGCTTGCACGGCAACAGCTATGGGCTGCTGGAGCGGCGCGACGACGGCAACGTCACCGCCATCTGGCCGCTGGACCCGGAGCGCGTCGGCGTATTCAAGGGCAGTGATCTGCTGCCGTACTACCAGGTCGGCGCCCACCCCGAGCGCCTGCCCATGCGGCAGATCCACCACGTGCGCTGGCACAGCCGCAACTACTACCGCGGCCTCTCGCCCATCGAGCTGCATGCCGACGCCATCGGCCTCGCCCAGGCCGTGCGCCAGTACACCGGCAAAAGCTTCGCCAACGGCGTCGCTATCTCCGGCGTTATCGAACGCCCGCGTGAAGCGCCGCCGATCAAAGACCAGGCGAGCATCAACAGCATCACCGAGCAGTGGGCGCAGAAGTACGGCGGCATGGACAACGTCAAGAAGGTCGCCCTGCTGCAAGAGGGCATGACCTTCAAGCCCATGTCCATGAGCAACGTCGACGCCGAGGTCCTGGGCATCCTCAAGGTCACCGGTACCGACGTCGCGCGGATCTACAAGATCCCGCTGCCCATGGTCAACGACCTGGAGAAGTCCAACTACAACACCCTGGAACAACTGCTCATCCACTACGTGGTCTTCGCCCTGCTGCCCTGGGTGAAGCGCCACGAGCAGGCCAAGATGCGCGACCTGCTCTTGCCCAAGGACAGGCGCGAGTACTTCATCGAATTCAACATCTCCGGTCTGCTGCGGGGCGACCAGAAGAGCCGCTACGAGGCCTACGCCATTGGCCGCCAATGGGGCTGGCTTTCGGTCAACGACATCCGCCGGCTGGAGAACCTACCGCCCATCCCGGCCGGCGAGATCTACCTGCAACCGCTCAACATGATCGACTCCACCAAGGGCATGCCCGACCTCAACAGCCCCGGCGTACGCGCGCAGCTGGAGCTGCAGCAACGCCAGATCGAAAGGATGCTTGCACAGTGAAACGATACCTGCGGGCGTCCAGCCTGCTGTTCAACCAGCCACAGCTGGTAACGCCCGACGTGCTCGATCTGGGCGTGCGCTGGGCCAATCAGACCATGAACCTCAAC
The DNA here is from genome assembly GCF_032621735.1 of Pseudomonas sp. zfem005. Taxonomy (NCBI): domain Bacteria; kingdom Pseudomonadati; phylum Pseudomonadota; class Gammaproteobacteria; order Pseudomonadales; family Pseudomonadaceae; genus Pseudomonas; species Pseudomonas sp. zfem005. Next base: position 48,931 of record NZ_JAVYJE010000011.1, on the reverse strand, counting down.
ATCGTCAACGTCGGCCCGCCTGGTGCACTCGGCCTCTGGAAGGATGACGACGACCACGGTGCCCACCTCGAACGCATTGAAGAGCGCCGCCGCACCCGCGTCGCCCAGACCGGCATCGAAGTCATCCCCGTGCACGGCATCCTGGTCAGCCGGGGCGGGCACATGAACCCCTGCGAAACCATGACCAGCTACGAGGGGCTGCGCGCATCCATCCAACAGGCCGTGACCGACCCGGTGGTCGAGCGCATCGTGCTGGATATCGACACCCCCGGTGGCGCCGCCACAGGCGCGTTCGAACTGGCCGCCAGCATCCGCGCCATGGCTCAGCAGAAACCCATCACCGGTATCGTCAACTTCATGGCCTTCAGCGGCGGCTACCTCATCGGCAGCGCCTGCAGCGAGCTGGTGGTCAGCCAGACCTCCGGCGTCGGCTCCATCGGCGTCATCGCCAGCCACCTCGACAGGTCGCGGCTGGAGGAGCGCATCGGCGTGACCGTCACCACCGTCTATGCCGGCGCCCACAAGAACGACCTCACCCCTCACGAACCCATCAGCGAGCAGTCCCTGCAACTGCTCAATGAGCTGGTGCAGGAAAGCTACGGGCACTTTGTCGACGCGGTGGCCGACTACCGCGGCCTCACCACCACCCAGGTACGGGCAACCGAAGCACGCACCTACAGCGGCCAGGCCGGTATCGATGCCGGGCTCGCCGACCGCCTGCAGGCCCCGCAGGACGCGCTCGACGGCATCGCCCGTGCCGTCGCCAGCAGCCGTGCCGAGCGACAGGGCCGCAAGCTCGCCGTGCGCGCCGCTGCCCTCAACATCCAGACGTTGATCTGACCGCGTTCGCGGCAGTCACCCAAGCCCGCCCAGTGCGGGCTTTTTCATGCCCAGGAGGCACCATGTCCCAAGTACTCAAACTGCGCAGCGAACGCGCCCAGCTCAATGACGAGCTGCAGGCCCTGGCCAAGCTGGATGCGACCGAGACGCTGAATGAGGAGCAGCTCACCCGCTTCACCGAACTGGAAGGCCAGATCACCGCACTCACCGACCGCATCGCCCGTGCCGAAGTGGCCGAGCGTGCCGCCGCTGCTTCCGCCGTACCGGTGGAAGAGGGCGCCCAGGGCATCCAGAGCCCGCCCGGCACCATCGAGGGGCCGCACTCGCCCAAGCCGGTCGCAGGTGCCAAGGTCGCACAGATGGTGCGCCTGCTCGCAGCCACTCAAGGCAACCAGCAGATGGCTGCGCAAATGGCCAAGGAGGGGGGCTTTGGCGCCGACGTCGCCATGGCCCTCAACACCGTCACCCCGGGCGCTGGCGGCGTGTTGGTGCCGGAGAATTTCAGCACCGAGCTGATCGAGCTGCTCAGGCCCAAGTCCGTCGTCCGCGCCATGGGCTGCCGCACGCTGCCGCTGAACAACGGCAACCTCACGCTGCCACGTATCCGCAAGGGCACCACCGTGCAGTACATCGGTGCCGACACCGACATCCCCGTGACCGGTATGGAGTTCGCGGACCTCAAGCTGTCCGCAAAGACGCTGGCAGCCATCGTCCCCATCGCCAACGACCTGATTGCCTATGCCGGTGTCAGCCCGCGAGTGGACGAACATGTGGTGCTCGACTTGACCGAGAGCACCAGCCTGGCTGAAGACCTTCACTTCCTTCGCAGCCCAGGCAGTGATGTTCTTCCCAAGGGCACCCGGTTCTGGGCGCATCCCGGCAACCTAGTCCCCGCCCCGTTGAAAGACGACCTGCAGAGCGTCGAATTCTTCCTCTCCGCCATCCTACTGCGCCTGGAGGGCGCCAACGCCCATATGGCCAGCCCCGGGTGGGTCATGGCACCGCGCACCCGCCGCTGGCTAGCCTCCCTGCGCGACGGCAACGGCAACAAGGTCTACCCGGAGCTGGACCAGAAGATGCTCAAGGGCTACCCGGTGGGCATCACCACCCAGATCCCCATCAACCTCGGCGACAAGGGCGAAGAGTCGGAAATCCACTTCGTGGACTTCGGCGACTGCTACATCGGCGAAGGCGACGGCCTGGTCATCAACTTCTCCAGCGAAGCGACTTACAAGAACGCCGACGGTGAAGTCGTTAGCGCCTTCCAGCGCAACCAGACCCTCATCCGCGTCATCGCCAAGCATGACTTCGGCCCGCGTCACATCGAATCCGTCGCCATCGGCACCGGCGTGCGCTGGGGCGTTGAGCTCTGACGTAGCGCCCCGAACTCTCACCCCGAGGAAGCACCATGGAAAAGAAAGAGATCGTCCAATTCGTAAAGCCCTGGCGTGGCTACGCGCCGAAAGAGACGGCCGGCTTCGACGCTGAAACCGCCAAGGCCCTGGAGAAGGCCGGCATCGCCTTCCCGCCGGGCAAGGCACCCAAGGCCAGCGCCGAGCAAAGCTGATGGCGCGCCGCATCGCCTACCTCGGCGAGCCGGTGCTCACCCTGGCCCAGGTGGCGCAGCAGTGCCGCCTGGAGCCCAGTGACCTGCAAACCGAGCTGATCGAGCAGGTCATCATCCCCGGCGTCACCGCTCAGTGCGAAGCCCTCACCGGCGCAGCCATCCGCGAAGCCCGCTATGAGGAGGACTGGCCTGTGCACTACCACGCGGGTCGCTCGCTCGACATAGGCCAGGCCCACACCATCGAGCACATCGAACGTGTTCATGCAGACGGCCAGCTGCAGGCCTTGGATGACTCGCACCTGCTCTACCAGGGCATGCGCGAAAGCAAGCTGGAGTTCCCCGGTGGACGCCCGCCAGGCCGATTGCGCATCCGCTATCGCGCCGGGGTGGATCTGGATGCCCACCCCGGCGTGCGCAACTGGCTGCTGATGAACGCCGCCACCGCCTTCGAATACCGCGAAACCCTGGTCACCGGCGCTCAACTGCAACCGTTGCCCAGTTCCTTCCTCGACAGCCTGCTGGCCGACATCACCCTGCCGCCCAGGTTCTGATCCGGAGACCGCATGAACAGCTACCTGTACGAACTGATGCAGAACCTCACCGAAACCCTGCAGGCCCAGGCGGACGCCATCGACCGGCTGGTAACCAGCAACAACCAATTGCTGGAAGTCCTGCTGGAGGAGGAGGGCAGCGAAGCGCCCCCGCGCACCTACATGGACGGCTCGTCCATGCGCGAAGTCTCCTGATGCGCGCCGGCACCCTTCGCCACCAGGTGGTGATCGAGGCGCCGCAGCACGAGCAGGACCCGGAAACCGGCGCCATGCGCACCACCTGGGTGGAATGGGCGCGGGTCTGGGCCCGCATCGAACCGCTCTCCGCCCGCGACTTCATCGCCGCCCAGGCGGTGCAGAGCGAAGTTACCGCGCGCATCACCATCCGTTACCGCGAAGGCGTCACCGCCGCCATGCGCATCAACCATAGTGGCCGCCTCTACAACATCCACGGCGTGCTGCCGGATGCCAGGAGCGGTCGCGAGTACCTGACCCTGCCCGCATCCGAGGGAGTGAACCATGGCTGATATCGAATTCACCCTGGGGGGCATCGACAGCCTGCTGGGCAAGCTGGATGCCGTCAGCGACGACCTCAAGCGGCGCAGTGGGCGCTCTGCACTGCGCCGTGCCGCGCGGCTGGTGGCCGAAGCCGCGCGCAACAACGCCCGCAAGCTGGACGACCCCGAAACCCGGCAGAGCATCGCCGCCAACATCGCAGTGCGCTGGGACAGGCGCCGCCATCGGCGCACCGGTGACCTGGCCTTCCGGGTCGGCGTCCTGGGTGGCGCCAAGCAGGCCAACAACTACCACACCCGGCGCGGTCGCCCGTCACGGGAGTATCAGGTGGACGGCGACAGCGGCAACCCGGGTGGCAACACCTTCTACTGGCGCTTCCTTGAGTTCGGCACCCGGCATATCCGTGCCGAAGGCTTCATGCGCCGTTCGCTCGCCGAGAACATCCAGGCCGCCACCGGCACCTTCCTCAGCGAGTACGAGAAATCCATTGACCGTGCCATCAAGCGCGCTGCCAAACGTGCCGCAAGGAGCAACTGATGCCACCCATCTTCCGCACCTGCGCGCGCAGCGCAGAGGTGGTCGCGCTGCTGGGCAGCATGCCCACACGGCTCTACCCATTCGGTGAGGCACCGGAAAGCGTGCAGCTCCCCTACGCCGTGTGGCAACTCATCGGGGGCGCACCCGAGCAGTTCCTGGCCGGCTCGCCGGATATCGACAGCTTCGCCCTGCAGGTGGACGTATACGCCCCCAGCGCAGCCAGCGCCCGCGCCGTAGGGCGAGCACTGCGCAATGCCATCGAGACCGAAGCCTGCATCACCCGCTGGGGTGGGGAGATGCGCGAGCCGAACACCGGCGACTACCGCCTGAGCTTCGACCTCGACTGGTGGACGCCCCGCTAGCCCCATACCCGCAACAACGAGGAAGACCCATGTCCATCCTGTCCCAGGGCACCCAGCTCTATGTGCTGGTGCCCAGCACTGCCGCGCCCGACAAACTCGAAGTGATGGAGGTGAAAGGTGTTACCGCCTTCAGCCCTGGCGGCAACCCGGCCGACCAGATCGAAACCACCACCCTGGACGAAAGCGTGCGCAGCTACATGCGCGGGCTGCGTACCCCGGGGCAGGCCTCGCTGACGATCAACGCCGACCCGCGCATCGCCTCCCACGTGCGTCTGCATGAGTTGTCCGAGGACGACAGCATCGAAAGCCTCGCCTGGGCGGTGGGCTGGTCCGATGGCAAGGACGTAGCGCCCAAGCTCAACGCCAAGGGCGATGATTTCGAGCTGCCCAACACCCGCACCTGGTTCGTGTTCGACGGGTACGTCAGTGACTTCCCGTTCGACTTCGCCGCCAACGCCGTCGTCACCACTGCCGCCACCATCCAGCGCAGCGGCGGCTCCGCCTGGATCAGAAAGGGGAAGACCTAAGCCATGCCTTTGTCCATCGACAACCTCGAAAGCATGGGCGCCTTCACCGGCGCCCTGGTGCAGCGTGAGATCACCTGGCGCCAGGGGGTGGCCGAGCACCGCATTACCGTCTTCGTGCGGCCGCTGTCCTACCTCACTACCGTCACCGACCTGCGTGCCGGCCGCGACAACAGCGACCCCGTGGCCGCACGTATCGCCGCCAGCATCTGCAACGCCGAAGGCAAGCCGGTGTTCACCGTGGGCGACATCACCGGCGATGCCAACCCCGAGCGCGGGCCGCTCAACGACCAACTGACGTTGGCCCTGCTGGTGGTTATCGGTGAAGTGAACCAGTTGGGAAAGACCACGCGCTCAGCGAGCTAGACGAGCTCTGGCACGAGCTGGTGCTCAACGGCATCGGCGGGCGGACCATAGCCGAAGCCCAGCAGCGGCTCAGCTACCGCGAGTTCCTCAGCTGGGCGCGGTTCCGCAGCAAGCGCGGCTCCCTGCACCCCGGCATGCGCATCGAGCGCGGTACCGCGCTCCTCGCTTCCCTGCACGCCAACACCCACGGCAGGGGTGGCTACAGCCTCTATGACTTCATGCCCCACGAGCAGGCACCCGAGCTGACCCTGGAGCAGGCCATGGCCACCTGGGCCTGACCGCCCACAACCGGAGTGATTCATGGCGACCCGATCCCTCGGCCAGCTGACCCTGGACCTGATCGCCCGTATCGGCGGCTTCACCGGGCCCATGGATCAGGCCGCGCGCAATGCCGAAAAGAACGCCAAGCGCATGCGTCAGTCCGCCAAGGGCGCGGCCGTCGCCTGGGGCGAACTCACCAAGATCGCCGCCGGCGTGGCCGCTGGCTTCTCGGCGCTCTCGGTCATGCGCAGCGTGATCGACAACACCCGCGCCCTGGAGCAGGAGCAGGCCCAGCTCGCCGCCGTGTTGGTTTCCACCGGCGAGGCGGCCGGCTTCAACCGTGCTCAGCTCAACGCCATGGCCGCCTCCCTGGCCGGCGTCAGCATCTACAGCACCAACGAGATCAACCAGGCGCAAACCACCTTGCTCGCCTTCAGTGGCGTGGTGGGCAACGAGTTCACACGCGCCATGCAGGCCAGCATGGACATGGCCACCCGCACCGGCATGTCCGTCAGTGCCGCCGCCGAGATGGTAGGCCGCGCACTGGACGTACCATCCCAAGGCCTGACCTCCCTCAGCCGCCAGGGCTTCCGTTTCACCGCCGAGCAGAAGCGCCTCGCCGAGCATCTGGAAGCCACCGGTCGCACGGCCGAAGCCCAGGCCATCGTGCTCGAAGCGCTGGAAGAGTCCTATGCCGGCGCCTCGCGTGCAGCGCGTGACACCTACGGCGGCGCCCTCAGCGCGCTGCGCAACACCATCGACGGCCTGCTGACCGGCGATGAAGCCAGCATGGAAGCCGCGAGAGATGCGGTGGAACGCCTCAACGACGTGCTCTCGTCGGAGGAAACCCAGGTTGCCTTCGCCGACTTCATCGCCGGCGTGGCAGATGTCGCCACCGAGGTAGCCACCGCCACCGCCAAGCTTGCCGAGTTCGTGCACTGGGTGCATGCCGCCGGCGTGGGTGCCAAGGCCGCCTTCGAGCTGGCGGGCAAGTCTGCAGGTGCCGTTGCCGCTATCACCGAAACGGCCACCCAGGGCACCCACTGGTGGGAATACCTCAGCCTGCAGACGGCCCCGGCTGCCATCAGCCGCGGCCTGATCAGCAACTGGAACCAGACCCGCGAAGTCATGGAGGCAGCCGGCGAAGACCTCGCCGAAACCTCCGAGAAATACGCCACACGGATCGACGAGATCCTAGAGCGACCCGTGGACGGTTCAGCCGTCGAGCAGCACACCCAGGTCCTCGATGGCCTGCTGGGCAACCTCACCACCAGCGCAGGCCTCGCTGCTGACGCCATCACCCAAGTGGACGAACAAGCCCTGCGCGCCGCGCAGCGGCTGCATGAAGCGCTGCAGAAACAGGTCGATCAGCTCAGCCTGCAGGCTCGCACCCTGGGCATGGCGGCGGATGAGGAGAGGCTCTACCGCCTCGCCGTCGAAGGTGCTACCGAAGCCCAACTGGCCCAAGCCTCGGCCGCGCTGGAACAGATCAGTGCCTTCGAGCAGCAACGCAAGGTGCAGGAGGATTACCGCCGCCTGGTGGCCGAGCTGCTCACCGACGAGGAAAAGCTCACGGAGCAGGCCCGCGCACGCCTCGCCGTACTCGACGCCATACGTGATATCAGCGCTGATGAGCGCGAACAGCAGGCCGGCCGCATCGCCGCCGCCGTGGTCACCGACGCACCGCAGTTCGGTGGCCTCGCTCCCGAAATCGGCGGCCCCATGGGCGAGCTGGACAAGCTCGACGAGGCCGAACAGGAGCTGGCGCGCTGGTACGCCACTCAGTTGAACATGCTGGAGCAGTTCAGGGCTGAGCGTGCCGACATGACCGAGCAATGGGACGCCCAGGAGCAGGCCGTGAAGGCCCAGCACGAAGCGCGTCTGGACGAGATCGAGCAGGCCCGCCAGCGCGCCCGCATGGCGGCCGGCGAAGCCTTCTTCGGTGGGCTTGCCGGCTTGTCCAAGGCGTTCTTCGGTGAGCAGTCCTCGCTGTACAAGGCCATGTTCGCCATCGAGAAGGGCTACGCCATGGCCAAGGCCATGATCAACGTGCCCAAGGCCTACTCGGAGGCCTACGCCGCAGTAGTCGGCATTCCCGTCGTTGGCCCTGTGCTGGCGCCGGTGGCGGGCACGGCCGCTGCTGCCGCGCAGCTGGCCCAGGCCGCCAGCATCGGCTCCATCAACCTCTCGGGCATGGCCCACGACGGCCTCGACGAAATCCCGCGAGAGGGCACCTGGCTGCTTGATCGTGGCGAGCGGGTGGTGGACGCCCGCACCAACGCCGACCTCAAGGACTTCCTCGCCAGCCGCGAGGCAATCGACAAACCCACTGGCGCCCCCGTTGTGCAGGTGACCGTCCACGTGGACAGCGACGGCAACACCAGCACCGACACCATGGCGCCACAGGAGTACGAACGCATGGGCCAGCACCTGGGCCAACTGGTGGACGAGGCCGTGCGCCGCTCCATCCAAATGGAGCAACGTCAGGGCGGGCTGCTGGACCGCAACCGGGAGCGCCGCTGATGGAAACCTTCGACTTTCCCATCCTGGTCGGCGCCAGTGGCGAGGTGCGCCAGGCGGTGCTGGAAAACCGCTTTGGCGATGGCTATGTGCAACGCGTCGGTGTTGGCCTCAACAGCCAATCGCAGCAGTGGTCGGTATCCGTCATCGGCTCATTCGGGCGCGGCCGCGACATCGCCCCGGTGCGGGACTTTCTCGACCGCCACCAGGGCTGGCGCAGCTTCATCTGGACGCCACCCGGTGGCGAGCCTGGGCTCTTCGTGGCCAACGGCTACCGCACCCGCGCCCAGGGCAACGGCGTGTTCAACCTGAGCTGGACCTTCGAACAAACCTTTCACCCCTGAGGCAAAGCATGAATATTGAAAGAGGTGGCGATGCCCGCGTGGCTGTGTTCAGCGCCGATATCCAGCGCCTGCAACCGGGCAGCCAGGTGCGCCTGTTTGAAGTTGATTGCACATCGATGGGGGGCGAGATTCTTCGCTTCCACGGGCATGCAATTGCGCTGCAACCGGATCGTTTGCAAGCTGACGAGAACGTATTGTTTGCAGGCTCCCTGCGCTGGAAGGGCGGAGATCAGTTCAGGCTCGCCGGCAGTGGTCGCTCGGCCCTCCGTGGGCTCAAGCACGCTGTGCCCATCATCTGGCAGGGGCATACCTACAACGCCATCAGCATCGATGCCCAAGGTTTCGACCTGCGTGGGGAGGGGCGTCAGGCGGCCCCCACCCTCAGCATCGGCAACAACATCGACGGTGTGCAGGGCGCGGTCTCTGCTCTTTGCCTGGCACTGCGCGACCTGGCCGGCGCCAAAGTCACCTACCGCGAGACCTTCGCCCACTATCTGGACGCAGCAAACTTCGAGGGTGGCAACCCTGAGGCGGCGCACCAGGAGCGCATCAGCATCTGGTACATCGAGCAGAAGGTGGACGAGGACGAGCAGCGCGTGCAGTTCGAACTCTCCGCCCCGACCGACCTACAGGGCATCCGCCTGCCGCTCCAGCAGATCACCAGCCGCTGCCGCTGGGCGCACATGGGGCAGTACCGCGGCGAAGCCTGCAACTACCTGGGCACGGCCTATTTCACCAAGCTCAACGAACCTACCGACAACCCAGCCCTAGACCGCTGCCGGGGCGACTGGCGCGCCTGCAAGCTGCGTCGCAACACCGCCCGCTTCGGCGGCGCCCTGGCCTCCAGCCTGCTGCACAGTTCGAGGTAGACCATGATCATCAACAAGCACCTGCGTGCTGCTATCCGCGAGCACGCCGAACGCGAGCACCCGCGCGAAGCCTGCGGGTTGCTCATCCGCAATGCCAAACGGCGCGAGTACGTGCCCTGCAGCAACATCGCCAGCACGCCCAGCGAACACTTCGTCGTCGACCCGGCCGACTGGGCCGAGGTTGAAGATCGTGGCCGAGTACTCGCCATCATCCACAGCCACCCCGATGCAGCCGCCACCGCCAGCATGGTCGACCGTGTGGCCTGTGAGCTTCACGGCCTGCCCTGGGGCATCGTCAGCTGGCCGGGTGGGGACATGGAATGGATCAAGCCACGGGGCTTCACTGCACCCTTGCTGGGGCGCGATTTCGGCCACGGGGTGCTCGACTGTTGGGCTGCCTGCCGCGACTGGTACGGCCGCGAAGCCGGCATTCAGCTCCCGGACTTCCAGCGGCCTGACCTCTGGTGGGAAAACCCTGCAAGCCCCAGCTTCTACGAAGACAATTACACGGCCTGCGGCTTCGATCGGGTCGAGCAGCCTCGGCGTGGCGACCTGCTGGTGCTGCAGATCCCCAGCCCGGGGCGCCCCTGTCATTTTCCCAACCACGGCGCCATCTACCTGGGCGACGATCCCAGCTTCAGCAGCGAACCGGCAGCGCCGCTGGGTGGTTCCGGCCCCTTCATCTACCACCACCTGTACGGCAACGCCTCGCGTCGCGATGTGTTCGGCCACTCCCTCAGCCAGCGCGTACGGCTGATCCTCCGCCACAAGGACTACTCGGCATGATGCGTACCATCAAACTCTACGGCGTACTGCGCCAACGGTTCGGCCGTGAATACCGACTCGACGTCGCCAGCCCCGCTGACGCCATTCAGGCGCTCTGCCAGTTGCTACCCGGGTTCGAGCGCTTTATCGCCACAGCGGAGGAACGCGGCCTGGTGTTCGCCGTCTTTGCCGGCAAACGCAACCTAGGCGAGCACGACCTCACTCTGCGGGGCGCGGACGACACCGACATCCGCATTGCCCCCATCGTTGCCGGCAGCAAGCGGGGCGGCCTGTTTCAGGTCATCGTCGGCGTAGTGCTCATCGTGGCCGGAGTCGTCACTGGCGGTACCAGCACCGCCGCCGGTATGGCGCTGCTGGGCGCAGGCGCTGGGCTCGCCATTGGTGGCGTTATGCAAATGCTTTCACCCACCCAGGGACAGGTGCGGGGGCGGGAGGAGGAGGGCAACGCCGCCAGCTACGGCTTCGGCGGCGCGGTTACCACCATCGCCCAAGGCAACCCATGGCCCCGGCTCTATGGGGAGCGCGAGATTGGTGGGGCCGTGGGGAGTGCGGGGATTTATGCGCAGGATCAGGTTTGAAGGTCAGATGACAGACTTATCTGTAGCTTTCGGTTTTTCACGCTCAAAGGGCGGGAGTTCGGGGGGTGTAAGAGTTGTACTCTTGAACGACGGAGACTTCTTACCTTCCGTTTTATCGAACAAATAGTTGAAGTCGTAGCCACCTACACAGCTGAATTGATGCGGGTATCCATGCTCAGACCTCCAGTGCCATACAACTCCTGACTCGGTACTATTGTCTGCAAAGTGAAGCTCATAAAAGCCGTTACTCCCGTACTGCTCCACCAGCGCAGTGAAAAGCTCATTCTCACGTGTTTTTTTCAGGCGAAGCAGTCTTTCAGCCTTGCGAAAGTTAGTGCGTATCCGATAGTTGGACTTCAGCAGTTCATCGACGAATTGAGATTTTGTGAGCCAAGCAATTTCAAAAAATAGAATGATCGGCGCAGCAAAGATCATCTGTTGCGGGCGAATAACACCAAGCAGAATCACAATTACCCAGACCGATGCAGTGAGCCAGAAGAGCGTCAAGTAGGCGTATGTTTTTACGATCTCGCGTGTGATTTTCAGCGAATCGAATCTCTTGGCTTTGATCTTGAGAAGCCTGGATCGAATCCGCCTTCTGCCAAATTTCCTGACACCAGCTGATGTTGACTTCAACAACCTTGGAAAGTGTTTGGAGCACAAGCGGTAAGCAGCACTGAGCATCGCAGCAACAATTGCTCCAATGAGCCCTCCAACCCATTGTTCAGCTGCAAAGAATGAGTCCAACGGTTCGCCCTCCATGGTGAGTAATGTCTCAATGATGTTATCGCTTCGACTGTTCTGTAAAGAGTCGTAAGCCTCACGATTCACTACTCATCCAGCCCGCCTAGTGCGGGTTTTTTTATGTCCGCAGGAATCCCCATGACCGCGTCCCCAGCATCCGCCGCCGGCGCCAAAGGCGGCAAGCCAAAGCAGCGCCAACCCTCCATCGCCCGCGACAGCACGCCCTCGGTGGCTGTGGCCAAGCTGCTCTACTTCTACAGCTGGGGCGAGATCGTCGGCCCGGTGGAAGGTTTGCGCTCGGTGATGCTCGATGGCACGCCCGTGATGGCCGAGGACGGCACCCTCAACTACCCGGATGTGAAGTGGCAGTTCCGCCCCGGCGCCCTGCATCAAGAGCCGCTGGTGGGCTTCCCCGAGATCAACAACGAGTTCGCCATCGGCGTTGAACTGCGTTCGGGCACGCCCTGGCTGCGCTCGATCCATACGCCGGATCTCGACGCAATCCGTTTGCGCCTGTCCTGGCCGCACCTGCAGAGCCAGGACAGTGCCGGCAACATCAACGGCTGGCGCATCGCTTATGCCGTAGACGTGGCAACCGATGGCGGGCCCTTCGTCACGGCGCTGGAAAGCGAGGTCAACCGCAAGAACACCACGCGCTACGAGCGCAGCCACCGTATCGAACTGCCCGCTGGCAGCCGCTGGACGGTGCGCGTGCGGCGCCTCACCGACAACCAGTTCAGCTCGCTGATTTCCGATTCCATGTACGTCGAGTCCATGACCGAAGTGGTGGATGCGGATCTGACCTACCCGCTCACCGCTGTGGGCGCCATCGAGTTCGACGCGGTGCAGTTCGCCGGGCGCACGCCCAAGGTTTCGGTACTGATGCGCGGCGCACTGATCCAGGTGCCTGCCAACTACGACCCGGTGCTGCGCCTGTACGCCACCACCGGTCCCGGTACCTCTGGCGGCGTATGGGATGGCACTTTCAAGGTGGCCTACACCGACAACCCCGCCTGGGTCTGGTACGACCTGGTCACCAACCCCTACCTCGGCCTGGGCCAGCGCATCACTCCGGAGATGGTCAACCGCTGGGCCCTGTACCGCATCGCCCAGTACTGCGACGAGCTGGTGCCGGACGGGCAGGGCGGCAAGGAGCCGCGCTTCACCTGCAACCTCTACCTGCAGCAGCAGGCCGAAGCCTATGTCGTGCTGCAGGACATTGCTGCCATCTTCCACGGCATGAGCTACTGGGACGGCCAGCAGATGGTCGTCACCGCCGACATGCCGCAGGACCCGATCTTCAGCTACAGCCGCGCCAATATCAAAGGCCCCATCAAGTACACCGGCACCCGCTGGCGCGACCGCCACTCCCTCGCCCTGGTCAGCTGGGACAACCCCGCCAATGGTTTCGAAACCGAGCCCGAGCCGGTGTGGGACGAGGAGGCCATGGCCGACTACGGCCTGCGCGAGCTGCGCATGGGCGTGGTGGGTTGTACCAGCCTGGGCCAGGCCCAGCGTGCAGGAGAGTGGGCATTGCAGAGCGAGAAGCTGCAGATCCGGCCGGTGGCCTTCAGCGTCGGGCTCGACGGCCACATCCCTCGCCCTGGCCAGGTCATCAGCCTCAGTGACGAGCTGCTCGCCGGCCGCGCCAACGGTGGGCGAATCCGCAGTGTCGCCGGCCGCATCATCACCCTCGACCGAGACGTCGAAGTACCGGTCGGCTCGCGCCTGCTGTGCAACCTGCCCAGCGGTCGTTCCGAGGCCCGGGAGGTGCGCTTCGTGAACGGCCGGAAAGTCACCCTGGTGGCTGCCTACAGCGAGCCCGCAGAGCCCGAAGCGGTGTGGGTGCTGGACGCCGGCGACCTGGCCGTCATGCAGTTCTACATCTACAACGTCACCCGGCCCGACTGGGGAACGTTCAAGATCGAAGGCATCCAGTTCGAACCCGGCAAGTTCGAGCGTGTGGACCATGGTGCAGTAGTCGATCAGCGCCCCATCAGCATCGTCCCGCCCAGCGTCCAGGCTCCACCGGCAACGGTGGTCATCAGCCAGCAGCTGGCAGTGGACCAGGGCATCTCGATCATCACTATGACCATCGCTTGGGAGGCAGCACCCAACGCCGTGGCCTACGAGGTGGAATGGAAGTGGAACCACCGCGACTGGGTGCGTGTGCCCGCCACTGGCGAACTGTTCGTGGACGTGCCCGGCATCTACGCCGGCCAGTACCTTGCCCGCGTTCGCGCCATCAATGCCCTGGGCACCGCCTCCTTGCCTGCCACCAGCACGCTCACCAATCTGGAAGGCAAGAAGGGCGCGCCAGCCGTGCCCAGCTTCCTGGCCACCGACAGCCTGCTGTTCGGCATCGGCCTGCGCTGGGGCTTCCCTGAAGGCACTGCGGACACGCTCTACACCGAGCTGCAGCAAAGTCCAGCACCCAACGACCAGAACGCCCAACACCTGGGCAACTTCGCCTACCCGCAGCGCGCACACACGATCAGCCCGCTGGCAGCCGGCGCTGAGCTCTGGTTCCGTGCCCGCCTGGTGGATCGCGCCGGCAATATCGGCGCCTGGACTACTTGGGAGCGAGGCCAGGCCAGCAGCGATGCCGGGCCCATTCTCGACTACCTCGGCGAGCAGATCTCCGAGACCCAGCTCGCCAAAGGGTTGCTTGAACGCATTGAGCTGGTGGACGGGCCCGCTAGCAAGCCGGGCAGCGTTGCTGCACAGGTGAAGTCCGAGAGTGATGCTCGCATCAACGCCGACAGCGCCCTGGGCAAGCGCATTGATTCGGTAGCCGCAACTTCCGAGCAGGCTTCGGCGACCGTGCAGGCCGAAGCCAAGGCCCGCGCCGATGCCGATGGTGCCCTGGGGCGCCGCGTCGACAACATCCAGGCCGTGGCCAACAACGCCTCGGCCAGCGTGCAGCAAGTCAGCCAGGCACAGGTAAGCACGGACGGCCGGCTTTCGGCGATGCACACCATCAAGACCGAAGTCGCCCGCAACGGCCAGACCTACATGGCCGGAATCGGCGTCGGGGTAGAGAACACCCCCGGCGGCATGATCAGCCAGGTGCTCATCTCCGCCAGCCGCTTCGCCATCATCGACCCGCGATCTGGCACCACGGTGCACCCCTTCGTGGTGGAGAACGGGCAGATCTTCATCAACGAAGCCTTCATCGGGAAGCTGGATGTCCGCGAGGCGTTGCTGGAGGCAACGCTGGAATCCAAGGCCAGGCTGCCGGACGGCACGCCGGTTCTCAGCCTCAACTTCAAAACAGGAGAAGTGCGCTTCGGTAGCGCCGCCCCTGGGGGAGGGCGTATGACGCTCAACAACCGTTTGCTGGAAATATTCGATGCGGCCGGCACGCGGCGTATTCGACTCGGACTGTGGGGGTAGCCATGCGCGCGGGGTTGCAAGTCTGGGATGCCTCAGGCCGCCAACTGCTCGATACGGACGACCGTACCGGGCTGGTGCTGGGCTTCGTGGATACAGGCGGCGTGGATGGCAGCAGAACGGTTGGCGGCCCGCCGGGCCAGGTGTTTTTCTTCAGCCTGCCACGTGGGTCTATCCAACGGGGCGGCAAGACAGCTCGCGTGGTGGTCGAGAATCGAACCATTTTCTGGTCCTACCACCTTGTCGGCAGGGGTGAGTATCCCGTGCCCGTACGCATCATCTACGGGGTGCGCTAAGTGTTTGCCAGTATCGAAATTGTCAACGATTGGGGCACTACCCAGATCACCGAGGCATACGCCAACTTCGTTTTCATCGGGAAGTACCAGGTTCCCCTCAGCAACTACGTCGGGTACTTCAGCATCCGCGCCACCAATCCGATTCTGGCCTTCCGAGGCGGCCGAGCCTGCGTAACAGCATTTACGTTGAACGGCGATATGCACCATTTCACCTTGCGTGGTGTGGATAGCGGCATCACGGTCTATGTGTTCGACAGCCCTCCATCTGCTATGCCGAAAGCGCGAGAGGGGCTGCAGGTGTTCAAGGCGGACGGCAGTCTAGGATACGACTCCAGCTTCCCCTACATGAAGATTTTGCAGATATCGCCTGTGCCTGGCCCGCTACCCATGGCTCGATACAGGCCGTATGACCCTCGTGAGATTCAGGGCCCAGCAGGACGCACCTGTGCGGTCTTCATCGGCTACCACCGCATGGGCGAATACCACGTGCCCTATACCGAGGTGGTTTACCTGAAGGACGCGGTCGGCATCATCAGGCAGACCGCAAGTATTGGCGCGTTGCCATGGGGTAATCAGGGCGGGAACAACAGTGGGAGTAGTGGAGTGCGCTACGACATCAACCCGCCGCCAGCGATTGTATTTGTGGATGTGGAGAGGCTGTAAAACTTGAGATCACTCCAAGGTCTGACTCGCCCGCTCGTTGCGGGCGTTTTGCTTTCACGGCCAAGCAGTTACCAATTCAGAGAGAACCATTATGGCACGTCAAGAAATTCCTCTCGGCACCTCTCCGACAGGTGAGGGCGGCGACAGTGCGCGCGATGCTTTCGAGCGCATAAATGAGATGACAGCCGAGCTGTACACCCGCGTAGATACTCTCGAGAACGACAAGGTAGGCACGCGCGACTCGCGTCTCTCCGACGCTCGGGATTGGGTGGCGGCTACGGTTTCACAGGCCGAGTCAGAGGCAGGCACCGGAACTACCCGACGGGCTTGGACTGCCGAGCGGGTGCGGCAGGCCGCTGCTGCCTGGTGGGCCTCTACTTCGATGAGAAAGAAGCTAGATGGTATTGCGGAGGGCGCCACCGCAAATACTACAGATGCAAAACTGCGGGATCGTTCGACCCATAGCGGCGTTCAGCCTGCATCGTCGATCAGTAACTTCGGAGCAGCCGCAATTGGAGCGTTGCTATCAGGCTTTTCTGTGGCGAGCTCTCGCGTTGCTATTACGTCGGCCGACTCGGTCCTTGTCGCCTTTCAGAAGGTTCAGAAGTATTTGAACGACTTGGGGACCGCAGCATTCGCCAATCTGACAACGTCAGTGACTGACCTCACTGCAGGCAGGGTTCTTAAAGCAGGGGATGGCGGGTGGATGGGGGACTCTGTAAATATTCGTTGGGATATTGATGATCGTACGGCCAGAGGAATACGGTACTGCAATTTTCCGGCGGGGGATACCGGGACGTTTCCACCTGGAGTCCAGGATGGAACCATTCTCGCGTTCGGAATCACCAACGAGAGTGTAATTCAAGAGTTCTGGGAGCTGCCCACCAGTGTTTCTTCTGGCCGCAAGTGGCGGCGAAACTGTTATGCAGCTCAGCCATGGTCGATCTGGGCGCCGGCACCCATTTTAAACACGATGCCGCTCATTAATTTGATGTCTGATAGCGGCAGATTCGGTGGCCGTATCAATCCGTTGCAACCTAACGTCTCTACCTTTTCCTCTTCAACCTTTCTTGCAGCCTATAATGGGGGCTTCCACGCATCCGGTGGGCAGTTCTACGGCGACAACAGCACCAATGGAGGAGCAGGCCCAGCATTGAGTGAGCCTGTTTCCTCGTTGATGGCGGCAATGGGAAGAGTTGGAGGCGGGGCTCGATATGGTATTGAGTTCTTCGTTGATACCTACACATTTGGGACTGGTACTGCCAATGGGTCAGTAGGAGTTGATTCTGTAACTCGATACTTGGCTACTACCAACGGCACCAGAGCATTGTTCCAAGCTCAGCAGTACGCAACCATGGTCTTCTGGATTCGTGCAAGGACTTCCTCTTTTCATTTTCAGTTTGATTGCTACAAGAACGGTGTTCCCTTGCCTATGAATACGCCGATCACGGTGTCTGATGGTTGGGTTCATATACGTATGGTCAACCAGTCCGGGGTGGGTTATAGCAACTCCTGGCCAAATCTATGTGGTGTGCCTGGAAGCTCTGTACATATCGCCTGTATGGCTGTGTTTGGAGGCGTGGCTGATGTTGGGTTTCATACTTCCCCATTCGCGACCATTAACGAGTTGAGTGCATGACATGAATGTTCTGTGCGATGGAGAATTTTTTGCTCAGTGGACTGGTAGCCTGCAGGCGCTCGCGGACTTCTCTGGCTACGACGTAGCCAGGTTCTCCTACGAGGTAGATGAAGTGAAGTTGCCCAGAGCTCTCCCAGAATCTGAGGAGCAGGTGACAGAACAGCTCAGGGCTACTGTTCAGGACTACATGGACAGCGTAGCTAGGCATCGTAGCTACGACAGCATGCTCAGCCTTTGCTCTTACGCCACCAGCTCCAACGATCAGTTTCGGGCCGAGGCGCAGGCCGGTTTAGATTGGCGCGACGTCTGTTGGGCTTTTGGGCACGACATTCTGGCTCAAGTGCTCGCAGGCACCATGCCGATTCCAACCCAGGATGAACTGGTGGCGATGCTGCCAAAGATGAAATGGCCAGAAGAGGCTGAGCCGACCTGTTCAGTTAAGTGCTAGCGACAAAACGCTCTTGGCGCGCTGAGCTTATGTTTAGTTTTTTATATCAATATGCATTTGATGGATATATCGGCGTCTTCTTGTGATCGGGTATGTGGATGTAGAAGGGCCGTATGTCGGTTTGGGATGGTAGAAAAAATCCGACGAACGGTAGATTTCGCCCCCCTTGCATATCTGAATTAGTGACATAGCGTGGGCATCGACTCAACAACAGAGCGATACCTCAATGAAGCAACGTGTAAACACAATCCTCCTCGTTGTAGCCCTACACCTTCTGGCCAACGGCTTCGATGCCCACTTGATACTCCGTCCGGCCCAAGGGGTGAAAATTTTGCTGGGCCATACGACGGAACTCTAGCCGTATGCCCATACCGACCGGCGAGGGGGGGCTCGCCGGAGGCTCTCCAAGTAAACCAATACCGCAGAATGATGATGAGCATCTCAAGTCTAAGGTTAAATGATCGGTAGGCCTGTTAATGATTCAGTCAAAAGCGATCTATCATCTTGCTTGGCGTTGGATGGGGTAGATGGGGTTTGGCCCCAGTTAGCAGTAGCTAAGGGGGGCGCGCCTAGACTGGTATCTCCCATTTGCAAGTTATGAAGGCAGTTAAAGCACAAGGAGGTGTGATATGCCGTTGCTACCAAAAGAGAAAGAGCTTAGTGCTGCTCATTCTGTAATCTTGGAGGGGCCTCTAGGTATAGCGGAAGATCATACAAATCCCAAGGGGCGAGAGCTAGTGAAGCGGCTGGTTGAAGCTGGCGTGGTGAATCGTTTATTTATTGAAATGCCATCGTATCGAAATGATGGCTTAAAGAGTCTGAAGGGTAAGTCACATCAGGAGTTACTGGAGGGCATTGCGCTTGAACCCGAGCAGCATGGCTGTTCAATTACTCTTAAAGAGGTGGCTGCGTTTGCAATGTCCCTTAAGGTGGAGGTTATATGTGCTGATCCCAAAATTCTTCTTGGTGCAAGCAGGCTGAATGCTAGAAATATCGCCTCCGCGGAGTTAATAAATGGCACTTATTCTGGAGGTAAGGCAGGAGATATTTTTTTGTGGGGTGGGGATCATTTTGTTGGCGGGAAAAACTCGCTCACAGCCCTTCTGAATCTGGTTTGGGTGGATGCTACGGATGATCCTAAGTGGCATATGCACTGGGAGAAAGAACTCACTCCGAGTAGTAATAAAAACTGAAATTTCCTTATTTCATCACTGCCTGTAACTCAACTCTGAGCCACGTCGTGACTCCGCTCACCTAGGGGCTTCTCCTGCTTGGACAATCGTATGCTTTTAACTGAGCAGCGCTTGCTGCACATCCTCCCCAACGCCCGCCATGCTGCGGGCGTTTTTGTTTCTCACCTCAACGCCGTCAGCGAACATTGGCAGATCAACACGCCCCAGCGCTTGGCCGCCTTCCTAGCCCAGGTCGGCCACGAGTCTGGCCACCTGCGCTACACCCGCGAGATCTGGGGGCCGACGCCTGCGCAGGAGCGCTACGACGTGCGCGTCGACCTGGGCAATACGCCGGAGCGGGATGGCGACGGCAAGAAGTACCGGGGCAGGGGGCTTATCCAGATAACCGGGGCAGCCAACTATCTGCGCTGCAGCCTGGCGCTGTTCGGTGATCGGCGTCTGCTGACCGAACCCGAACTGCTGGAGCAACCCGAGCACGCGGCGCAGTCGGCGGGCTGGTTCTGGTGGGATGCTGGGCTCAACGAGCTGGCGGACCGGGGCGAGTTCACCCGCATCACCCGCCGCATCAACGGTGGCCTCAACGGCCTAGAGGATCGCAAGCGAATCTGGCGCCGCGCTCGCGAGGTGCTGATGGCGAAGGAGGGCGCATGAGGCTTTTCACTCTGAACGCATTTGCCGTGCTTCTGCTGGTGCTGTTTTCTGGGTGGGCTGGTTGGAAGGCCCAGAGCTATCGGCTGGGCGAACAGTACGCACGCGAGCTCGCCGGCCGAGACAAGGCGCACGCAAACACACTCGACGAAGTCGCCCGCGCAGCTGCGGCGAGCCAGCGAGCTGAGCTGGGCAGGCGCCAGGCTCTGGAACAGCAGTTGCAGAGACAAGACGCCCTTCATCACGGGAGACTCACCCATGCCCAGCAAGAAGCCACTCGTCTGCGTGATCGCATCGCTACTGCTGATCTGCGGCTGTCAGTCCTACTCGACTCAGGCGTTGCCGGTAGCTCCTGTGGAATGCCTGCCTCCACCTCCGCCGGCGGCCTGGTTCATGCAGCCCCGAGAGCCGGACTTGACCCAGCGCATGCTCAACGAATTGTCGCCATCACTGACGACGGAGATGAGGGACTGATGGCTTTGGCTGCCTGCCAGCAATACGTGCAGGCGGTGTCGACTCGCTCAGCAGCCCCTCGGTGACCCCGCTCAATGGCAGTGGTAGTCGCCAGTCTTGTGGTTGCGGTGGCAGCCCTTGGAGTCGGTGCCGCCACTGTGGGCCAGAGCCGATACGGACACACAGGCCACAAGCAGGGCCAGGCAGACAGCGGAAAGTTTCTTCACGGTAGAACTCCTTTTCTAGTGGGTTGCCAAGAGTGGCCATCTGACAATATGGCGGATGGCCATTACTTCGCAACCCCTCCTTTCGACCTACTCAGGGCCAACGACGATGCTGGTCGTCGATGACGTAGTCGTGGCTGTGCGTCTTGCCATCCGCCACGTGTTCGTTGTCATCCGTCAGGTCGTCGTGAGTGTGCTCGATCAGCGTCTGGTCGTGCTCGGGCTTCCAGATGCAGAGGCTGAACGCCAGTGATGCGGCGGCAAGCAGGCTGAGACCGATGAAGGAGGCTTGCAGGCTGACGTTCGCGCCGAGCCAGCCGGCCAGCGGATAGGTGATCAGCCAGCAGGCGTGAGACAGGGCGAACTGGGCGGCGAACAGGGCAGGGCGGTCAAGTGAGTTGGACGAGCGCCGCAGGATCCTCCCCGAGGGGGTCTGGGCCATCGAATAGCCTGCGCCGAGGAAGAACCAAAGCCCCAGCATGAAGCTGTAGTTCGGCAGCAGGATGCCGACGCAGAGGCCGGTCACCAGCACCGCTGCGCCGAAGAACATCACCTTGCGGTCGTTCATGTGGTCGAGCAGCTTGGGCAGCAGCAGGGCTACCAGCATCGAGCCGGCGCCGAAGGCCATCAGCGCCGTTGCGGTGGAGGTCTGGGGCAGGCCGAAGCGAGATTGCACCAGCACCACGGTGTTGACGATGACCATGGCGCTGGCCGATGCGATTGCCAGGTTCAGCGCCAGCAGCCCGCGCAGGCGGGGCGTGGCGAAGAAGATGCGCAGGCCGCGTGTGGTCCTCTCGTAGATACCCCGCTTGGGGCCGCGCTGAGCCGCCGGCAGGGTGACCGAGACGACCATGGCGGCGGAGACAAGGAAGCCCACGACAGTGCCGCCAAACAGGTTGTGGAAGCTGACCACGGTGAGCAGCAGTGCGGCCAGCATCGGGCTGATGACGCTTTCCAGGTCATAGGCGAGGCGGGACAGCGAGAGTGCGCGGGTGTATTCGCGCTCGTCGGGCAGGATGTCCGGGATGGTCGCCTGGAAGGTCGGAGTGAAGGCGGCCGAGGCGGACTGCAGCACGAAGATCAGCACATACACCTGCCAGATCTCCGTGACGAAAGGCAGCAGAACCGCAACCGCCGCCCTGATCAGGTCCAGGCCCACGAGCATGGCCCGGCGCGGCAGCCGCTCGGCGAAGGCTGCAGCAATGGGGGCAACCCCAATGTAGGCGGTCATCTTGATGGCCAGGGCGGTGCCGAGAACGGCCCCGGCCTGGGCGCCGGCGAGGTCGTACGCCAGCAGGCCGAGGGCGACCGTGGCCAGGCCGGTGCCCACCAGGGCGATGACCTGTGCGATGAAGAGATGCCTGTACGTACGGTTCGCGAGAACGGAAAGCATGTGAACTCCCTCTTGGGTGGTGACGCATCCCCCTGGGGGGGTGGAGCAACGGAGCCGTGTCGGTTGGCGGGTCAGGTTACGGCGTACCTGAGAAGCACCAGCGCCAGCAGGTGTCCCGGGTAGAAGAAGTAGCCCCAGCGAGTGACGGGTGGGATTTTCAGCGGCCAATCTTTCTTTAGCAGCCAGAGCCCGTAGAGCGGTGCTGTGAAGGCGATGACTGCGACCACTATCGGGTAGGGTTGAATGCCCCACTGCAGCATCCAACTGTCCCTGTTGTTGGCCATGACGCAAAGCACGGCGGGCAGCAGGGCGCTCAGCCCGGGTTGCTTGATGGCCAGCACCAGGGCGGCGGGGATCAGCACACCGCTCACGCCGTACATGAAGAGATCATGGAAAACCACACTGGCGGTGATCGCGATCGCTGCAGCAATGATCGAGACGATGTTGCGGTGGTAGAACCCCCAGGCCACGACCAAGCCCAGCACCAGCGTCGGCATGACGCTGAAGGTCGAGCTGCCTGAAGAGAGCATGCGGTAAGGCAGCTCCGACATTACGACGAACAGCAGCATCCAGGTCAGGTAGCGCACGTTCGCTTCCGTATAGAGCTCACCGCGTGGGCTGCGGGCCACGTTCGCGGCTATTGCCAGGCAGAACATCGGGAACGACAGCCGGCCCACCAGGTAAAACGGGGCCATGTCGTGCCAGAGGTACCTGAGGTGGTCCAGCACCATGGTGGCGATACCCAGCCACTTGACCATATCCAGGCCGCTGTCTCGTGTGCGGATCTCGGCGTTCATGCGAGCCACCCCAGGGTGAAGGCTGTAAGCACCAGGTAGCGGGCGGTTTTGGCGACAGTCACGATCAAGACGAAACTCCAGAAGGGTTCACGCAATACCCCGGCCAGCAAGGTGAGGGGGTCGCCGATCACCGGCACCCAGCTCAGTAACAGTGACCAGCGTCCGTACCGGTGGTAGTGATGCTCGACGCGCTTCAGGTCCTTTTCCTTCAGGGGGAACCAGCGTCGGTTGCCCCAACGGGAGATGTGCCGCCCGAGCCACCAGTTGACGGTGGAGCCGAGCACGTTGCCCAGGCTGGCTATCAGCAACAAGAGTGCTGCGGGGAAACGCTCCGTCAGCAGCAGACCGACGAGGACCGCCTCCGATTGCATCGGCAGCAGCGTTGCGGCGCCGAATGCGGCCAGAAACAGCCCTGCATAGGCGCCGATATCCATGGCATCAGCTCGCCAGATTGAGCCAGCCGTGCCAGCCGACGTAGATCCCGACCGCCACGATCAGCAGGCTGGAAAGGTAAGGCGCTTTCCGTGCCACGGTGCCGAGCCATGGCCAGCGGTTCGACGCGTGCCGGGCCCCGAGGGCGGCGGCAACGCCCACGGCCACCAGCGTTAGAGCCAGGCCGATGCTGAAACAAAGGACCAATACCGCCCCCAACGCCACCTCCTTTACCTGCAGGCAAAGCAGGAGGACCGTGATGGCAGCAGGGCAGGGGATGAGTCCCCCGGTGAGGCCAAACAGGATGACCTGGGTAGTGGTGACGTCCCGGTTGGAGAAGCGGTTTTTAATGTCGTTGGCATGGGCGCGCTCGTGGGCGTCCTGGTACCCCTCCACAGAGAGCTCAAGGCCTTCGTGTTCGCCGTGGTGGTGCTCTCCTTCGTGGTACTCGACATCGAAGTAGTGGAAGTGGCCGCCATGGCCCAGGCTGAGCCTGACGGTGAACTCGTGAGGCTCTGGAATCTCGTCACGGGATTCGAGGAAGCCGCCACGATCGATGAAGGTGAAGCTCTGTTCGACGCTATCGGGGCGACGGGTGATCAGATGGACGTCGTCCTGGGTCCAGGTGGTACCGCTGAGAGACCTGATGCGCCAGCGAGGCGGTACACCCACCTCGAAGATCGACAGCTCGAGCGCGCCGTGCCCGGTATCGATCACGCGTGTCTCGTCATGGTCGTGGTGATGGTCGTGCGCGCTCTCTGCGAGCCATCCACGTTCGCCACGCCAGGTGCGCCAGAACATCCAGAGCGCGATGGCGACGATGAGCGCAGCCGACCCCATCTGGAAGTAGGGCTCCGTGGTTTCTGCATCGAGCCCCTGGCCCAGGTACATACCTGCCATAGCCACAGCCCAGACCACTGCGGTGTGGGAGAGGGTGGCTGCCAACCCCAACAGAACCGCCTGCTTGGCTGTGCCGCGGATGGCGACGATGAATGCCGCCATCATGGTCTTGGAGTGACCAGGCTCCAGCCCGTGCAAGGCACCTAGCAGGATGGCGCTAGGAAAATACAGCCAAGCGTGTGCCGCTCCTTGCTGGAGGAGTTGGGAGAAGCTGCCCATGGAGGGACCTCAGAGGTATTTGGTGATCTGCTTGAACTCTTCCAGTGGCGCGCGCTCATTGCTGGTCATCGCGCCGATGGTGTGTTCGAGGCAGTGGTCGATGTGATCCTGGATCAGCGTCCGCTTCGCCTGGCATACGGCCTTTTCGACCGCGTGCATTTGCTGGGCGATGTCCACGCATTCGCGGCCGTTCTCGATCATGGTGATGATGCTGCGCAGGTGTCCCTCCGCTCGCTTCAGGCGCTTGACGATGTCGGCGTGGCTTTCATGGCGGTGGCCATGTTCGTGGGTGTGCTCGGAACTGCTCATGGATATCTCGTTTTTCGGTTACCGGTGTCGGCATCCTATCCCCTAGGGGGGGATATGGTCAACGAGGTAGGTTTGCTATTCGTCAGTAAAAAAGGCGCCTTGGCGCCTTTGGTTAGGGTATCCCCTGGTAGGGGATACCTGCGATATGAGGGCGGACGAGTCAGGGCTTGTTGATCTGGCCATCCTTCTCGCGGGACAGGGAGCGCTCGGTTTTCTGAGCATCGCTTTTGTCCTTGTCGCCCCAGAGCCGCTTCTGGTCTTCACGGAACTTCTGATTCATCTGATAGGAGCGGTCGTACCCGTCTTCGGAGTAGGCAGGGGCTGCAGCGCCGATGAGCAGTGCGCTGGCGAGGATGATCTTGATGAGTTTCATAGGAGGCTCCAGGCAGTATCGGCTACTGATGTGAAGCCGATTTCGTTACCCAGATGCTAAGGAATCGAACCTGACGCCAGCGTGAGGCAAGAATTACAATCCTGAAAGTCAAGGCCGCAGGCCTGGAGAGACGGAGGGTGGGGGCCGCTACCTTCGACTCTGTAACAATTGAGGCTTGATCCTATCCACCCCCAGGGGATAGATTGTCGGCATTCAAATGCGTGCCGAAAGACAATGCCGTTCCGTGCTGCCTCAACCCGAATAGCTTTTACCCTGGTGCTCGCGCTGCTCATGGCGTGGGTGGGGCATACCTATTCGCTGTTGTCTGCTGCTAGCCAGCAAGGGGCGGTCGTCGAAGGGCACTCCCACTCTGTCGAAGGGCACTCCCACTCTCACGACATCGACTCGGACAGCTGCGTTGCTTGCGGCGATCACTACCA
This sequence comes from Pseudomonas sp. zfem005, assembly GCF_032621735.1. Lineage (NCBI taxonomy): Bacteria > Pseudomonadati > Pseudomonadota > Gammaproteobacteria > Pseudomonadales > Pseudomonadaceae > Pseudomonas > Pseudomonas sp. zfem005. The sequence continues at coordinate 23,746 of NZ_JAVYJE010000011.1, read as the reverse complement.
CGCGCCTTTCACCGCCGATCACGTTCACGAGACGCCCTACCTGGGGTCAGTGATCGTCCTGCCTCCCTTGATTGGACCCGCCCAGCTCCAGTCGACTCCCCGTTTCACCATGCCCACCGGGCCCATCCATCTCATAGAGCGTCCTCCCCGCACTACGTTCGTGCTTTGAATCGGGCTGCTCGGCAGCTCTCATTTTCAGCAATCTAGGACGTAAGCAATGAATGCACTTCTATGGAGTGGCGCAGATGCCTTTCTGCGCCGCCCGCTCTTCCTGCTGACCTTCATCGCAGCCCTCATGCTGCTGGTGACGCCAGACGCACTCGCCCATGGCGTTGCGGAAGGTGACAAGGGGTTCATCCAGGAGAGCACCGGCGTGATGGTCATGCCGTTCATCTACATGGGCGCCAAGCACATGATCACCGGGTACGACCACCTGCTGTTCCTGTTCGGCGTGATTTTCTTCCTGTATCGCCTCAAGGATGTCGGCCTCTACGTAACGCTGTTCGCCGTCGGACACTCGGTCACGCTGCTGCTCGGCGTGCTGGCCGACATCAGCATCAGCTCCTATGTGATCGACGCGATCATCGGCTTCTCGGTGGTCTACAAGGCGCTCGACAACCTAGGGGCCTTCCAGCGCTGGTTTGGTGTCCAGCCCGACACCCGCGCGGCCACCCTGGTCTTCGGCCTGCTCCACGGCTTCGGCCTGGCCACCAAGATCCAGGAGTACGAGATATCCCCCGATGGGCTGATCGCCAACCTGATCGCCTTCAACGTCGGTGTCGAAATCGGCCAGCTCATGGCGCTCGGCACCATCCTCATCCTCATGGGCTACTGGCGTCGCACCGCCAGCTTCTGGCGGCACGCGTATTCCGCCAACGTCGCCATGATGAGCGCCGGCTTCCTGCTGATGGGCTACCAGCTCACCGGCCTGGTCATTTCCCAGTAAGGACAAGACATGTTCAATACCAAGCTTCCCACTATCAACGAGCTGCCGAGCAGCAAGCAGCTTCTCCGCTCCACCATCATCGCGCTGATCGCCGCATCAGCCTTGCTGGTGACAGTGGTCATGCCTTCCGAGTACGCCATCGACCCTACGGGTGTCGGCCGTGCGATGGGGCTGACCCAGATGGGCGAGATCAAGGTTCAGCTCGCTGAAGAGGCTGCGGCCGATACCGCAGCCGATAACGCGGCCTTGCAAACCAGTGCTCCGGTCCAGCAGCCAGCCCCGGCAGCCCCCGTACCGGCTCCTGAGCCCGTGGTTGCGGAGGCACCGGCAGCGGCAGCCCCGGCGGCTCCGGTTGCCGAAGCGCCGGCCAAGCCAGCTGGCCAGCAGCATCAGATGAGCATCACGCTTGCTCCGAACCAGGGGGCGGAAGTGAAGCTCGAGATGCGCAAGGGTGCCCGCGTGGACTTTAACTGGAGCGTGGCCGATGGCGTCGTCAACTATGACACCCACGGCGACCCCTATAACGCGCCGAACGGCTTCTACCACGGCTACGGCAAGGGCCGTGCAACCCAGGAAGACAGCGGCACGCTGGAGGCGGCGTTCGATGGCAAGCACGGTTGGTTCTGGCGCAACCGTGGCAACAAGCCCGTCACCGTCACGCTGAAGACGGATGGCAACTACATGCAGATCAAGCGCGTCATCTGATGCGCCTGAGGCCGGCCCCTATGGGGCCGGTCACTACGTAGGGAGGAACACAAGCCATGATGAAGATTGTCGGGATGATCGTGGTGCTGGCGAGCGTGATAGCCGGCTACGTGCTGTCCGGAGGCGCCATTGCGGCGCTTATCCAGCCCTACGAGGTGCTGGTCATTGGTGGTTGTGCGCTAGGCGCCTTCCTCCAGGCCAACCCCAGCGGTACGACGATGCACGTTTTCAAGAAGTCCTTGAAGATGTTCGGCAGCCGATTCACCCATGCCTACTACGTCGAGATCCTCACCGCCCTCTACGAGATACTCAACAAATCCCGCCGTGAAGGGATGATGGCGATCGAGGCGGATATCGAAGAGCCGGGCGCCAGCCCGATCTTCAGCAAGTACCCGACCCTGGTTCAGGATCCCCGCATGCTGTCGTTCACCTGCGACCACTTGCGTATCATGGCGTCCGGCAACATGGCACCGCACGAACTGGAGGGCCTGCTGGACACGGGGCTGGGCAGCCTGAAAGAGGAGCTGGAACATAACTCCCATGCGGTGACCCGCGTTGCAGACGGCCTGCCAGGTTTTGGCATCGTTGCTGCGGTGCTGGGCATCGTCGTGACCATGGGGCTGTTGGGGGAGGGGGACCAGGCGGCAATCGGCAAGCACGTGGCGGCCGCGCTGGTGGGAACCTTCCTGGGCATCCTGGCCGCCTATGGCTTTTTCGGCCCGCTGGCGACCTCGCTGGAGCACGATGCCAAGGAGGAGTTGAATGTCTACGAGGCCATCAAGGTGACCCTTGTCGCTTCCGCTTCAGGCATGCCGCCGACCCTGGCGGTGGAGTTCGGTAGGAACGTGATCTTCCCGGCCCATCGGCCGACCTTCGGCGAGATGGACCAGGCATTCAGGGGCGCCAAGTGATCAAGGTGCTCAGAGGGCTTCCAGGCAACTGGCGAGATCGTCGCCGAGCTTGCCGATGAGCGTTGTGTAACCCTTGGGCCCCGGTTGGATATCGAAGCCCAGGGCGTCAAGTTCCGCGAAACGTACCGGCAGGCCCTCGCTCAGTGTCGAGGCCAGGCGGGGGCGGATGGGTGGCTCGTTGAACAGGCAGACAGGGCCTGTCGCCTGCAGTCTGGAGCGCATCTCCGCTACGTGACGGGCGCCGGGCTGGACGTCGGTGCCCAGTGCTAGAACCCCGGCGTGCTTCAGGCCGTAGGCTTCTTCGAAGTAATCGAAAGCCTGGTGGAATACGAAGAACGGCTTGCCATCGAGCTTGCCCAGACGGGCCTTCAGTCTCTCGTCTTCGTTCTCCAGTCGCTTGCTGAAGGCGGCGAGGTTCGCCTTGTAGCGCTGCGCCTGCGAGGGGTCGATCCTGGTCAGGTCCTCGGCCACATGTGAGGCGATGATCCGTGCATTCTCCGGTCTCAGCCAGAGGTGCGCATCGATCGAGCCGGGGCGGTGCAGGTCGTCATGGTCTTCTTCCCCGGCATGTTCATCCAGGTTGCCCGGGGCTAGTTCGCCGAAGTGGCGTATGCGCAACCCGCTCATGTCCTGTATGGCGACCGTGCGCCCCTGGCGGCCCTCAAGGGCGGGTTGGAGGAAGGTCTCAAGGTCGGGGCCGATCCAATACATCAGGTCGGCACTGCGCAAGTTGCGCAGGTCGGAGGGGCGGAGGCTGAACGAATGCGGTGATGCCCCCGGAGGGAGCAATACGCGGGTGGTTCCGGTGCCGTCTTGAATAGCAGAGACGATCAGTTGCAGGGGCTTGATGCTGGTGACCACTTCGACCTCGCCATTGGCCGGGGTCGATATCAAGGCGGCCAGAGAGGACGTGAGAAATAGCGAGGCAAGTAGGCGCATGGAAGGGTTCTTAGTGAGTGATATAAAGTAACATTTTATAGGAACTCCTTCCGTTAAGTCATGCCTTCAGTGCCGGGAAATCCAGGTAGAAACACGTAAAGCCATTAGGCTCGACCGATACGCTGGCACTGCCCTGATGCAGGCTCATGATGGATCGCACGATGGCCAGACCCAGGCCCGTTCCACCCTCGGTGCGCGCTCGGCTCTTGTCCACGCGGTAGAAGCGCTCGAACAGGTGAGGAAGGTGTTCCTCGCCGATGCCTTGGCCCGGGTTGCCGACTGACAGTCGAACCACTCCGTTCTTCTGACCAATCTTCATCGTCACGGTGGCGCCTGAAGGGCAGTAGCGGATGGCGTTCGAAAGCAGGTTGGAGATCGCGCGCTGAATCATCAGGCGATTACCCATGACCAGCCCGGTACCGGAAGACTCAAGGCGTACCCCCTTTTCATCGCCGCTCAGGCTGAAAAGGTCGCCCACCCGTTGCAGTTCGTCCTCCAGGGCGACCGCTTCGAACTGAACCTGGGAGGCGGGGTGGCTGACGTGAGCGAGGAACAGCATGTCCGAGACGATTCGGGTGACCCGGTCCAGTTCCTCGGTGCAGCATTCGAGCACCTCGCGGTACTCCTGCGGTGGGCGCTCGCGTGAGAGGGTCACTTGAGCCTTTCCCATCAGGTTGGTTATCGGCGCGCGCAGCTCGTGGGCGAGGTCATCGGAGAACTGGGAAAGTTGCTGAACCCCATTGTCCAGGCGGTGCAGCATGAAGTTGATGCCGTTGGCCAGCTCCCGCAGTTCGGCGGGCAGTCGCTCCGTTGGCAGCCGATGCTCAAGATTGTCAGTGGAGATCTTGGAGGCAACGCGCAGGAAACTGGTCAGTGGTTGCAGGCCTCGGCGAACGGTCCACCACGCTACCAGCAGGATCAGCAACAGCAGGAAAGGCGCGGCGATCAACGCCCACTTGAGGAGCGCGTCGAGCAGTTCAACGTCGGCGGACTGATCAATGGTGAGGTAGACCCCGACCTGGGTACCGTCCTTCAGTCGCATGAGTTGCGCGCTGCTGAGCATCGGCCGCCCCAGCGGGTCCAGCCACTCATGGAATGCCATTTCCTCGTGCGCTGGAAACCGGTGCAGCTCGAAGGTCACCGACTTCGAGCCGAGCGTCAGGATCGGCTGCTTGCTTTCTGCGGAGTCGAAGATGCTGACGTAGAGATTGTTATGTCCCATCGCCAGGTCAACCAGCACATGGGATTTGGAGTTCACGTCATTGATGTTCATTGCGCTGGAAAGACTGTGGGCGATGCCTTCCATCTTGGTGCGCACGCTGGACTTGGCGATGCGCTCCAGCCCCTGGTCGAGCATGAGATAGCCAAAGGTTGAGATGAGTGCCACCAGGGCAACACTCATCAGGCCAACCTTCAGGCCCAGGCGGGTCGCGAGGCTATCGCTGCTCATGAACGATCCTCAAGCACATATCCAACGCCGCGCAGAGTGTGGATCAGCTTGGTGTCGAACGGGTCGTCGATCTTGGCGCGCAGACGCCTGATGGAAACATCGATGACGTTGGTGTCACAGTCGAAGTTCATGTCCCAGACCAGGGAGATGATCTGCGAGCGCGTGAGCACCGAACCCGAGCGGCTCATCAGCAGATGGAGCAGGGTGAACTCCTTGGTGGAGAGGTCTATCCGCTGCTCACCGCGGTAGGCGCGATGACGTCCTGGGTCGAGCTCAAGGTCGGCCACCCGCAGAGTGGGTGACTCCACCAGCTCATCGCCGCGCCGCAGAAGCGACCTCACGCGGGCCAGCAGCTCGGGGAACTCGAAGGGTTTGACCATGTAATCGTCGGCGCCGCTGTCCAGCCCCTTCACCTTGTCGTTCAGTCGGCCTCGCCCCGTCAGCATCATGACCCGCACGCGGCTGGTCTTGCGGATGGTGTCGAGCACACCCCAGCCATCGAGGCCGGGCAGGTTCACATCGAGGATGATGAGGCCATAAGAGTTGTGGCTGAAAAGATGAAGTGCATCGATCCCATTGCCGGCCCGATCAACTACATAACCACTTTCGGATAACCCTTGCTGAAGATAATCAGCCGTTTTTGTTTCGTCTTCTACTACCAGTACACGCATGTTTTGGTTCGCTCGAATAATTTAAAAATGAGGGGTAACAAAATTATTAGAGTTGTTGGGTGATTTGCTGTTTGCGCGTCCATTCATCTAAGGGCGGAAGTTGCAATCTCATTGCGCCGCGTCAGTTTGTCGCACACCTGGGTTCGGTCTGGACGCAGTGAAGCGATTTTGAGCCGAATCCCTTTGTTTTTCTGGGGTTGAGCCGATTCTAGCGTGAAAAACCTGACCGTGGAGAAACCCTACAGATTTGTAATTATTGCGCCACGTTCCTGACAGTCGTGAACTTTTAGACTTCTCACCGTAGAGAAATTCTACGTCATTAATTTGTTGCGCAATGCAGGGCGCAGATGAATGGGTGTGCCACTCGTCTTTGCCGTCTTCTACACATTGCATCCCAATTAATTTCTACAAAAAACAGGTCGAGTTCATGTCCTTTACATGGCGCTGCATAGGGGTTTTCCGATGAAAGTGAATTGGCATTTGAGCTATGTGAAAAGTTTGTCGCTCGCATGCGCATGTCTGGTGTCGGGCTCTGTCCTGGGCGCTGAAAAATTCGCTGTTTCCGAGGAGCAGATGCGGGCACTCGGCATCAAGCTGATCCCCGTGCAGGACACCGCCATGGGTGAGGTGCGTAGCCGCTACCCTGGCCAGGTTGTGGTGCCTCCCAGATCCGAGCAGGTCATCAGCTCTCCTCTCGAAGGGCTGGTGACGCAGCTGTTGGTGGGGGAGTTCCAGGCCGTCAAGCGTGGTGAGGCAATGGTGCGGCTCTCCAGCCCCGCTATGAGTCAGTTGCAACTGCAGCTGCTGCAGGCTTCGGCGCGGGCGACTCTGGCGCGCCAGGCTCATGCGCGGGAGCAGTCGCTGTTCGAGGAAGGGATCATTCCTCAGCGTCGTGCGCAGGAGTCCCAAGCCACTCTGAAGGAAGCCGAGGCGACGCTCTCCCAGGCCAAGTCGGAGCTGACACTGGCAGGCCTTACCAAGGAGGTGATGGAGCAGGTCATCCGCACTGGAGTGCCCTCGGACTCCATCACCCTGACCGCTGCGCAGGATGGGATCGTCAGCGCCATTTCCGTCCGTCCTGGGCAGCGTGTTGATGCCGCCACCGCCATCCTCAACGTGACCCAGGTCGACACCCTCTGGCTCGATGTGCAGATACCGGTGAACGCCAGCCTCGGCGTCAAGGTCGGGGCTCGCGTTGATGTGGCTGACAAGCAGGTGAGCGGGCGGGTCCTGAGCCTGAGCCCCACCATCACGGCCAACAACCAGTTCGTCGTTCTGCGTGCCGAGATCGATGGCGCGGCGGGTCTGTTACGCCCTGGCGAGCTGGTCACCGTGGAAATCCCGGTCGAGTCTTCGGGCAAGGCGTGGTCGCTGCCGTTGGCAGCGGTGGCGCGCAACAAGGACGACTCGGTGGTCTTCGTGCGCACCCCCGACGGTTTCGTGGCAAAGCCGGTGAAGGTGCAGGCCAGCGCCGGCCAACTGGTGCGCGTTGAGGGTGACATCAAGGCGCAGGACGAAGTCGCCGTGTCCGGTGTGATCGCCCTCAAAGGCGCCTGGCTTGAAGAGGACGGTGAGTGATGCTGAGTCGTCTTGTTCAATTCTCGCTGTCGCAGCGGCTGTTCATGCTTCTGGCGACGGTCCTCATCGCGGCGGCAGGCTGGTACGCCTACCGCGGACTCCCTATCGACGCCTTCCCCGACGTTGCCAGCACCCAGGTGAAGGTGATCATGAAGGCCCCGGGAATGACCCCGGAAGAAGTGGAAAGCCGCATCGCGGTCCCGATTGAAGTGGAGATGCTCGGCATCCCGGATACCAAGATCCTGCGTTCGGTCACCAAGTACGGCCTGGTGGACGTGACCATCGACTTCAAGGATGGCACGAACATCTACTGGGCTCGCCAGCAAGTGGCGGAGCGCTTGGGCAACCTCACCGACAGCCTGCCTGAAGGCATTTCAGGTGGCATGGCGCCCATTACGACGCCGCTCGGGGAGATGTTCATGTTCACCGTGGACGGTGACTCCATGTCCCTGGTGGAGCGCCGCAGCCTGCTGGACTGGGTCATCCGCCCGGCACTGCGTACGGTGCCTGGGGTGGCCGACGTCAACTCGCTGGGTGGGGAGGTCAGGACATTCGAAGTGATGCCCGACCCGGTGCGCATGGCGGCCAGTGGCGTGACGTTGGAGCAGCTGTCCAAGGCGGTGGAGGTCAACAACCGCAACGATGGCGCCGGCCGCCTGGGGGAGGGTGATGAGGTCCTGCTGGTGCGTAGCGAAGGCAGCATTCGCACCCTGGACGATCTGCGTGCCGTGGTGGTGAACGCCAATGGCTCCTCGCCTGTGCGGATCGGCGATCTCGCCGAAGTGAAGATCGGCACCCTCACGCGCTATGGCGTGGTCACCCAGGATGGCAATGGCGAAGCGGTGCAGGGGCTGGTGCTCGGCCTGGCTGGCGCCAACGCCCGTGAGGTGGTCAAGGGGGTTCAGCAGAAGCTCAAGGAGCTGGAACCGACTTTGCCGCAAGGCATCAAGATCACCACGTTCTACGACCGCTCCTCGCTGGTGGACAAGGCCGTGGGTGCGGTCTCCAAGGCACTGCTTGAAGCCACCGTGCTGGTCATCCTGCTGCTGGCGCTGTTCCTCGGCAACGTCCGTGCAGCCCTGACCGTTGCATTGGTGCTGCCTCTTGCGGCGCTGATCACCTTCATCCTCATGCGCTTCTTCGGCATGTCGGCGAACCTCATGAGCCTGGGCGGCCTGGCCATCGCAATCGGCATGCTGGTGGACGCTGCGGTTGTGGTCGTCGAGAACATCGTCCAGCGGCTGGCTACGGACAGCTCGGGCGGCAAGCTTCCGCGCCTGCACATCATCTACCGTGCGGTCCGTGAGGTAGCGGTGCCGGTTACCTCCGGCATCCTGATCATCATTACGGTGTTCCTCCCGCTGCTCACCCTGCAGGGGCTGGAAGGCAAGTTCTTCGTGCCTGTGGCGCTGACGATCGTCTTCGCCCTGGCCGGTTCGCTGCTGCTCTCCCTGACGGTGATTCCGGTGCTGTCCTCTTACCTGTTGCGCGAGGTCAAGCACGAGGACCCCTGGCTGGCCCGCAAGCTTCTCGCTGCATACACGCCTGCGCTCGACTGGGGGCTGCGTCGGCAGAAGGTGGTCGGAGTCCTCGCCGCTGCGCTGCTGGTCGTCGCAGGCCTGGTGTATACGCAGGTCGGCAAAACCTTCATGCCCACCATGGATGAAGGGGACCTGATCGTCGGCATCGAGAAGCTGCCGTCGGTGAGCCTGGAGCAGACCGCCGAGCTGGACAAGAAGATTCACAAGGCCCTGATGGGGGCCATTCCGGAAATCCGTGGAATCGTGGCGCGTGCGGGCTCGGACGAAATCGGCCTCGACCCCATGGGCCTCAACCAGACCGACACCTACCTGCTGCTCAAGCCCACCAGTGAATGGAGGATGGACAGCAAGGAAGAGCTGATGGACGAAATCCGCAAGGTGCTCGATCCGATGCCGGGTATCGGCTACAGCTTCACGCAGCCCATCGAGATGCGTGTCTCCGAGATGATCATCGGTGTGCGCGGGGATCTGGCCGTGAAGGTCTACGGCCCCGAGTTGGCGAAACTCAATGAGCTCGGCGGGCAGATCGAAGGGCTGCTGAAAACGGTGCCGGGCAACCAGGACGTGTACACCGTGCAGAACGATGGCGTGCAGTACCTGCGCGTCGAGATCGACCGCCTGCAGGCCGGCCGCTTCGGGCTCGACGTGGAGACCATCCAGGATGCGCTGCGCGCGCAGATCGAAGGCCAGCGCGCCGGTATCGTCATCGAGGGCAACCAGCGCACGCCGATACTCATCCGGGCCAAGGAATCGGTGCGGGTATCGCCGGCCGAGTTCGACGCCGTGCGGATCACCGCGCCGGACGGCAGCAGCGTGCCGCTGCGCAGCGTCGCCAAGCTGGAGCGGGCCGAAGGGCCGGTGAAGATCGACCGCGAAATGGGCAGCCGCTACAGCGTGGTCATCGCCAACGTCAGCGGGCGTGACCTGGTCGGTTTCGTCGAGGAGGCTAAGGCACTTGTCGCCAAGAACGTCGAGCTTCCCAATGGCTACCGCATCAGCTGGGGCGGGCAGTTCGAGAACCAGCAGCGCGCCGCTGCCCGGCTCTCGGTGGTCATCCCGGTCGCGCTGGGGCTGATCTTCGTACTGCTGTTCTCCACCTTTGGCTCGGTCCGCCAGGCGCTGCTGATCCTCAGCAACATCCCCTTCGCACTGGTCGGTGGCATCGTCGCGCTCTGGGTCACCGGCGAATACCTGTCCGTGCCAGCGTCGGTGGGCTTCATCGCCTTGCTGGGTATCGCGGTGCTCAACGGCATTGTGTTGGTGAGCTACTTCAACCAGTTGCACGGTGAGGGCCTGGCCCTACGGGATGTCGTTGTTCAAGGCGCTCAGCGCCGGCTGCGCCCGGTAATGATGACCGCCTCCATCACCGCATTCGGCCTGGTGCCGCTGCTGTTCGCCACGGGCCCCGGCTCCGAGATCCAGCGTCCCCTTGCCATCGTCGTCATCGGCGGGCTCATCACCGTGACCGCCCTCACGCTGATGCTGCTGCCCATCCTCTACCTCCGATTCGCTCATCCCAAGAGGGAGACCTCGAATGCCTAATATCTGGCTGACCCTGCTTTGCCCGCCAACCCTTGAAGAAAAGCTTATCGACCAGTTGCTCGTGACCACCGGCACGCAGGTTTTCACCAGCACGCCCGTTGCGGCACACGGCCTCTCCACGTCTTCGCTCGACCCAGTCGAGCAGGTCATGGGACGAGCTCGCGCGGTGCAGATCCAGCTCGTTGTCGAGCAGCAATACCTCATCCAGCTCCTGGACACCCTGCGCGAGCAGTTTCCCCGGACGGGCCTGCGCTTCTGGACGTCTCAGATCAACCTGCTCGGAGAGTTCGTCTGATGGAAAGACTTCTTCTTCTGGTTCTGTTGATGGGCGCCAGCGGATCGGCCGCGTCAAAGCCTCTGCCCATTCAGGAGGCATTACCGACGTCCGTCGTCTCTGAGCTGCTGTCTGCTGACCCCCGGGTGGCATCGGCGAAGGCCAGCATGGAGGCCGCGATGCAGGAGGCCGGCATCATCCGGAACTCGCCCTATGAGTGGGTGATGACGGCGACGGGGCAGCAGCGCCGCGTGAACAGCGGGCCGAACTACAACGAGTGGAATGTTGGCGTGGAGCGCACCATCCGTTTGCCCGGCAAGATGAGTGCAGATCGGGATATCAGCAGCGCGGTGGTGGAGGAGGCCTATGCCGGATATGGCGAGGCCAGGCACGAGAGCGCCCAGGAGCTGATGGCCTTGTGGCTGGAGTGGCTCGCCGCTGAGCACGCCCTGGACATTGCCAACAAGGGACTGGCTTCGGCCAAGGAAAGCCTGGTGGCCGTGGAAAAGCGCAGCCGCGCCGGGGACGCCTCCAAGCTGGACGTGAGCTTGGCGCGTGCCGAGCAGGCCGAGCAGCTGCGGCAGGGTAACGATGCGAAGGTGCGCGCTGCGTCGAGCTGGGCCCGCCTGTCGAACCGCTTCCCAGGCATCGAGCGCAACAAGGTAGAGCTGCCCACCCCGTCAAAGGAGTTGGGTGAGCTGGCGATCTGGCGCGAAAGGATCCTGCAGGAGAGCGATGAGCTGCGACGTGCGCAGGCGATTGCGCTCAAGTCCCAGGGGCAGGCCGTACGGGCCAAGGCCGACAAGATTCCCGACCCGACCCTCGGTGTGTTCACCACATCGGAGCAGGGCAGCCGCGAGCGGATCTATGGCCTGAGCATCAGCATGCCCATCCCCAGCGGTTCGCGCAGTGCCCGCTATAGCCAGGCTCTTTCGCAGGAGGAGATGGCGCGCCAGGATGCCGCCCTGGTCAAGCGCGAGCTGGAGACCCGGGTCGCTCGCGACGTGGCCCTCGCCTCCGGTGCCTATGACAGTTACGTCATCGCCAAGGAGGGCGCCGAAGCGATGGCGCAGAACGAGGCCCAGATGCAGCGTGCCTATGAGCTCGGCGAGGCGGATCTGCAATCGCTGCTGCTGGCTCGACGACAGGCTGTGAGCGCCTCCACGAACGCCCTCGATGCTCATGTCGAGACCCTGCGTGCCCACTTGTCGTTGCTGATCGATGCGCACCGCATCTGGGGGCTCGACGAGTCCTGAGCACGGCTAGCAGTACCCGGACGGCCCGCCAAGCCTCGCTTGGCGGGCCGTCTTTCAAAATTGTAATTCTTCAATCATGTTGTCGACAGCTCCGGGCAGTAAGGATAGGGAGCGGCCACTAATTCGCAGTGCAACAAGAAAAACGGCCGCCACGAATCAACAAGAAACTGCCGAACAATATGGAGCAAACATGAACTCAAAGACCAAGCTGTCGCTTGCCGTCTTCGCGGCACTTGCAAGTATCAGCCCTCTCGCGAGCGCCGAAGAGCCAAGCGAAGGTTTCATCGAAGGCAGCAGCCTGACGATTCTCAACCGCAACTTCTACTTCAACCGTGACAACCGCAATGGCGAGAACGGCGCCGGCGGCGCGGGTTACTCCGAAGCCTGGGCGCACGGAGTCATCGGTAAGTTCGAATCCGGTTTCACCCAGGGCACGGTCGGCTTCGGTGTCGATGCATTCGCCATGATCGGCATCAAGCTGGATACCGGTGGTGGGCGCAATGGTGGCCGCAGTTCGTTCGACGTCCTGCCGGTCAACAGCGAAGGTGAGGCCCGTGACGAATACACCAAGGTTGGCGGGGCCGTGAAGGTCAAGGCCTTCGACACCGAAGTCAAAGTCGGTGACGTATTCCCCGTGACTCCGGTCGTTGCCTACGGCGACTCGCGCCTGCTCCCGGAAAGCTTCCGTGGGGTGACGCTGACCAACACCAGCCTCGAAGGCCTGACCGTTCAGGGCGGCCGCCTGCACTCCATGAGCCAGCCGGTCTCCAGCGATATGCGCGACAACTTCGCGACCTTCTACGCCGGCCCCGTGGCAGCACCCTGGATCGCCTACTTCGGCGGCGACTACACCCTCAACGACAATGTGGGTGTGAGCCTGTACACCAGCCGCCTGAAAGACGCCTGGAACCAGTACTACTTCGGCACCACGCTCAACTACCCGCTTTCCGACAACATGGCCCTTATCGGCGGCTTCAACTATTACAAGGCCGTCGACGAAGGCAAGAGGCTCCTTGGCGAGTTCGACAACGACATCTGGAGCGGCAAGATCGGCGTCCAGTTCGGTGCCCACACGCTGGCGCTGTCTCACCAGCGCAACAACGGCGACGATGATTTCGACTACCTGCGCCAGTCCGACTCGATCTTCCTCGACAACTCGATCCAGTACAGCGACTTCAACTCGCCGAAAGAGCGGTCCTGGATGGTGCGTTACGACCTGAACATGAAGGACTACGGCATTCCCGGCCTGTCCTTCATGACGCGCTACGCCAAAGGTACCGACGCCGACTACAGCAACGCGAACAGCGTCTACATGCGCCGTGACAGTGACGGTAACCCCCTCACCAATCAGAAGCGCTGGGAACGTGATATCGAGGTCAAGTACGTGGTGCAGACCGGCTCGCTGAAAGACATGTCTTTCCGCATTCGCCAGGCCAATACCCGGGCTACTCAATATGAGTCGGACCTTGATGAGTTCCGTCTGATCGTGGAATACCCGATTACCGTTCTATAACGCTCAGGGTGGGCAACTCCATTCTTTCAGGATTGTAATTCTTCACTCACGTTCTTGTTAGTTTGAGTTGCTTATCATCAGATGGCACGAGATGAAACGCTACCCTGGCAGGTCCGCAGTTTATCTCGTGTCGACAGTCCGGATGCTCCCGGCTGATGTAAATATTCACCTTGGTAGCTATTGCTCCTTTGGAAAGGGTGAATCCTCAGCGCCTTGGCTCAAGGCGCTTTTTTTTGCCTGTAAAAAAGCATCTTGCAAAGGCGTAATGTTTGCGCAACGGTCATGTCAGTCATGGGTTGTTAATCTCTTCTGGAATATTTCTTCTGAGGGTATGCCCATGAAATTTATGAAATTTATCTTTGTCCTGTCTGTGCTGATGGGGTCGCAAAATATCTACGCAATGGGCACCAGTGTCGAGATAGAGCAGCAGTTCGAAAAGGACAGCCTCAAGAAGACTCAGGACTATGCGGGGAGAGTGAAAAAATCTGTTCCTGCGATAAAGGATTATGGCTACGGAATGAAGCTCGATGTGGCCAAGGTTATCTACAGTTCTCCGAATGTTAAGTACTGCGGCAGCGTGAAGAAACTGCTCAGTTACGCCGATTCGAAAGGCGAACTGCACACCATTCGTTACCTGGCCCAGGGCGAATGCATAAACAGGCGTTAAGTCGAGATGGTTTGTATTGATCAACCAGCATAGGTGAGCACTATGAGAACTATCAGATTCATTGTTGTCGCGGTTCTGGCCATGTCTTCAACTCCCTCCATGGCGAAGGGCGAAGGCAACAACGTGAATAATCGGCTACGAGAGTTTCATCTGGAGAGGATGCAGAAAGAGAAAGCTGTTGAGCAAGGTGTTGCGAAGGAGCGGCAGGCAGCGTCGTGATGAGGTGGGCAAGGTATCTATGTGCTTTGCGAGTACCTGCAATCTGCGCGCGTTAGTGAGCGTATGGCTAGGCCCAGAAGAACGAGCGCTCATACCATTTTTTGTACCACTGGTACCGAAAAGGAGCGGGAAGTGGCGGGAAGGGACCCAGCAAAACCGGGGCTTTCAGCCCGCCAGGAGTCGCGCTTATTCGCCAAAATCATCGCATGGTGATGTTGGCGGTGGAGATCACGGTTGAATCCTGGGCTGGCTGGGGCGCTGACGCGCAAAAGGGCGCGATTGTAGCGGTTTTGCGGGCGGGGCGGGGAGTCGGTTGTCGGCGGCGCGTCGGTTTAGCGGGCGAGCGCCGGTTTTCACCCGCCCGCGCGGGGTACCGCCCATCACTCCCTGAAGAACACCTGCACCAGGTGGTAGCCGAACTGGCTCTTCACCGGGCCGTGGATGGTGCGCACCGGCTTCTTGAAGATCACCTGGTCGATCACCCGCACCATCTGCCCGGGGCGCACTTCGCCCAGGTCGCCGCCGCGCTTGCCCGAGGGGCAGAGGGAGTGCTTCTTCGCCAGCACGGCGAAGTCCTCGCCCTTGGCCAGGCGCTGCTTGATCTGTTCGGCTTCCGCCTCGGTCTTGACCAGGATGTGGCGGGCAAGGGCCTTGGCCATGGGATTTCCTCGTGGTTTGTGGAGCCGTTCATTGTGCCAGCGCGCGGCGCGCCCATACAGTTCATCGGTTGCGCGTTTACGCGCAGGAAGCCGGGCGAAATTCGCCTACCGTTATTCGAAATGCCCTTTGGACGTTCGCTCCCATGGATCTCCCCTCGATGCTCAAGGTTCTGGCCTCCCAGGATGGCTCGGACCTTTACCTTTCCACCGGCGCGCCGCCCTGCGCCAAGTTCAACGGCGTGCTCAAGCCGCTGGGCACCGACCCGCTCAAGCCGGGCGACGTGGCGCGTATCGCCGAATCCATCATGGACCCGGAGCAGCGCGGCGAATTCGACCGTGAGCTGGAGATGAACCTGGCCATCTCCCTGCCCAACATCGGGCGGTTCCGCATCAACATCTTCAAGCAGCGCAACGAGGTTTCCATCGTCGCGCGCAACATCAAGCTGGACATCCCCAAGTTCGAAGACCTGAAGCTGCCCGAAACCCTGCTCAAGGTGGTAATGGAGAAGCGCGGCCTGGTGCTCTTCGTCGGCGGCACCGGCTCGGGCAAGTCCACCTCCCTGGCGGCGCTGATCGACTACCGCAACCGCAACAGCGGCGGGCACATCATCACCATCGAAGACCCGGTGGAATACGTGCACCGGCACAAGAAGTCCATCATCAACCAGCGTGAGGTGGGGGTGGACACCCGCAGCTTCCACGCCGCCCTGAAGAACACCCTGCGCCAGGCGCCGGACGTGATCCTGATCGGCGAGATCCGCGACCGCGAGACCATGGAACACGCCCTGGCCTTCGCCGACACCGGTCACCTGGCCATCTCCACCCTGCATGCCAACAACGCCAACCAGGCGCTGGACCGCATCATCAACTTCTTCCCCGAGGAGCGCCGGCCGCAGCTGCTCAACGACCTGGGCAACAACCTCAAGGCCTTCGTTTCCCAGCGCCTGGTGCGCACCTCGGACGGCAAGCGCCGCGCGGCGGTGGAAGTACTGCTGGGCACCTCCACCATCAGCGACCTGATCAAGCGCGGCGACTTCAGCTCGATCAAGGAGATCATGGAGAAATCCAAGGCCCTGGGCATGCAGACCTTCGACCAGGCGCTGTTCGATCTGGTGATCGAGGGCTCGATCCAGGAAGAGGAGGCGATCAAGAACGCCGACTCGGCCAACAACCTGCGCCTCAAGCTCAAGTTGCACCGCGACGGCCCCGGCACCCGGCCCACCGCCGCTGCACCGACCCCGCCTCCCGCACCGACGCCCCAGGCCACGCCGACCCAGGATGCCGCCAGCTGGGGTCTGGAGCTCAAGCTCGAAGACCTGCCCGAAGAAGATCCGCCGCCGGAAGACCCCGGCAAGCACTACTGACCACGCCGCCAACCCGCGATGCGTTTGCGCATCCGTGCCGGGTTGCACCTGACCTACCGGGTCGTCGAGGCCTGTAGCCCGGGCTTCAGCCCGGGGCTCTGGAAAGGGCTTCGCGAGCACAGCTCGCTCCTACGATGGGGGTGGAGTTTCGTTGGGCGTGTGCGTGCTCTGAACTCTTCTGCCCACCCGTAGGGCGGGTGAAACCCGCGAGGCTTGCATGGGCTCATGTCGGGTTGCACCCGACCTACGGAGCCTGTTGTTCCAGTAGCGGTTGCGCGTCCTTCAGGTACCGCGCCTGGATGCGCTTCAGGCTGCCGTCCGTGCGCAGGGCTTCGATGGCCTTGCGCAGGTCGTCCACCAGTTGCGGGTTGCAGGCCAGGGAGCAGGCGAGGTAGAGGTCGGTAGCCGCCAGGGGCGGGCTCATGCGCAGGCGCTGGTGCGAGACCTTGGGCCAGATGTAGAGCGCCTCGGGGACGCCGGTGAACCAGGCGTCGATGCGCCCCATCTCCAGCAGCTGCGCAGGCTTGTCGCCCAGTACCAGGGAGCGTATCTGCCCGCCGTCGAAGCCTTCGCGGCGGAGGATCTCGTTCTGCGCGGTGCCCAGGCCGACGCCGACCTGGCGGTAGCGGGCGCGGGCCTCGGCGAAGTCCTTCACCGGCTCGTCCAGGGTGAAGAAGGCGCGCTGCAACTCCATGATCGGTGCGACCCAGGTGTAGGAGGCTTCGCGATCCGGCGTGCGCGACAGGGGGATGACGAGGATGTCGCGGCCTTCCATGGTGCGCTTCTGCGCCCGTGCCCAGGGCGCGACGAGGATGCGCACCTGGTAACCGGCGCGCTTGAGCGCCAGCAGGGTGGCGTCGCCGACGATGCCGTGGCTGTTGCCGGCTTCCAGCATGGTCAGCGGCGGCGCATCGGGCAGGTACAGGTCGACCTGCAGGGGCCGGGCGGTGGCCTGGAGGGCGCAGCAGAGCAGGGCGGCGAAGCACAGGGTTCTGGCGAGCACGGTGGGGTCCGTATCAGGGCGACGCCAGGAGTATAGGAGAGGCTGCCGCCGCGTCGGGGTGGCGCGGCGGAGGGGTCACTCCACCTTCTCGTAGCCGGCCAGGGCCTGGGTCACGCTGGCATCGTCCTTGTAGCGCTGGCGCAGGGCGTCGAGCTGGGCGTCGATGCCGGTGCACAGTTCTTCCACGGCCTGGGCCAGCTCCTTGGCCCGCTCTGCGTCGTAGGGCTCCTCGCCGAGGAAGTGCTCGCAGTTGGCGTAGCGGTCGGCGAAGGTGGTGACGTCCTCGGGTTGGCCGCTGGCGGCCGGTTCGGGCTGGTCGTCGCCTTCACTGCGCGACGGGGCGGCGTCCAGGCGGTTTTCTTCCACCCAGCCGCTGAAGTCCTCGCCCTTGGCGTTGATGTACATCACCTGCATCCAGCCGTTCTCGGCGGCGTAGATGGTCACGCCGTCGCCGGGGATGATGAACAGGCCGGGGATGGTGCAGGCCTTGTCCGGCGCGCTGTGGAAGTGCAGCCGGCCTTCGCCCTTCACCGTGC
Source organism: Pseudomonas sp. zfem005 (assembly GCF_032621735.1). Lineage (NCBI taxonomy): Bacteria > Pseudomonadati > Pseudomonadota > Gammaproteobacteria > Pseudomonadales > Pseudomonadaceae > Pseudomonas > Pseudomonas sp. zfem005. The sequence goes on along the minus strand of NZ_JAVYJE010000011.1, from coordinate 5,972 downwards.
CCCACCAGGGCGGGTGGAAGCCGACAGCGTCGTTGGCCTTGGCGGCCAGGGCTTCGCAGTCGGCGCTGGCGGTCGGCTGGTCCTCCAGCCATTGCACGTCCTGCATCAGCAGCGGCGCGTAGTGGAAGGCTGTCTCGGCGGAGAACAGGTGGCCGGCGAGGGTCACCTGCTGGCCCAGGTGCGGTTCGAGCTTCTTGTAGCCGGCTTCGTCCAGCACCAGTTGCACCAGGCGCACGTCCTGCTCGGCGCCCATGTCCGTCTCGTAGTCGTTGCCCTTCACGCAGGCGGGCTCGGCCAGCACCAGGTAGAAGCCGGTGCGCGCCTCGTCGCCGTTTTCGACGCTTTCGAAGTTGGGCGGGCCGGGGTGGGTCTGGCGCTCCAGCTTGCCTTCGAGGCGCGCGGTAGCGGGTTCGAACTCCTGGCAGGGCGTGGCCAGGGCGATGGAGGGCAGGGCGAGGCCCAGGCAGAGCAGGGCACGGGGGATGAGATCCATCTCGGGGTCCAGGTGGGGTGGAGCGGCCATGGTAGCGCCGGTGCCCCGGCCATTCCCTTGGCCATTGGTCCAAGCGTGATGGGGTTCGCAGGGCGGGTGACGCGCGCAAGTGCCAGGGAACCGTCGGTCTGCCCCCCGGCTTACGGCCTCGCCGTGTTCACTCGGCCAGTTCCGGCAGGTCCCTGAACAGTTCCAGCGCCTGGGGGTTGGCCAGGGCGTCGGTGTTCTTCACCGGGCGGCCGTGGACGACGTTGCGCACCGCCAGCTCGACGATCTTGCCACTGAGGGTGCGAGGGATGTCGGCGACGGCGATGACCTTCGCCGGCACGTGGCGCGGCGTGGTGTTGGCGCGGATCACCTGGCGGATGCGTGCCTGCAGCGCTTCGTCCAGCGCCACGCCGTCGCGCAGGCGCACGAACAGCACCACGCGCACGTCGCCCTGCCAATCCTGGCCGATGGCGATGGATTCCAGCACCTCTTCCACCTTCTCCACCTGGCGGTAGATCTCGGCGGTGCCGATGCGCACGCCGCCGGGGTTGAGCACGGCGTCGGAGCGGCCATGGATCACCAGGCCGCCGTGCCCCGTCTCCTCGGCGTAGTCGCCGTGGGCCCAGACGCCGGGGAAGGTCTCGAAATAGGCCGCGCGGAACTTCTCTCCGTCTGGGTCGTTCCAGAAGCTCACCGGCATCGAGGGGAAGTGCCGGGCGCAGACCAGTTCGCCCTTGCCGGAGGTGAGCCGCCTGCCGTCCGCGTCCCACACCTGCACGTCCATGCCCAGGCCCTTGCACTGCAGCTCGCCGCGCCACACCGGCAGCACCGGGTTGCCGAGGGCGAAGCAGGAGACGATGTCGGTGCCGCCGGAGATGGACGACAAGCACAGCTCGGCCTTGATCTCGCGGTAGACGTAGTCGAAGCCCTCGTGGGCCAGGGGCGAGCCGGTGGAGAGCAGCGCCTTGAGGCGTTCCAGGCGATGGCTCTGGCGGGGCCTGGCGCCGGCCTTCTCCAGGGCGGCCAGGTACTTGGCGCTGGTGCCGAACACGCTGATGCCCTCGGCGTCGATCAGGTCCATCAGCCGCTCGGGGCCGGGGTGGAAGGGCGAGCCGTCGTAGAGCACCAGGGTGGCGCCCAGGGCCAGGCCGGAGGCCAGCCAGTTCCACATCATCCAGCCGCAGGTGGTGAAGTAGAACAGCGTGTCGTCGGCCTTCAGGTCGCTGTGCAGCGCGTGTTCCTTGAGGTGTTGCAGCAGGGTGCCGCCCACGCCGTGGACGATGCACTTGGGCACCCCGGTGGTGCCGCTGGAGTAGAGGATGTACAGCGGCTGCTCGAAGGGCACGGGAACGAAGGCGGGTTCGCCGCCGGGACGGTAGAAGTCACTCCACAGGCTGACCCGGGCCGGGGTGGCGAAGTCTTCCGCGCGGGCCTCGGGGCGGGCATAGGGCACCACCACCAACTGGGCGAGGGCAGGCAGGCGCTGGAGGATTTCATTGAGCTTGGCGGTCAGGTCCAGGGTCTTGCCGGCGTAGTGGTAGCCGGCGGCGGCGATCAGCACCTTGGGTTCGATCTGGCCGAAGCGGTCGATCACCCCCTGGGTGCCGAAGTCCGGCGAGCAGGACGACCAGGTGGCGCCGAGGCTGGCGGTGGCGAGCATGCCCACCACCGTCTGCCAGGTGTTGGGCATGAAGGCCGCCACACGGTCGCCGACGCCCACCCCGGCGGCGGCCAGGCGCTGCTGCAGGCCGGCCACATGGGCGGCCAGTTCGGCATGGCTGAGCTGCTCACGGCGGCCGTCCTCGGCCACGGCCACCAGCGCCGGGTGGTCGTCACGGCGGCGCAGCAGGTGCTCGGCGAAGTTCAGGGTGGCGCCGGGGAACCAATGGGCGCTGGGCATCGCCGCGCCTTCCTCCAGCACGGTGCGGGGCTGTGCATGGAAACGCACGTCGAACAGCTCCACCAGCGCCTGCCAGAAGGCTTCCCGCTGCTCGACGCTCCAGGCGTGCAGGGCGGCGTAGTCGGCCAGGTCGAGGCCGTGGCGGCGGTTGATCTCGCGGCGGAAGGCGTCCATCCGCGTGGCGGCGATGCGTTCCGGGCTGGGGCTCCACAGGGGCTGGTTCATCGGGCGATTCCTCTTCTTCTACGGCTGGGCCCACTGCGCTGGCGGGCGATGTTCACAGCATGGCACGGGCCGTGGGCGGCCGCTCCGGTACAAGGTTCGGGGTTGGTCTCACTCGCCGGGTCCCGATGGCACCTGGCGGTTCCAGTCGCGCAGGTGCAGCAGCACGTCTGCCAAGGCCTGGGCAGCGGTGGAGAGGCTGTGCCCGGCGAGCCACAGCAGGCCCACGCGGCGTTCGATCTGCGGCTCGCCGAGGGCGATGCAGCGGGCGCCCAGTTCCTCCATCTGCTGGATGCACAGGCTGGGCACGGCGCTCACCCCCAGGCCCTGGGCGACCATGCGCCCGACCGTCACCAACTGGTGGCTCTCCAGGGCCACCGGCAGCCGGCCGTGCCGCGCCGCCACCCGCTCCTCCAGCAGCAGGCGCACGGCGGAGGGGCGTTGCAGGGTGATGAAGGGCTCGCCCAGCAGCTCCGCCCAGCTCACTTCCCGACGCTCGGCCAGCGGGCAATCGCCGGGCACCACGGCGACGAAACGGTCGCTGTAGAAGGGCGTGAAGGCCAGGCCGTCGAGGGACTCCGGCTCGAAGGCGATACCCAGCTCGACGCGGTGGTTGCGCACCATCTCCAGCACCTGTTCGTTGATCACGTCGTGCACCGCGACGTTGACCTTCGGGTGGCGGTCGCGGAAGGCCTTGAGGCCCACCGGCAGCAGGTTGCCGGCGAAGGAGGGCATGGCGGCGATGGCCACCTTGCCCAGTTGCAGGGTGAAGTGCTGACGCAGCAGCTCTTCGGCGTTGTCCCAGTCCGCCAGCAGGCGCCGGGCGATGGGCAGTAGGGTCTCGCCCTCCGGCGTCAGCGCCACGCTGCGGGTGGTGCGCACCAGCAACTGGCCGCCGAGGGACTCCTCCAGGTTCTTGATCGCCAGGGACAGCGCCGGCTGGGACAGGTGCAGGCGCTCGCAGGCCTGGGCGAAGCTCAGGCTCTGGGCGACGGCGAGGAAGGCACGCAGTTGCTTGACGGTCATTGATTTGTTTTGCCGATCAATAGCGAGGAAAAACAAAATTAACAAATGAGTCGAACGAGGAGAAGCTTGGGCCCACTCGCCGGCCACGTGCCGGGCCAACGACAATCACAAGAGGCAGCACCATGAGTGGACTCGACAAGCGCGTAGGCAGCTACGAGGAAGCCCTCGAAGGGCTCACCGACGGCATGACCGTCCTCGCCGGGGGCTTCGGCCTGTGCGGCATCCCCGAGAACCTGATCGCCGAGATCCGCCGCCGTGGCGTGCGCGACCTCACCGTGGTCTCAAACAACTGCGGCGTCGATGGCTTCGGCCTCGGCGTGCTGCTGGAAGACCGGCAGATCCGCAAGATGATCGCCTCCTACGTCGGCGAGAACGCCCTGTTCGAGCAGCAGCTGCTCAGCGGCGAACTGGAAGTCGAGCTCACCCCCCAGGGCTCCCTCGCCGAGAAGCTGCGCGCCGGCGGCGCCGGCATCCCCGCCTTCTACACCGCCACCGGCTACGGCACCCCGGTCGCCGAAGGCAAGGAGGCCCGCGAATTCAACGGCCGCCCCTACATCCTCGAGCCGGCCATCACCGGCGACTTCGCCATCGTCAAGGGCTGGAAGGCCGACCGCTACGGCAACGTGATCTACCGCCACACCGCACAGAACTTCAACCCGGTGGTGGCCACCGCCGGCCGCATCACCGTGGTCGAGGTGGAGGAGATCGTCGAGCCCGGCGAGCTGGACCCGAGCCAGATCCACACCCCGGGCATCTACGTCGATCGCCTGATTTGCGGGACCTTCGAGAAGCGCATCGAAAAGCGCACCACTCGCTGACCACGACAAGAAGAATCCGAGGAAAACGACATGGCACTAACCCGCGAACAGATGGCCCAGCGCGTGGCCCGCGAACTGAAGGACGGCTACTACGTGAACCTGGGGATCGGCATCCCCACCCTGGTGGCCAACTACGTGCCCGAGGGCATGGAAGTGATGCTGCAATCCGAGAACGGCCTGCTGGGCATGGGCGCCTTCCCCACCGAGGAGGAAGTCGACGCCGACATGATCAACGCCGGCAAGCAGACGGTCACCGCCAGCAAGGGTGCGGCGATCTTCGACTCCGCCGAATCCTTCGCCATGATCCGTGGCGGCCACGTCGACCTCACGGTGCTGGGCGCCTTCGAGGTGGACGTGCAGGGCAACATCGCCTCCTGGATGATCCCTGGCAAGCTGGTCAAGGGCATGGGCGGCGCGATGGACCTGGTGGCCGGTGCCGACAACATCATCGTCACCATGACCCACGCCTCCAAGGACGGCGAGTCCAAGCTGCTCAAGCATTGCAGCCTGCCGCTCACCGGCTGCCGCTGCATCCGCAAGGTGCTCACCGACCTGGCCTACCTGGAGATCGAGGACGGCGCCTTCATCCTCCGCGAACGCGCCCCCGGCGTCAGCATCGAGGAGATCGTCGCCAAGACCGCCGGCAAGCTGATCGTCCCTGACGACGTGATCGAAATGAGCTTCTGATTGCTCTTCCGCCTCGCGGACGAAACGCCACGCACGCTTCGTCCGCGGGGCGGTCTTTTGTTCATCGGCCAGGCCCGTGCGGCGTGGCCCCGCAGGAGATCCGCATATGCAAGACGTCGTCATAGTCGCCGCCACCCGCACCGCCGTCGGCAGCTTCCAGGGCTCGCTGGCCAACATCCCCGCCCCCGAGCTGGGCGCTGCGGTGATCCGCCAGCTGCTGGCCCAGACCGGCCTCGATGGCGCCCAGGTGGACGAGGTCATCCTCGGCCAGGTGCTCACTGCAGGCAGCGGCCAGAACCCTGCGCGCCAGGCCGCCATCCTCGCCGGCCTGCCCCACGCCGTGCCGGCCATGACCCTGAACAAGGTCTGCGGCTCCGGCCTCAAGGCCCTGCACCTGGCCGCCCAGGCCATCCGCTGCGGTGACGCCGAGGTGATCATCGCCGGTGGCCAGGAGAACATGAGCCTCGCCCCCTACGTCATGCCCGGCGCCCGCACCGGCCTGCGCATGGGCCACGCCAAGCTGGTCGACAGCATGATCCAGGACGGCCTGTGGGACGCCTTCAACGACTACCACATGGGCATCACCGCCGAGAACCTGGTGGAGAAGTACGGCATCAGCCGTGAAGCCCAGGATGCCTTCGCCGCCGCTTCCCAGCAGAAGGCTTCCGCCGCCATCGAAGCGGGCCGCTTCGTGGATGAGATCACCCCGATCCTGATCCCGCAGAAGAAGGGCGAGCCCGTCGCCTTCGCCACCGACGAGCAGCCTCGCGCCGGCACCACTGCCGAATCCCTGGCCAAGCTCAAGCCGGCCTTCAAGAAGGACGGCAGCGTCACCGCC